>WHTX01000257.1 GCA_009377505.1 Acidimicrobiia bacterium
TGGCTGGTTAGCGACCTACGGAAGGGATAACCGCTGAAAGCATCTAAGCGGGAAGCTCGTCCCAAGATGAGGACCCCCACGGGGTTAACCCGGTAAGGCCCGTGGTAGACCACCACGTTGATAGGCCGGAGGTGTAAGCGGGGCAACTCGTTCAGCCGACCGGTACTAATCGGCCGAGGGCTTGGATCTGACCAGAAGCTCGTGCTCGCTATGGAATTCTCGACGACGTGTCATCGACGCGCGTCAGCTAGATCGCCGGTGGTCATAGCGGTGGGGAAACACCCGTTCCCATTCCGAACACGGAAGTTAAGCCCTCCAGCGCCGATGGTACTTGGGTGGATTCGCCCCGGGAGAGTAGGTCGCCGCCGGTTACTTCGAGGATCGAGAGGCCCCCATCCGTGGGGGCCTCTCTCCCGTTTTTGGCCTGGACACGGCACGAGTGCCATGTCCACCAACGTTCGCCGCGTTCACGCCGGCCATGCCCGCCGCTCGCAGCGTCGTCTTCCTCGCCGGGGGACACCACCCTGGCTGCGTCATCCTCCTTCCGAGCGACGAGGCTGACTCGGCCGAACGTCGCCAACGATGGTGGACACGGCACTAGCGTGTCCGGCCTGCGGCCGGCGTGGCTGCGCGAGGGAGTCGATTGACGTGGCCGAGGGGCGCAAGGAGCAGCGGTCCGGGGGCGGGCCGCCGCGCCGCGGTGCGGACTCGTCCCGGGGCAAAGGCGTCGGGCAGCGCAGCGGAGGCGGGCGCGGGGCGGCCCGGAGGTCGTCGGGCCCCAGGGACGGGGACGAGGGTCGCGCCGGGCCCCGGGCTCGCCAGGCGCCGCGTGGCGCCGGGGACCCAGCCTGGGGGGGCGTGGCCCGCAAGGCCGCTGACCGGCTGCTCGAGGGCCGCGCCGGGGCGCGCCAGGTCACCCGCCAGGCTCCCGTCCCCGACCACGGCGCGCCTGGGCCCCAAGAGCGGCGGGTCAGCGCGGGCAAGGGGGCTCGCCGTGCGGAGAGCCGGCGGAGTGGTGAGTCGACCCCGGTCCACGTCGACCGGGAGGAGGTCGAGCGGGCGGTAGGCCGCGACCGGTCGCCGCGGCTCGAGCGCCGGCTCCGCCAGGCGGCGAAGTCTTACGGCGCCGACCGTGTGGACGAGGCCCTCCCCCTGTTGCGGTCCGTCGCTGGGGATGCTCCCGACCTGGCCGCGGCGCGCGAGCTGTACGGCTTGGCCCTGTACCGGGTGGGCCGGTGGGGAGAGGCGGCCCGCGAGCTCGAGGCCTTCAACGCCCTGAGCGGCTCGGCCGAGCAGCACCCCGTGCTCGCCGACTGCTACCGGGCGTTGCGGCGTTGGGACGAGGTGGAGCGGCTCTGGGACGAGCTGCGCTCGACCTCGCCGTCGGCCGAGCTCGTCACCGAGGGCAGGATCGTCGCCTCCGGCGCGCTGGCCGACCGGGGGCGCCTGCCCGACGCGATCCGCCTTCTCGAGCAGGGGTTCCGGTTGCCCGACCGGCCGCGGGAGTTCCACCTACGCCGGATGTACGCCCTCGCCGACCTCTACGAGCGCTCGGGCGACCTGCCGAGGGCACGGGACCTCTTCCGGCGGGTGTCCGCCGCCGAGCCCGACTTCTTCGACGTCACGACGCGGGTACGGGGGCTCGGTTGAGGCTGGTGGGCCGGCTCCCGTAGGGTCCGGCGCATGTTCCGTGCCCTGGTCCTCGAAGCGGCAGACGGCGGCCCACGCCCCGAAGTGCGGGAGCTCGACGATGCTGACCTGCCCGAGGGCGACGTGGTGGTCGACGTCGAGTTCTCGACGGTGAACTACAAGGACGGGCTGGCTGTGGTGAACGGCAAGCCCGTCGTGCGGGACTTCCCCATGGTCGCCGGCATCGACCTCGCCGGAACCGTGGCCGAGAGCGGGCACGCCGACTTCTCGGCCGGCCAGCAGGTCGTGCTCAACGGCTTCGGGGTCGGCGAGGGCCACTGGGGCGGCTTCGCCGAGCGCGCCCGGGTCAGAGGAGACTGGCTGGTCGCCCTGCCCGGGGGCATCAGCACCGAGGCGGCCATGGCCATCGGGACGGCGGGCTACACGGCGATGCTGTGCGTGCTCGCCCTCGAGCGCCACGGCGTGGCCCCCGACGGGGGCGACGTGCTGGTCACCGGCGCCGCTGGAGGCGTGGGCTCGGTCGCCGTGGCCCTGCTCGCCAAGCTCGGCTACCGCGTCGTGGCGTCGACGGGGCGGCCCGAGGAGGCGGAGTACCTGAGCGGGCTGGGGGCGGCGGACGTCATCGACCGGTCCGAGCTCTCCGAGGCGTCCAAGCGCCCCCTCCTCGCCGAGCGCTGGGCCGGAGCCGTCGACGCCGTCGGCGGGGCCACCCTCGCCAACGCCCTGGCCTCGACCAGCTACGGCGGCACGGTCGTCGCCTGCGGGCTCGCCGGCGGCACCGACCTGCCGAGCACCGTCTACCCCTTCATCATCCGGGGCGTCACCCTCGCCGGCATCGACTCGGTCATGGCCCCCCTCGCCGTCCGTCGCCAAGCCTGGCAGCGGCTGGCCGGCGACCTCGACCTCGACAAGCTCGAGGCCATGACCACGCGCATCGGGCTCGACCAGGTGCCCAGCACCGCCGCCGCCATCCTCGAGGGAAAGGTGCGGGGCCGGGTCGTCGTCGACGTCCGCGCCTGAACCCCGGTGGAGGTCATCCTCGTGGCCGTCCAGTCCATCGACGGCTACATCACCTTCCACGACGGGCTCGGCACCGCCTCCTGGGCCTCTCGGGAGGACGCCGAGCACTTCCGCGCCACCATGGCCACGTGCGACTGCTCGGTCTTCGGCTCCGCCACCTACGACGTCGACCGCGTGCCCATCACCTCCTCGATCGCCAGCCAGCGGCTGCGAGTCGTGCTCACCCGCCGGCCCGAGGCCTACGCGGAGGACGCCGTCCCCGGGGCGCTCGAGTTCAGCGACGCTCCCCCGGCGGAGGTCATCGCCGGGCTCGTGGAGCGGGGCTACGAGCGCTGCGCGCTGCTCGGCGGGGGCCGCGTCAACACCCTCTTCCTCGCCGCCGACCTCGTGGACGAGCTCGTCATCACGCTCGAGCCCCGCATCTTCGGCGCCGGCACCCGCCTCGTGGACGGGCCGTGCGACCTCGCCTGGGAGCTCGTCCTCGACCAGGCGCTCAACGAGTCGACCCGCCTGCTTCGCTACCGGCGCGCCGCCAGGAGGTAGCCTCGACGCGACCGATCGCGGACCAGGTGCGACCAACCGACCACGGAGGATGCGGCCAGTGGCAGACTACGCCAGCCTGCTGGGCGACGAGGCCGAGCAGCTGCTCTCCCACGTCTCCAAGGGCGTTCCCAAGGAAGACCTCGTCACGCCGGGACCCGATTTCATCGACCGGGTGCTCGTCGACACCGACCGCTCGCCCCAGGTGCTGCGCAACCTCGGCACGCTCTTCGGCGCCGGGCGGCTGGCCCGCACGGGCTACCTCTCGATCCTGCCCGTCGACCAGGGCATCGAGCACTCGGCGGCGGCGAGCTTCGCGCCCAACCCGGCTTACTTCGACCCGAAGAACATCGTGGAGCTCGCCATCGACGGGGGCTGCAACGCGGTGGCCAGCACCTTCGGCGTGCTCGCCGCGGTGTCGCGCCGCTACGCGTACCGGATCCCCTTCATCGTCAAGCTCAACCACAACGAGCTCCTGACGTACCCCAACCAGTTCGACCAGGTCATGTTCGGCTCCGTCGAACAGGCCTACGACCTCGGCGCCTCTGGCGTCGGCGCCACGATCTACTTCGGCTCGGACCAGTCCACCCGCCAGCTCCAGGAGGTGGCCGAGGCGTTCGCCCACGCCCACCAGCTCGGCATGTTCACCGTGCTCTGGTGCTACCTGCGCAACAGCGCCTTCAAGGTCGACGGCGTCGACCACCACGTCTCGGCCGACCTCACGGGCCAGGCCAACCACCTGGGCGTGACGATCGAGGCCGACATCATCAAGCAGAAGGCCCCGGAGGTGAACGGCGGCTTCAACGCCTTCTCGGGCTACGGGCGCACCAACGCCCTGGTGTACGACCAGCTCACCACCGACCACCCCATCGACCTGACCCGGTGGCAGGTGGCGAACTGCTACATGGGCCGCATCGGCCTCATCAACTCCGGCGGCGAGTCCAAGGGCGCCGGCGACCTCGCCGCCGCGGTGCGGACGGCGGTCGTCAACAAGCGAGCCGGGGGCACGGGCCTCATCTCGGGCCGCAAGGCGTTCCAGCGGCCCCGCGCCGAGGGTGTCGAACTGCTCCAGGCCATCCAGGACGTGTACCTCGACTCCTCCGTCACCATTGCCTGACGAGGCCGTCAAGTCGGCGGAGGGGTGGTTACGTAGTGTCCTCCCGGGCGCGTTAGGTTGGGGTGTCGCCCCGCGGCGCTGGGGCGGTGAGTGCCTTGGAAGGGGGAACTTACCCGTGACCGACATCGAGACTCGGCCCGGCGATGGTGCCGGGAATGCCGAGCCGATCGACCACGTCGTCATCCGCTTCGCGGGAGATTCTGGCGACGGCATGCAGCTCACCGGCGAGCGGTTCACGAGCGCCAGCGCGTTGCTCGGCAACGATCTGGCCACCATGCCCGACTTCCCTGCCGAGATCCGTGCCCCTGCGGGCACGCTCGCCGGGGTGTCCGCGTTCCAGGTCCAGATCTCGGACCACGACGTCACCACGCCCGGTGACGCCCCGAGCGTGCTCGTGGCCATGAACCCCGCCGCCCTGCGCAACGAGCTGTCCAAGCTCGAGGCCGGGGGCACCATCATCCTCAACACGGACGCCTTCAACGAGCGCGACCTGGCCAAGGCGGGCTACGCCTTCGACCCCCGCGACGACGGCTCCCTCTCGGGCTACCGGGTCATCGACGTCCCGATGACCGACCTCACGAAGGGGGCCGTCGCCCCCGCGGGCGTGAAGCCCCGCGACGCTGAGCGGTCGAAGAACTTCTTCGCGCTCGGCCTCGTGAGCTGGATGTACACCCGCCCCATCGAGCAGACGCTCTCCTGGATCCGCGAGCGATTCGGGCGCAACGAGCAGGTCATGAACGCCAACCTGCTCGCCTTCCACGCCGGGCACGCCTTCGGCGAGACGGCGGAGCTGGAGGGGTCCCGCTTCCAGGTGAAGCCGGCCACGCAGCCGCCCGGCGTGTACACGTCCATCAACGGCAACACGGCCCTCTCCTGGGGCCTCGTGGCCGCCGGCCAGCTCGCCAAGTTGCCCGTGTTCCTCGGCTCGTACCCGATCACCCCGGCCTCGGACATCCTCCACGAGCTCTCCAAGCACAAGAGCTTCGGGGTGCGGACCCTGCAGGCCGAGGACGAGATCGCCGGCGTCTGCTCCGCCATCGGCGCCGCCTTCGGCGGCAGCCTGGCGCTGACGACCACCTCGGGCCCGGGCGTCGCCCTCAAGGCCGAGGCCATGGGCCTGGCCGTGAGCCTCGAGCTGCCGCTGATCCTCATCGACATCCAGCGGGGCGGGCCGTCTACGGGACTGCCCACCAAGACCGAGGCCGCCGACCTCATGATGGCCATGTACGGCCGCCACTCCGAAGCCCCGGTGCCGATCATCGCTGCCTACTCGCCGAGCCACTGCTTCGACGTGGCCATCGAAGCGGCCCGGATCGCCCTCAAGTACCGCACGCCGGTGGTGCTGCTGTCCGACGGCTACCTGGCCAACGGCTCGGAGCCCTGGCTGCTGCCCGACCCGGCCACGCTGCCCGACATCTCGACCACCTTCGCCACCGAGCCCAACCACGTCGACCCCGAGACCGGGGAGGGCGTGCACTGGCCCTACGTCCGCGACGCCGGCACCCTGGCCAGGCAGTGGGCGCTGCCCGGGACGCCCGGGCTGATGCACCGCATCGGCGGGATCGAGAAGGAGGACGGGTCGGGCAACATCTCCTACACGCCCGAGAACCACGGCCACATGGTCGCCACCCGGGCCGCCAAGATCGCCGGCATCGCCAAGGACATCCCCGCCGCCGAGGTCGGCGGCGACGTGGAGGACGCCGAGCTGCTGGTGCTCGGCTGGGGCTCCACCTGGGGGGCCATCGTCACCGCCGTCGACCGGGTGCGCGCCCGGGGCCGGCGGGTGGCGAACTGCCACCTCGTCCACCTGAACCCCTTCCCGGCGAACCTGGGCGACGTCCTCCGCCGCTACCCGCGGGTGCTCGTGCCGGAGATGAACTCGGGCCAGCTCTCACGGCTGGTCCGCGCCGAGTACCTCGTCGACGCCCGAGCCGTCAGCAAGGTCGAGGGGGTCCCGTTCACAGCAGCCGAGGTCGAGCAGCACATCCTTGCTGCGCTGGGGGAGAACTGAGCGATGACCGACGTCGTCCAAGAACACGACCACACCGCGCCCGTCTCGACGCCCGCGGACTGGAAGACGGACCAGGAGGTCCGGTGGTGCCCGGGGTGCGGTGACTACTCGATCCTGACCGCCGTGCGGCAGCTCATGCCCGACCTCGGCGTCAGCCGCGAGAACACGGTGTTCATCTCGGGCATCGGCTGCGCCGCCCGCTTCCCCTACTACATGAACACCTACGGCATGCACGGCATCCATGGCCGTGCCCCCGCCATCGCCACCGGGCTGGCCATGGCCCGGCCCGACCTCGACATCTGGGTCGTGGGCGGCGACGGCGACCTGCTGTCCATCGGCGGCAACCACCTGCTGCACGCCCTGCGCCGCAACGTGAACGTGACGATGCTGCTGTTCAACAACATGATCTACGGCCTCACGAAGGGCCAGTACTCGCCGACGTCCGAGCTGGGCAAGGTGACCAAGTCGACCCCCTTCGGGTCGATCGACGCGCCGTTCAACCCGCTCTCCGTGGCCATCGGGGCCGGGGCGACCTTCGTCGCCCGCACCCACGATATGGACCGACAGCACATGATCAAGACGCTCAAGCGGGCCCACGACCACAAGGGCGCCGGGTTCGTGGAGATCCTGCAGAACTGCAACGTCTTCAACGACGGCGCCTGGGAGACCCTCACCACCCGCCAGAACCGCGAGACCATGCTCATCGACCTCGAGCACGGCAAGCCCGTCCGCTTCGGCCCCGACGGGGCCATGGGCGTCGTTGTGGGCACCGATGGGCAGGCCCGGGTGGTGGACGTCGCCGACGTCGGCGAGGACGCCCTGCTCGTGCACGACGAGGCCCGCCCCGAACCCGGCCTGGCGTTCCTGCTGGCCCAGCTCTCCCACGCCGTCGACCAGCCCACCCCGGTCGGGGTCCTGCGAGCCGTGTCGGCGCCCGAGTACGCCGAGGCGGCTCGCGAGCAGCTGGCCACGGCGCAGGAGCGCTCCGGCCCCGGCGACCTGCGCGGCAAGCTGGTCACCGCCACCGATCCGCTGGGACACAGCGTTCGCATCCGCTACGACGAGCGGGGCAACGCCTGTTCAAAGATCAGGGCGTCGAGCGTCTGCGGGATCGTCGTCGGGCGGATCATCTTGTTCTTGATGCGGTTCCGCAGCTCGCGCTCTTCCATGTCGAGATGGACCCAGCGGAGGACGTTCGCGAGCGTCGCTTCGGCGACGACGTTCGAGATCGAATAGCTCATGCCGAGGTTCGCCGACACCGTCCGGTTGAAGGTGCCGTCGAACACGCTGAACACGTCGGTCGTCGCCCCGCCGATGTCGACGCCGACGGCGTTGATGCCCTGCGTTTCGAAAAAGGGGTCTGGCCTCATTTCCGGTGCGTCGGAGCCGAGTGAATTTTCACGGCCGGACCGGAAATGAGGCCTGACCCCTTTTTCGTCGCTTCTCGAAGCAGCCGGGGTTCTTTTGGCGATCCGCCGGAGGATGTTGCCGACGGCGCCCGGCGTCGGCATGACGGGGGCCGACGTCCACGTCAGCAGTTTGTCATAGCCCGGCGCGTGGGCCATGACGTGCTCGAGAAACAGGTCGTGAATCGCATCGCGGG
>WHTX01000258.1 GCA_009377505.1 Acidimicrobiia bacterium
GAAGGAGATCATCCGCTGCCTCAAGCGCTTCGTCGCCCGCGAGGTCTATGCCCTCCTCCCCCCACCCAGGCCCCCACAAACAACTTGACGATCTATAGGAGCATCAACGCTGCGGCAGAGTCGTTCTTCGGGACCATCTGACGCGAACTGGTCGGACGATATCGCTGGCACACGCCCAAAGCGTTGCAGAAAGCACCGCTCAACCACACCAACCGACTCCGGAAACACGGGGACGTCAGAACGTGCCCGGGGGTCCGCAGTTGGTAATGACACGACGGACCTGATTCTGTGGCCTGAACTGGGAGTACGCCACCGCGGAGCGGTGGGGCGCGTGTTTCCCCCGACTGGCCAGGTTGGGTGTTCGCCCCGATCGGGAGGGTTGCAGGCGGTGACCAGCAAGAGTGGGGTCATTCTGCAGACCCGGGGAATGCCGGTTTGGGTGGGGTGAGCTGAGTGGGCCACCGTCGGACAACTTCGGGGCGATCCCCACCTTCGGCCGCCAAGGCAGAGCTGGGTGCGATCCTTCAACGTGTCATCGATCTTCAGGTACAGGGCCGTCACGAGGGAGTCCAGATCGGCGTCCACGAGACCTCCAAGGTCGAACGGATCAAGCAACACCGATCATGGATTACTCATGTCACCACCGCAGGGACCCCTTGGAATAGGTCGTCTAGCAGCCCACTCCCCCGGCGCCGCCGGCCAGCACACGTCCGGCTACGGTGGCCAGCCGGGCTGATCGGCCGACGGCTAGCCGGAGATGCTCGCTTCCAGCCGGCTGCGCCATGCCTCGGGGATCGCCGCCGGCCGGCGATCTGCGTCGAGCCAGACCTGCACGGATCGCCCTTCGGTCAGCAGCACGCCCGTCTCGGACCGCAGGATCTGGAACGCGAGCGTGAAACTGCGGTTGCGGACCTCCTGCGTGGTCGTCACCACGGTCAGGACGTCTCCGAACAGCGCCGACTCCCGGTAGCGCGCCGTGGTCTCGAGGATGGCGAAGTAGTTGGGGGCGTCAGGTGGAGCGGGGAAGGTCGGGACGATCCCCAAACGCCGAAGGTGCTCCAGGCGGCTCTGCTCGAAGTACGTGAAGTAGACCTCGCCCCGGACGTACTGGTCCGCTCCCAGGTCGGAGGACCTCACGGTGACCTGGACGGTGGTGTCCTGCGCGGATGCCGATCCTGGCGAGTTCGTGGCGTCCTGGCGAGGCACGCTGGCCTTCCCCTCCGAGCCGTACCGACGACGGTTCCGGCCGGGGACTGTAGCCCCGGGGGCGCGCCCGCTGGCTGCTACGCCTCGAGGCGGGGCGGCAGGCCGAACTCGGCGAAGCGCTCCGGGTACAGGAAGTTGTGGTGGCCCACGATCCTGCCCCCGGCCACCTCGACCACCTGGATGGCGAAGGGCTCCCACAGCCCGGGCCGGACGAGGTGGTAGTTGCCGAAGCCGGCCGTCCCGTTCACGTCGATCGGGACCAGGCGACCGCCCTGGCAGACGCTGCCCTCGCCCAGGAACCAGCCGGCCACGTTGTCCGGCCCCTGCAGCCACAGGTCGAAGGGCGGCATCGAGATCACCACGTCGTCGCGCAGCAGCCCGACGAGCGCCGGGATGTCGTAGCGCTCGAAGGCGTCGACGTAGCGCGCCAACAGGGCCTGGTGCTCGGCGTCGACCGTCGCGTCGAGCGCCTCGCCCTGGGCGGACGCCAGGGTGGCTCGGGCCCGCTGCAGCGCGCTGTTCACCGAGGCCACGCTCGTGTCGAGCAGTTCGGCCACCTCGCTCGCCTGCCAGCGCAACACCTCGCAGAGGATCAGCACCGAGCGCTGCCGGGCCGGAAGGCGCTGCAGCGCGGCGACGAAGGCGAGCCGGATCGAGTCCCGCGACGCCGCCACCTCGGCGGGGTCGCCGTCGAGCGCGATGACACGCTCGTCGGCGATGGGCTGCACCCACATGTGCTCGCCCAGCGGAGGGCCGAGGACGGCATCGGCGCTGGACGACGACGGCCCCATCTCCATGGGCCGTGCCCGGCGCTGGGGGCTGCGGTGCATGTCGACGCACACGTTGCCGGCGATGCGGTAGAGCCAGGACCGAATCGACGAGCGCCCCTCGAAACCCCCGATGGAGCGCCACGCTCGCACCATCGTCTCCTGGACGGCGTCCTCGGCCTCGGACCCTGCCCCGAGCATGCGGTAGCAGTAGCCGGTGAGCTCCCGGCGGTGCGACTCCAAGGTGCGCTCGAGGTCGGCTCCGGCCAGCGGCCCGGGCCCGTCCTCGACGGTCGGCGGAGGGGGGGACATCGCCGGTCATGGTAGGTGGCGGGGGCCGGGCAGGTGGCGGTATTGCGGATCGCGTGCCCAACTCACGAGGGTCACGGACCCCCAGTCACCTGAGCTGGACACGCGCCGCCCCGCTGGATCAGTCTCGCCGTCGCGAGGTCGGGCCCGGATGACGCGGCCCGCAGCAGGGGGCCAGGCGTGGGACTGCACGAGCGAGTGTTGATCAGCAACCGCGGCGAGATCGCCATACGCATCGCCAAGGCCGCCTCCGCGCTGGGCCTCGAGTCCGTGGCCGTCTACGCCCCCGTCGACGCCCTCTCCCTCCACACGCGGCTCACGACCGCGGCGCTCCAGATCAGCAGCGGGGAAGGGGGCCCGGTCAGCGCCTACCTGGACGCCAGGGCGCTCATCGAGGCGGCGAAGGCCGGCGGGTGCGACTGCGTCCACCCCGGCTACGGCTTCCTGTCCGAGAACGCCTCGTTCGCCGAACAGTGCGCCTCGGAGGGCCTCACGTTCATCGGCCCGTCGCCCGCCGCGATCTCCTTGTTCGGTGACAAGGTCCGGGCACGCCTGCTCGCCCAGTCGCTGGGTATCCCCGTCGTGCCCGGCAGCTCGGGGCCTGTGGCCTCGTCGAGCGATGCGGCGGGACTGGCGAGCGAGCTCGGCTACCCCGTCATGCTCAAGGCGTCGGCGGGCGGGGGCGGGCGCGGCATGCGCGCCGTCACCGGCGCCGGCGAACTGGCCGAGGCGTTCAACCGCTGCCGCAGCGAGGCCGAGGCCACCTTCGGCGACGGCTCCCTGTTCGTCGAGCGGCTCGTCCTGCGGCCGCGGCACATCGAGGTACAGGTCCTCGCCGACGTGCACGGCAACGCGGTCCACCTCCACGAGCGGGACTGCTCGGTGCAACTGCGCAACCAGAAGGTGGTGGAGGCGGCCCCGGCGCCGGCCCTCGACGACGAGCTGCGGGCCCGGATCCTCGCCGACGCCATCACGCTCGTCCGAGCTGCGGACTACGTGAACGCCGGGACGGTGGAGTTCCTCGTCTCCCCCGAGACGGGCGAGCACTTCTTCATCGAGTGCAACCCCCGCCTCCAGGTCGAGCACACGGTCACCGAGCAGGTGACGGGCATCGACATCGTCGAGGCGCAGTTCCACCTCGCTGCCGGCGCCTCCTTGGCCTCGCTGGGCCTCGGCGACCAGCAGGCCGTCGGCGCGCCACGGGGCTTCGCCGTGCAGGCCAGGGTCGTCGCCACCGGCACCGGCACCATCACCGCATACAAGGAGCCTTCGGGCCCGGGCGTGCGGGTCGATGCCTGCGGCTACTCGGGCTACACGCCGCCGCCCCAGTTCGACCCGCTGCTGGCCAAGGTGGTCTGCTCGTCCAACTCCACGTCGTCCTTCGAGTCCGCCGTCGACCGGACGCTTCGGGCGCTCTACGAGTTCCACGTCGCCGGGCTGCCCACGAACCTGGCCCAACTGCGCGCCATCCTGTCCCACCCCGGCGTCCGGGCCGGCGACGCACGAACCTCCCTGCTGGGAGAGTCTTCCCTGCTGGCGGGGTCGTCCCTGCGGGCAGAGCAGCCCGAGCTCGTGGGCGCCGCCGCGTCCGACGGCCACGAGACCGGGACGCTGGCCTTCCTGGAGCAGCAGGCGACGACGGCGGCGGCGGGGGGAGCAGCCGGTGGCGGCGCGTTGGCGCCGGCCGCGCCCGACGCGCCCGTGTCGCTCCTCCACGTGCTGGAGGTGGGCACCGGCCAGCGAGGCGTCGAATGCCCCATGGCCAGCTCCGTGGTGGAGCTGGCCGTGAGTGAGGGCGACACGGTGGCCCCCGGCGACACGGTAGTGGTGGTCACGGCGATGAAGATGGAGACCATCGTGGCCGCGCCGTGCGCGGGCGTGGTGGCCGCCGTGCTGCCCGTGAGCCGCGGGGACACGGTCGCGACAGGACAGGTCCTGGCCGTGATCACGCCGACGGAGGGCGACGCCGAGGGGCGCGCCGCGTCCCGGCCACGGGACGGCGAGGGCACCTGGGCGCCCATTCTCGACGAGGTCCGCACCCTGCAGGGGCTCGCCCACGCCCGCCTGGCGCCCGGCTCGCAGGACCCCGGGGTCCTCCGCCAGCGCAGCCGCGGCAAGCTCACCTGCCGGGAGCGGATCGCGCTGCTCCTCGACGAGGGCTCGTTCCGCGAGGTGGGCAGCATCGCCGGGTTCGCCTCCTACGACGAGGACGGCGGCGTGGCCGCCTTCACCCCCGCCAACCACGTCGGCGGGCGCGGGCGGATCGAGGGCCGCACTGCGGTCGTGTGCGCCGACGACTTCACGTCGCGAGGTGGGCACGCCGACGGCGCGATCGGGGCGAAGAGCTTCCACCTCGACCGCCTGTCCCTGGAGCTGCGCGTCCCCTCCGTGCGGATGCTGGACGGCTCGTCAGGGGGCGGCAGCGTGGCGGCGATGGTGCCCGAGCAGAAGAAAGACGGCGAGAGCGCGGCGAAGGAGAGCTCGGGCGCGATCACCGCGGGCCGGCCGCGGGTGGCGGGCGGCGGCGGTTCGTTCCTGCCCGGGCACCTGGGCAGCACGGCGTACACCGAGCAGCTGTCCACCGTCCCCGTGGTCAACATGCTGCTCGGCAGCGTGGTGGGCATCGGCGCCGCCAAGGCCGTGCTCGGCCACTTCTCGGTCATGGTCCGCGACATCGCCCAGCTCTTCGTGGCCGGGCCGCCGGTCGTGAGCCACGCCATGGGCTACGACATCACCAAGGAGGAGCTCGGCGGGTGGCACATCCACTGCCGCAACGGCTCCGTGGACAACCTGGCCGAGACCGAGGAGGAGGCGGCGGCGCTGGCCAGGCGCTTCCTCTCCTACCTGCCCTCGAGCGTCTACGACGCGCCCCCCGTGCTGCCAGCGAGCCCGAGCGACCCGCCGGACCGGCGCGAGGAGGAGCTGTCCAGGCTCATCCCCCGCAAGCGCACGACGACGTTCGACATCCGCCGGGCCATCGAGCTGATGGCCGACGAGGGCTCCTTCTTCGAGGTGGGGCCGTTGTGGGGCACGGACCAGGTCACGGGCTTCGTGCGCTTCAACGGCCACCCGCTCGGCATCATCGCCTCGGACAGCCGGCACGTCAACGGCGGCGCCCTCACCGCCGACGGCTGCGACAAGCTCACGCGCCACCTGGACCTCTGTGACCTCTTCCACGTGCCCATCCTCAACCTGGTCGACAACCCGGGCTTCGCCGTGGGCCTCGAGCACGAGGTCGCGGGGACCATCCGCAAGGGCGCCGAGTGGATGGTGGCGTTCGCCCAGGTCGGCGTGCCCATCTTCACCGTGGTCATGCGGCGGAGCTTCGGCGTGGCCGGCAACAACTACGCAACGCCGCAGTCCCAGCCCCAGGTCCGGGTGGCGTGGCCGGCCGCCGACGTGGGCGGCATCCCCCCCGAGGGCGGCATCGAGGCGGCCTACAAGCGCCAGCTGGCCGAGGCGTCGGACCCCGCGGCCCTGCGGGCCGAGCTCAACGCCCGCATCGAGAGCGCCCGGGGCCCGGTGGGGCCGCTGTCCAGGTTCCAGATCGAGGAGATGATCGACCCTCGGGACACCCGCCAGCTCGTCTGCGAGTGGGTGGAAACGGCCTACAAGGTCGTCTGCCAGCCCGCCGGGCTCGTCCCCCGGGCACTCCAGTTCCGGCCGTAGGCCTGAGGGGCGCCCAGGGACGAGGTGGCGAGGAAGTCGGCCACCACTGGTGCGACGACGTCTGCGGGCGCGCCGTGGTCCTGGCCTTCGAGCACCTGGTACCGCCCGGTCGACAGGATCGCCGCGACCCGGGCGGCAGTGTCCCGGAAGAACTCCGGGCTCGCCCCGCCGGCCATCACCAGCGTCGGGACGGTGATGGCCCGGACGAGGTCCTCCGGGATCGTGCCCCCGTGGCTGACGTCGCCCATGACCTCGAAGTCGTAGGACATCGTCGGGGCCACGGCGTGCATCGCCGGATCGGTGCTCAGCCCGTCGACAATGTCCGGGGGCATGCCCGAGTCGACCAGGAAGAGCTTTACGGCGTCAGCACGGCGATCCTCGGCGAGGGCCGCCCGGACGTTCTCCGCGAGCTCCCGCGCGCTCTCCTTGCTGTCTTCGTCGTCGGGCCCGTACGGCGGCTCGTGCAGGACGAGTCGGGTGATGGGCACGCCGCCGGCCGCCGCGTTGAGGGCGAGGCCCGCCCCCGAGGAATGGCCGTACACCGCCGCCGTACCCCCGGCCTCGACGATCAGCGCTGCGAGGTCCTCGACCTCCCGGTCGACGGCATAGGGCAAGGTGTCGCCGCTCCCGCCCCGCCCACGGCGGTCGTAGTTGACCACGGTGAACCGTTGCGCCAACAGCTCGGCTAGGTCCTGGGTCGTCTGCCGATCGCAGAACATCCCGCTCACCACGACGACGGGTGGGCCGTGGCCGAAGCTGTCGAAGGCGATCTGCGTCCCGTCGACCGAGGTCACATAGCTCGTCATGTGTGGGCCCCTTTCGCTTCGCGTAGGGACCGGGCAGCCGAGGAGATCTCATCGGTCGTAGCGTTCGCGCCCGCGCCGTGCTGGCCCCGGCCAACCAGCGAGCGGAGCAGGGCCCGACTACGGCTGGCGGCCGGTGAAGGCGATGAGCCTCGTCTGCTCGTCGGCGCCCTCGGGCACCTCGACCCTCGGGCCGTAGTGACCGCTCGCCCGCAGCGCCTCGTCCATGGGCTCGATCCCGGCGAGCATGACCTTCACCTCGCCCGCGTCCAAGGTCTCGTCGAGGCCCGTCGCCCGGGCCAGGTCCCAGGTGTGGACTAGGACGTCGCTGAGGATGAACATGGCAATGGCCTGGTCGAGCGGGTGGCGCCCGGCCATGGGGTGGGCGAACTCACGCGAGTCGGACGCCGGGTCGTCCAGGAGCGCCTGGATGCCATCGCTCATGGCGCGCCACGCCCCTGCAGGGTCCTCGTCCGCCCCAGGGCCCGCCGCCAGCTCGACTCCGGCGCCGGCCTCGAGGAAGGGAGGCACCCACTCGACGAGGTGGCGCACGACGTCCCTCGCCACCCAGCCTGCGCAGGGGGCGGGGTTCCCCCACGCGCCGGCGGGCACCGCCGCGGCCCGCTCGGTGAAGCCCCGAGCAACGTTCCGGTAGCGCTCTGCGACCTCGCTCATGACGTTCCCCTCTCCTCTCGTGACGCCTCGGTTCGGCGCCAGCTCCCGACGCAAGGCCCCGACGCGGCCCGACGTCGACGCGGCCCTGCGCGCCGGCCGATCATATTCCCATATCGGAATGCGTCAAGGCTGAACGGCCTGTGCAAGGCTGCGGGACGTGAGCCCCGAGACCGACGACCTCGCCGGCGCCGCCGCCGGAGCCACCTGACGAGGGGCCCGGTGGAGCAGGAGGCGATCCAGCAGATCCTCGACGCCCGGGCCGCGGCCACGGGCGGCTGCCCCAACGCCCACCGGAGGTTGGCCGCCCTCTTCGACGGCGGTTTCGTCGAGTACGGCCCCCTCGCCGGGCAGACCTCCGACGTGGAGGACGCCGCGGTCGCCGACGGGCTCGTCGGCGGGGCGGGCGACGTCTGCGGGCACCCCGTCGTGGCCGCGTCCTACGACCGGGACGTGCTCGACGGCACCCAGAGCGACCGCAACCAG
>WHTX01000259.1 GCA_009377505.1 Acidimicrobiia bacterium
ACGAAAGGCACCCCCGCAGATGACCGAGGTGATCAGGAGCTACATCAACGACGGCATCGGCCTCATCCAGCTGGCTGGCCTGCTGATCGTCGGAGTCGTCGTGTTGACCACGTGGTCCAAGACCAAGAGCGCCATGGCCACGGTCAGCGCCATGGTGATCGGCGCCCTCGTGCTCGGCTACCTCTACAACGCGGATTGGTTCGGGCGGAAGGCCGCCGAGGACATCCAGAACCGCGACAACGGCGCTCCCGCGGTGATGGTCGTCCCCGCGCCAGAGGAGCGGGCTTGACGCGCGCGGAGGACCGCCACGCGGTCGAGGAGGACGCCGTCGCCAACACGACGGTCCGCTCCTACACCCGTGCTGTGCGCCACCCCCTCGTGCTCGGCCGCGTCGGCGGCTACCAGCTGCCCTTCCAGCTCTCCGTCCCCCAGCTCATCGTCGGCGCCATCGGCGTCGGCGCCGCCCTCGTCGTCCGCCCCCTGCTCGCCCAGGTCTTCGGCTCCCGCGTCGCCCTCGCCATGGTGGCCGTGGCCGTCTTCGGCGGGGTGGTCGTGGCCAAGCGGGTCCGCGCCGAGGGGCGCAACAGCCTCCAGGCCCTCGCTGGGCTGGCGGAGTACCTGACGGGGTCGGGGCCGCGGGTGCACGGGCGCCGGGTGAAGACCTCGACCCGCCGCCACGCCCGCTGGCCGACGGTGGTGCCCGTCGCCGACCTCACCCTGCCTCCCCGGCCCAAGGAGCTGGCCCGCCCCCGGGACACGCCGGCGCGTGACAGCGGCCGCCCCAAGGAGCTCACGGCGTGACCCCCCATGCCACCGACGTGGTCGGCAGCCTCGTGTGGTCCGCCGACGACGGCGGGGTCTGGGCCGTCTGGCAGCTCCAGCCCTTCGCCTTCGGGCCCTTGGTGCCCGCCCGGGACAAGATGCGGGCGCACGGGGCGATCAGCCACATGGTCAACAACCTGCCCGGCCCCTCCCTGCTGTTCAGCCTGTGCGAGCCCACCCCCCACTCCGTCCTCGAGGGCCTCATGCTGCACGACCCCGTGCCGCCGCGCTGGGGCTCCTACGTGCAGCGCATCCTCTCCCAGCTCGAGGGGCGCACCGTGTACCACCGCACGTTCTGGCTGGCCGCCCGCCTGCCCGACGGCCGCGGCTCGACCTGGAAGGCGGCGCTCGACGCCAGCCGCGGCTTCCTGCCCGGGGCGCTGTTCTCCAAGCGCCGCACCTGGCGCTCCGAGGACGACGTCGAGACGGCGCTGCGCCAGGTCACCGCCATCGAGCTCGAGGCGTTCGGGCCCATCGAGCACCGCCGGGCCACGGCCGCGGACATCGAGTGGATGATCGCCCGCACCCCCCGGCGGGCCACGTGGGGCGAGCCCGCCAACTCGACCTGGCCCGACCGCCAGGACTCCCCCAGCGGCCGCCTGCTCGCCCTCAACGACGCCATCTGGTACGAGGGCGGCAGCCGCGAGGACGAGGGCCGAGGCTTCCGCCGCAACTACATCCGCGTCGAGACCCCCGAGGGCGAGCTCGGCTACCAGACCGCCATCGTGGTGGCCGACCTGCCCACCGAGGCCACCTACCCCGACGGGCTGGCCGGCTGGTGGTACACGGCGGCGAGCGCCAACCTCGACGGTGACCCCTTCCCCGTCGACTGGTTCTGCTTCGTCGAGCCCATGGACGCCGGCCCCGCCCAACGCTTCCTCACCCGGCGCCATCGCAACATCGTCGGCCAGCACGAGGAGTACTCGGGCGAGCCGACAGGGCTGCCCGACTCGGTGCAGAGGGCCGACCGTGACCTGCGCGAGCTACGTGCCACCCTCGAGGCGAGCCCGGGCACGAAGCTGCTGCGCGTCGGCATGTGGTTCGTGATCGGCGCCCCCGACCGCGCCGTGCTCGAGGCCCGCGCCCGGGCGCTCACCGCCCGCTACCCGGCCGGTGTGTACAGCCTGGCCCGGCCCATCGGCGGCCAGGTGCCCCTCGTGCGGGCGGGCCAGCCCGGCGCCTCACGGCCCCGGGCGCTGATGGACTACCAGCACTACCTCCTGCCCCACGACCTCGCCGGCGGCGCCCCCTACTGCACGAGCGACGTGGGCGACCCGGCCGGCATCCCCCTGGCCGTAAACCTCTCCTCCGGCCTCGCCGAGCTCGTCTACGTCGACCCCGGCTACGGCCCCCGGGACCTCGACCGTTCGGGCTCGGTGCTGGCCACCGGCAGCCCTGGCTCGGGCAAGAGCTACACCCTCAAGTCCATGACCTGGGCGACCGTGCTGTCGGGGGGCCAGGTGGTGGTCGTCGACCGCTCGGCCTCACGCGAGTACGTCACCCTGGCCGACGCCGTGCCCGACGCCCAGGTCGTCGACTTCCGCGTCGGCAACGTCTCCCTCGACCCGCTCGCCTGCATCATCGACCGTGACCAGGCCACCACCGTGGCCACCGCCTTCCTCTCCATCCTCACCCGCGTCGACCTGCTGTCCCCTATCGGGGCGGGCATCCGCGAGGAGGTGGAGAAGGTGGCGATGGCCGGGGGGCGCATGGCCGACGTGATCGAGGCGCTGCGCCAGCGGCGCGACACCGTCGACGTGGCCCGGGTGGCCGACATCTACCGGGCCATGAGCGGCGCCGCGGCCGTGCTCGCCCCCAACCTCGCCCCCGTGGACCTCACCGCCGGCTACGTGTGCATCTCGGTGCCGTGGCTGACGCTGCCCGAGGCGGGCACCGAGAACCCCCTGCCCGAGCAGGCCTTCGGCCTGTCGCTGCTGTACCTGATCACCGCCGTGTCCCAGGCCTCGATCATGTCGGACCGGGCCCGCTTCGGCGCCATCCTCCTCGACGAGGCCTGGGCGCTGACCGCCAACGAGCACGGCAAGGCCCTCGTCGAGCAGATCATCCGCGCCGGGCGCAAGGAGTTCGTGGCCGCGTGGTTGGCGTCCCAGCTGCCCACGGACTACCCGCCCGAGATCGCCGACCAGGTCGACATCAAGCTCGTCTTCCGCCAGGCGGGCAAGGCCACGAGCGACGCGCTGTCCATGCTCAGCCTGCCGCCCTCGGCCGATCGCATCGAGCTCGTCGAGCGCCACCTGTCCCGTGGCCGCTGCATCTTCCGTGACGTGCGCGGCCGCACCGCGCTCATCCAGGTGCTGCCGGCCATCGACCCCACGCTCGCCAAGGTCATCCTCACCACGCCGGGCGACGAGGCCGAGCCCAAGCCCAAGACGGGCGCCGAAGCCGCGGCCTGAGCCGGTGGGCACATCTGCTCACCGGACCCGCTGCCGGCGGGCGCCCGGGCAAGGAGCGCCCATCGCCCGAGGTGTCACACCGTTCGGAGATGATGGGCGCCGTGGCCTGGCCCGTGGTAGATCCCCCTCATCGTCACGAAAAGCGCCGATTTGACCACGAACCGCGAGATTGGGTGACCTTGCTCAAGGCTTAGGTCGTCACGGACTCGTAAAGTAGTTGCACGGAGACGGGGCGTGCGGCCATGGGCGTACGGCGCTGCTAGCGTCCCACGTCAGAGCCGCTGCATCGGCATCTTTCCACAGGAGCGATCGGCAGTGGACCAGGCGAACTCGATCGTAGGGGCCTTGCACAGCTCCACAGGGGCCTGACGTGGCTGCTGCCCGGCAGCGGCGGGCGCGTCTCGCGCCCGTAGCCCTGGTCGTGGTGCTGTTCGCCTCGTTGTGGTCGATCGCCGCTGCCGGCGCCAGCCCGGCGCTCGCCCAGGAGGCCCCGCCGACGACGGCGGCGACCTCCACGTCCACGACGCCGAGCACCTGGTCCGGCTCGTCGACCTCGCCGTCCTCGGTCTCGCCCTCCTCGGCTACCGTGCCGCCGACGGCGACCACGCTCCCACCCGAGCCCGCCCCGGTGAACCGGCTCGTGCCCGGCGGGCAGTACGGGGACTTCCCGCTCGACGCCTACGACTACATGTACTCCACGAACGAGGACGGCAAGGACGACTTCCTCGGCGTGGACATCCCCGGCGTCAACCTGAACCTGCCGGTCCCCACCTCCCAGGAGCAGGGCCGCCGCACGGTCACCGGGATGATCGCCTCGTGGGCTTTCGCCGCCACCGTCACGATCGTCAAGCTGGCCCTGCTCATCGTCGGCTGGGCCTTCGACTTCCCTCTGCTCAGCCTGCTGGCCGACCTGGTCCGCGATGCCGTCAACCACCTCGAGGGCAGCTTCATCGGCCCCTCGGGACTGCGGGCCGGGGTCGCCGTGCTGGCCGCCTTCATCGCCGGCTGGTACCTGCTCACGGCGCGCCTCATCCATGGGCTCCGCGAGGCGCTCATCGGCGTGGTGATGATCGCGCTCGCCGGGATGATGGTCTCCAACATCGACCGCTACTACCAAGCGGCCAGCGAGTTCGGCGCGGGCATCTCCTCGGTCATCGTCGGGCTCGCCGGGGACAGCCAGGGGAACGGCGTCGACGCCGTGCAGACGGGCATGGCCCAGGCGCTCGTGGCCGAGCCATGGGCCCTGCTCAACTACGGGAACCCGCTCGAGGGCGCTTGCGCACAGGCCGGGCGAGAGGTGCTGGCCCGCGGCCCCCACGGCACGTCGGGCACGCCCCGCCAGATCATGCGTGACGCCGGCTGCCGGGAGGAGGCGGCCTTCAACCAGAACCCGACGACGGAGCGGGCCATCGACGCCGGCTTGTTGTTCCTCGGCGTGCTCCCCGCGGCCCTGTTCATGATCCTGGTGGCGTTCAGCCTGCTGATCGCCCAGTTCCGCCTGGCGATCGCCTTCGTCATCGCCCCGGGCGCACTGCTGCTCGGCGCGATCGCCTCGACGCGCCACCTCGCCGGCCGGTGGGCCCTTTTCGCCGTCAAGGCGATGCTCGGCATCATCGCGCCCGTGGTCGTGCTCTCGGCGATGGCCCTCATCGACCTGCTGATCCTCACCGGGATCGACTTCAACGTGACCGTGGGCGGGGTACGGATCGACCTCATCGCCAAGTTGGTGCTGATCAACGCGGCCAACCTCGCCCTGTGGATGAAGCGGCGGGTCGTGGCCGACGGCATCTACAAGGCGACGACGGTGAAGGCCGACCGGGCGCTGGTGCGGGCCGGCATCCCGACCGCGGGGCCCGAGACGCCCAAGCCGCTCGCCGCTCGGCTCGACAAGCAGCACGTCATGCCGGGCGTGCGCGACCCCGTGCACGCCATGAGCGACCGCACCCGCACCGCGGTGGGCGGGGCGCGGGCAGGCACGGCCAAGCTGGCCACCGGGGCCGCCACCGTAGCCGCTGGCCCCGCGGCACGAGGCAGCATGGCGGCGGCCGCCGTGCTCGGCGTGGCCCAGAAGACGGCCGTGGCCACAGGCGGCAACACGACCGACGCCGAGGGCCGGCGCACAGGCACCGCCACCGGCGGAGGGTCCCGCGGCGGGCGGTCGCCAATGTCCAGCCCGGCTGTGGCCAGGGGCGGCGGCTCGAGCGGCGCCATGCCGGTGGGCACGGCCGGGCCCCAGCCGGCCACCGTCCCCTCCCTCGTCTTCGCCACCGCTGCTGCTCGGGCCTCCACGGCCAACGGCACGGCCAACGGCAGCGGGCCGGTGCAGGGAGCGCCGAACGGCCAGCCGTCGAACGGCTCGTACGGCATCCCCGGCCAGCCCCGCAACGGGGCTCCCGCGCCCGGCCCGAACGGGGCGGCCAGCGGGCCCGCCGGCAGCTTCGCCACGGCGGCGGCCACGGGAGCCGCGCCACGCCCCGGCGCCGGCTACGCCTCGGGCCCGCCGGTCTCCGGGGGCGCGTTCTCGGGCCTCAGCGCCCAAGGCGACGCCGTCGACCGCGGCCGCTCCGGGGATGGGCAGGGGCGCAAGGACGACCTGCTGCTCGACCTCACGGCTCACGAGGGCCACACCGCCCCGTCGAACGGTGCCGGGGCCAGCCCGGCAGGAGGCGGGCCCGGGCCCTTCAGCGGCGCCAACGGCTACGCCGGCGCCAACGGCGGTGGCAACGGCCACAACGGCAACGGGGCGAACGGCCACGACGGCGGGTGGCCGATCCCACCACCGCCCTCGCCCGCCCCCGCCGAGCCGGTGACGGCGCGTCGAGTCACCGCCAGCCACCACGCCTCGGTCCCCGCCTACAACCCGATCGCCCCGGTCCCCCCGCCGCCCGAGGCGCCCGCTGTGCCGCCGCCCGCGCCGACGACGGGTGAGGAGGGATGAGCCGCTCCCGAGCCCGGCCGCGAGCCTCATGAGACATCGTGCTCTCATAGGCGTGGGCCTGGTGTCGCTGCTGCTGATCTTCGTGCCCGTGGCCGCGTCGGTGGTCTTCCTCGGTGTCGACGTGGCCGGCCCCGACCCGGTCGCCTCCGCCGTGCCCCTGGCCGCCGCCGCGCCCTCACCGGACAGCGCCACCCGGCTGGGCATCCCCGCCGTCGCCGTGGACGCCTACGCCAAGGCCGCGGCCAGCCCCGACGCCTGCCCGGGGTTGAGCTGGTGGCTGCTCGCCGGCATCGCGGCCATCGAGACGGACCACGGGCGCTACGGCGGGGCCGCCGCCGACCTGGCCGGCAACGTCCGCCCGGCCATCTACGGGCCCCGTCTCGACGGGGCGCTCGCCGGCACCGCGGTGATCGGGGACAGCGACCAGGGCCGCCTCGACGGCGACCCCCTGTTCGACCGGGCCATGGGCCCGTTGCAGCACCTGCCCTCGTCGTGGCGGGCAAACGGCAGGGACGGGAACGGCGACGGCATCGCCGACCCCCAGAACCTCTACGACGCCGCCCGGGCCAGCGCCGTACACCTGTGCTCCTCCGCCGGGGGCGAGGTGGGCAGCGCCGACAGGACACGCCGAGCCGTCTTCGGCTACAACCCCTCCAACGACTATGTGGCCGACGTGCTCGCCCGGGCCTCGGTCTACGCCCTCCCCGTGCCCGGCCAGAGCCCGACAGCGGGGCCGCTGGTGCAGGTGCACGGCATCATGGTCGCAAGCCCCATCGCCCCTGCCCTCGACGCCATGGTGCAGGCCGCGAAGGCCCAGGGGGTGGTGCTGGCCGGTTCGGGCTACCGCTCCACCGCCGACCAGGTCCTCCTTCGCCAGGCGCACTGCGGGCCCACGCTCGACGACATCTGGCGCAAGCCCTCCGGGGCCTGCGCCGTGCCCACCGCCGTACCGGGGACGTCCCTCCACGAGCAGGGCCTGGCCGTCGACTTCCAGGACCTGCCCGGCGCCTGGGCCTGGCTGGCGGCCAACGCCGGCCGTTTCGGGTTCGCGAACACCATCCCCTCCGAGCCCTGGCACTGGAGCATGACCGGCGGCTGACCCTGCCCTGGCGGGCAGGACGGCCGGTGCTCCCTATGCTTCCCAGGTGACCAGCGTGGCCCCCACCCTCGTCGTCATGGCCGCGGGCATCGGCTCCCGCTTCGGGGGGACGAAGCAGCTCGCCGAGGTCGGCCCGGGCGGCGAGGCGCTGCTCGACTACACCATCGCCGACGCCCGGCGGGCCGGCTTCGGGCCGGTCGTGCTCGTCGTGCGCGAAGCCATCCGCGACGCCGTGGGCGACCACCTCGCCCGCTTCCACGCCGATGCCGCCTCCTTCACGCTCCTCTGCCAGGACCTCGACACGAGCGCCGCCGACGCCGGCGCGCCACCCCGCGACCGTCCCTGGGGCACCGGCCACGCCGTGCTCTCGGCCCGGGGCGAGGTTCGCGGGCCGTTCGCCGTGGTCAACGCAGACGACTACTACGGCGCCGCCGCCCTCGACGAGCTCGGCCGCGCCCTCGCCGCGCCCGGCGGCCGCAGCCCCACCACCTACCACCTCGTCGCCTACCGCCTGGCCAACACGCTCTCGACGGAGGGCACGGTGTCCCGTGGCGTGTGCCGGGTGGCGGCCGATGGCCGCCTGGAGACGGTCACGGAGCACCTGGCCATCGCCCGGCGG
>WHTX01000260.1 GCA_009377505.1 Acidimicrobiia bacterium
AGATATCTAGATCAACACGCCCCGAACACGGCGAAACCCCTGACCACGTAAGCACACCCCCCTCACGACTAGGTCAAACCCCCCCACCACTACTGACGCGGTGCATTCAGGCTAAGCCTGCGCGGTCTCGGGCTCGCCTCAGCCGAGGCTCGGCACGGCATCGAGGGCGGGCTCGGGGTCGCGCAGGTCGACCAGGCGTATGTGCTGGTGGACGGCGGCCCGCAAGGCCTCGACGGCCTTGTACATCTCCTTGGTGGCGTCCTTGGGGTCGGTGCCCGGGTCGAAGCGCAGGGGCGCGCCGATGCGCACCGTCACCGGGCCAGCCACCAACGCCTTCGTGCCCTTGGGGCGGATGGCCGACAACCCCTCCATGTACAGGGGCACCACAGGGATCTGGTGGCCGAGGGCGAGCAGCGCCGGACCTACCCGGAACCGCGCCATGCGGCCGTTCGAGGACCGCGTCCCCTCGGGGAAGATGACCATCGACCAGCCCTTGGCGACCAGCCAGTCGGCGTAGTCGAGGGACGCTCGGCCGCCGCCTCGCTTGATCGGGTAGGTGTTGTAGACGAGGGAGTTCCACCAACCCTGTTTGGTGATGCCCTTGCGCCCCTTGAGGAACCAGCGGTCGGCCGCGCTGCCGAACGCGACACGGGCCTGGTAGCGGGAGGGCAGGGCGCTGTAGAGGGCGGCGGCGTCGAGGTGGCTCGAGTGGTTGGCGATGAAGACCGCCGGGCCGCGCAGGCCCTCGAGGTGCTCCCGGCCGTCGACCGTGTACGGCCTGCAGTACTTCGCCACCTCGCCCGTGTAGGCGTAGCGGCGGAAGCAGCGGCGCACGACCCGGGCCGGTGCGGTGACCTGCCAGCGGTACGGGCCGCAGGTCTCCGTCGTCTGGCCCAGCAACCGTGTGAACAGCGCGATGTCGATCGCGGGGAAGATCTCCTGCCCGCTCTTGGCCAGGCCGAGGTGCTCGGTGACGAGCCGCTCGGCCACGTCGTTGTCGGGCAGGTCGACCACGGTGAACAGGTCGTGGTCCCCGAGGAGCGCGTGCTGCTCCACGACCCGGCCGCCGGCCTCGGCGATGCTCGCCCCGAGCTCGGTGAGCCGGGCCGGGTCGTCGCGGATCGCCGCTATCCCGTCCTTGGTCATGCGGGTGAGCACGACGAAGCGGGCCACGTCAGCCTTCCTTCGGGCTGCCGCTCAGCATCTCGGTGAACGCCTTGACGGACATGGCGGGGTAGGTGGTCATCGACAACGTTCCCCGAGAGCCGAGCTCGACGGAGATGCGGGCGATGACCTCGTTGCTCGGCGCTTCGATCACGTTCACGAAGTCATAGCCGCCGAGGATGGCGTACTGTGCGGTGACACGGCCCCCCATGGTCTCGACCTCCTTGTTGACCTCGGCCAGTCGCTCGGGGCGTTCCTTGAGGGTCTTGCGGCCCTCGTCGGTGAGACTGCTGAGCATGATGTAGGTCGCCAACGTCGTGCCCCCCTCTAGCCGTTCGACCCCCCCGGGAAGAACGCTGGTGCCCGGAGCTTACGACGCCGTCGGCCGGGCGGCCTGCGACCTCGGACGAGGAGGACGACGCATGAAGGCTGCGGTGTGGAACAGCTCGGGCTCCCTCGACGTGGCCGATCGCCCGGTGCCCGAGCCCCGGCCCGGTTGGGCGCGGGTGCGGGTGAGCTCGGTGGGCATCTGTGGCACCGACCTCCATTTC
Organism: Acidimicrobiia bacterium; assembly: GCA_009377505.1. Classification (GTDB taxonomy): domain Bacteria; phylum Actinomycetota; class Acidimicrobiia; order Acidimicrobiales; family CAIXPF01; genus WHTX01. The sequence goes on from WHTX01000260.1 coordinate 1,716, forward strand.
TTCCGGGGCTCGTTCCCCTCGCCTGCCGGCCTTCTGCCCGGCCACGAGGTGGGCGGCACGGTCGACGCCCTGGGCGAGGGCGTGCCGGGGCCCGAGCCCGGCACGGTGGTGGCCGTTGAGCCCCTCGTGGGCTGCGGGGCCTGCCCGGCCTGCCGGGCCGGCCAGTACAACCGCTGCCCGGCCCGCACGCTGTTCGGGGTGAGCGCGCGGGGCGGGCTGGCCGAGTACCTGGTCGTCCCCGCCGGCTGCTTGTACCCCCTGCCCAGGGCCCTCTCGGCGACCGACGGCGCCCTGGCCGAGCCGCTCGCCGTGTGTGCCCGCGGCGTGCGCCTCGCCGCGGTGGGCCTCGGGGACCGGGTGGCGGTGCTCGGTGCCGGCACGATCGGGCTCATGGCCGTGCTCGCCGCCCGGGCGGCGGGAGCGGCCGAGGTGCGCATCAGCGCCCGGCACCCCGTCCAGGCCAGAATGGCCGACCGCCTCGGGGCGCAGGCTCTCGAAGCGGGCGACGAGGCCAGCTTCGACCAGGTCATCGAGACCGTCGGCGGTGAGGCGAAGACCCTGGGCGAGGCGGTGGCGCTGGCCCGGCCCGGGGGGACCATCGCCATGCTCGGGGTGTTCGGAACGCCGCCCCGGCTGCCTGCCCTCGACTTCTCCACGAAGGAGCTGCGCCTCGTCGGCTCGAACTGCTACGGCCGGGCGGGTGGACGCAGCGACTTCGACATCGGTGTCGCCCTGCTGGCCCGCTCCGCGCCCGAGCTCCGCCCGCTCGTCACCCACCGCTTCACCCTCGACGAGGTGAACGAGGCCTTCTCGACCGCGGCCGACAAGACGAGCGGCTCGATCAAGGTACAGCTCACGCCGTGAGGCACCGGGCTCGCGGGAGCACGGCGCCAGCCAGAGCGGTCAGTCGGCCGGGCTGCGGTCGACGGCGCGGGGGAACCAGCAGCGCAGGGCGAGGGGCGGCCGGAAGGGCCGCCAGCCGTCGGCGTGCAGGGCCAGGCGGTCGGCCACGGCGTACACGGCCCAGGGGTTGAACCCGAGGCCGGTGTGGCTGCCGTAGACCTCGACGTTCTCGTGCTGGCCGACAGCGTCGTCGACACAGAGCTCCCAGCTCACGACGCCATCAGAGCGGGAGTAGATGGCGGTGCTGGGCACGGGCAGCGGCGGCTTGTCCCGCTCGGCGAGTGCCCGCCGCAGCGCCCCGGGGCGCCAGCTCTCCTCGAACAGGTCGGCGAGGTGCTGGATGGAGGAGCGGTCGTCGCGGCGCATGCGGAACGGGCTCCCCAGCGTGACCACCTGGCGGACGGCAGCGGGGTTGTCCCGGGCGAGCTCGCGGGCGTAGATGCCGCCGAGGCTCCACCCGACGAGGCTGACGGGCTCGCCGTACTGGCGGTGGAGGATCTCGAGGCGGGCCTCCATGCCGTCGAGCACGAAGTCGGTGGGGCCGACGTTGCGGCCGAGGTCCCAGCCGCGCGCCTCGTAGCCGAGGGTCCGCAACACCCAGCGCAGCGGCTCGGTCGAGTCGTCCGTGCCGGTGAAGCCGGGCAGCACGAGCACCGGGTGCCCGTCGCCCCGGGGCAGGAAGCCGACACAGGGCGAGCTGGCCAGGAACCCGAAGAACTCCACGACCACCCTGGACTCGGCTGCTTGGAGGAGCCTGTTCGGCGGCCCCACCGGGCGGCGCGTGTCGAGGGTCACGACGGGGAGCGTACCCGGCGTGAACGCTGTGTGAACGGCCCTTCACCGTAGGCTTTCGCCTCATCACGGGGGCCGGCACGGTCAGCGGGCGGCGGTCACTCCGCCCACGCTTTCACCTTCTCGATGATGGCGAGGTGGTCCTCGCCCATCGGGTTGACGTCGAGGTAGCTCACGCCGACCTCCTTGTAGACCGAGATGCGCTCGCGCACCCAGCCCTCGTCACCGGCGAGGGTGGCCTGGTCGAGGTAGGCGTCGGGCACCTTGGCCATGGCCTCGGCGCGCTTGCCCGACAGGAACAGGTCCTGGATCTCCTTGGCCTCGGCCTCCCAGCCGTAGCGGCAGAACAGGTCGTTGTAGAAGTTCTTCTCGCGGGCGCCCATGCCGCCCACGTAGAAGCCGGCGTTGCCTCGCGCCGCGTCGCGGGCCTGGGCGACCTCGGCCCCTTTGCCGAAGGCGACGATCCCCCCGGCGACGATCTTCAGCGGGCCGAGGGCCGGGTCGCGCTTGGCCTGGCCGGCAGCGAGGGCGCCCCCCCAGACGTCACGGAACTTGTCGGGCACGAAGAAGATCGGTTGCCACCCGTTGGCCACCTCGGCGGCCAGCTCCACGTTCTTGGGGCCGATGGCGGCGATCCAGATGGGCAGGTCCTGGCGCACCGGGGTGCCCATGAACTTGAGCGGCTTGCCGAACCCCGTGCCCTGGCCGGCGGGCAGGGGCAGCGTGTAGGCCTTGCCCTCGTAGGTGAGGGGCTCGCGCGCCCAGACCTTGCGGCAGATGTCGACGACCTCGCGGGTGCGGGCGATGGGCTTGTCGAAGGGCACGCCGTGCCAGCCTTCGATGACCTGGGGGCCCGACGTCCCGAGGCCGAGGTTGAACCGGCCCCCGGAGAGGGCGTCGATGGTGGCGGCCGTCTGGGCGATGAGCGCCGGGGTGCGCGAGTAGACGGGGAAGATGCCCGACATGAGCTCGACCCGCTCGGTCTGCCCGGCGAGGAAGGCGAGGCTGCTGGCCAGGTCGAACCCGTAGATCTCCCCGCTCCACACGAGGTCGACGCCCGCGGCTTCGAGGTCGCGGACGCGTCGGGCGTACTTGGCCGGGTCGCCGTCGAAGAACCCGATGCTGGTGGCGAGCTTCATGTCGTCCCTCCTGGCGGCTCGGCTGTGTCCCGGCCGGGGACTCGGCAAGGTCCCGGCCCGGAACCTACTGGGGATCGGGGGCCCCCGGCGACTGGGCGTGCCCGGCCACGATGCCCGGCGCGTCCCCGGCTGGCCCGAAGCCGCGGCGCTCCATGACGCCCCACTCGCCCCCGTTGCGGCGCAGCGCCTGCCAGAGCCCCTGGAGGCGCCACCAGGCGTGGAGCTGGCGGAAGCCGACGTTCTCGAGCAGGGAGGCGGCGAGGGCGGCGCCGAGGTCGCCCCACCGCCGGTAGCGGTGGTAGGAGAACTCCTCGACGGTGAGCGACGTGACCGAGAGCAGGGTGCCGTAGCCGATGGCGGCGGCCGCGAAGAGCAGGGCGAAGTCGTGTCCACGACGCCGAAGACCAGGCCGAGGACGACCGCGGCCACACCGACGAGCTCCACCACGGGGCCGAGCAGCTCGAAGACGAGGAAGTAGGGCATCACCAACGTGCCGATGCGCCCGTAGCGCGGGTTGCCGAGCATGCGCTGGTGCGCCCACAGCGTCTCGGCCAGCCCGCACGACCACCGCTTGCGCTGGCGGCCGAGCGTGCCCAGGGTCTCGGGCACCTCGGTCCAGCACACGGGCTCGGTGACGAACACGACCCGGTAGGGCTGGCGGCGCTCGCGCAGGTGGCGGTGCATGCGGGCGACGAGCTCGGCGTCCTCGCCGAGGGAGGTCGTGTCGAGGCCGCCGACCTCGAGGACGAGGTCCCGGCGGAACAGGCCGAAGGCGCCCGAGATGATGAGCAGGCCGCCGAGGCGGGACCATCCGGTGCGGCCGAGGAGGAACGCCCGCAGGTACTCGATGACCTGGATCCGGGCCAACCAGCCCCGGGGCATGCGGGCGTCTGTGAGCTGGCCTCGCTCGATGTGGCAGCCGTTGGCGGCGCGGATCACCCCACCCGCGGCGACGACGTGCTCGGGATCGTCGATGAAGGGCTTGGCCACCCGGAGCAGGGCCGTCTCGTCGAGCACGGCGTCGGCGTCGACCATGCACACGAGCGGGTGGCGGGCGGCGTCGAGGGCGGCGTTCACGGCGTCGGCGCGCCGGCCCACGGACGCCTTGCGCAGAACGGTGAGGGGCTCGCCGCCCCTGGCCACGTAGGTGGCGTGGACCCGGCCCGAGTAGGGCACGGCGCCCTCGAGCCGCGTCGGCACCTCCACGAGGTCGAACGCCTCGTCGAGCACGTCGAAGGTGGCGTCGGTGGAGCCGTCCTCGGCCACGACCACCTCGAGGAGCGGGTAGCGCTGCCCGAGCATGGAGCGCACCGATTCGACGATCGCCGCCTCCTCGTTGTGGGCGGGGATGAGGATCGACACGCCCGGGGTGAGGGGGTTGGCGAAGGTGTCGTCGTGGCCGGCCATGGGCACGCGCCGCAGGTGGCGGGCGAAGTCCGCGGCGGCGATGCCGACGAGGAGGGCGTAGAGGGTGTTGAGGGCGAGGAAGTAGCCGAGGACGAACCAGTCGAAGGCGACGAGGGCGTTGAGGACGGTCTCTCGCATGGGGGCTCCCGGGGCGGGTCGCTGCCGTGCCGGCGGCCGGGGTCAGGCGGCGCGCCGGGCGGCGGGCGCTCGGCGGCGTCGGCCGTCGTCGGCCAGTTCGGCTCGGGCCAGCGCCGCGCCGGCCCGCTCACCAGCGGGGCCGGGCACCGCACGGCGGAGTCGGAGGACGGAGCGGGCCTTGGGCCCGAGGACGGCGAGGGCGGCTGCGGCCCGCTCGGACACCTCGGCCGTGCCCTCCTCGAGCGCCCGGGCGAGCACGGGCACTGCCCGGGGCGAGCCGGCGAGGCCGAGCGCGCCTACGGCCTCGGCCCGAACGGCGTCGGCCGGGTCGGCGCCGGCGGCGTCGAGGAGGGGCGCCACGCAGCGGGGCGAGCCGATGCGACCGAGCGCCCGGGCGCAGGCGGCGCGCACCGGGGCCTCGGGGTCGTCCCGCAGGACCACCCCGAGCTCGTCGACGGCCACGACCGCGCCGTGCAGGCCCAACAGGTCGGCGGCGATGGCCCGGGCCTGGGGAGCCGACGAGGCGAGGGCGACCCGGAGCCGGGGAGCGGCGCCTTCGGTGATGCGGGCGAGGGCCATGGCGACGGTGCCGACGGGCAGCCTGGCCGGGGGCTCGAGCGTGGCGAGCAGCACGGGGACGGCGACGGGGTCGCCGAGTTTGGCCAGCGCCCGGGCGGCCACGAGGCGGACCTCGGCCCGCCGGTCCGTGCACAGCCGGGCGAGGTCCCACAGGGCGGGGGACCAGCCTGCTGCTCCCAGCAGCTCGGCGGCTCGGGCGCGGCGCAGCGCCCAGCGGCTGCGTGTGTGGCGCACGGCCTCGGCGAGCACGCCGTGGGCCTCGAGCACCTCGACGAGGGCGGCGCGGTCCTCGCCCCGGAGCTTGCCCAGCAGCCCGGCGGCCAGGCGCTCGAGCGTATGGCGCTGCGCCCGGGAGAGCCCCTCGAGCGAACGCTCGCCGGGCTCGTGGATCGCGGCCAGGAGCACGGGGCGGGCCTCGGCCTCGAGGCGGGCGCGCCGCTCGGCCGAGCGCCCGTTGGCCACCCGGCGGGCGGCGGTGACGAGCACGAGCAGGACGAGGCTTGCCGACACGGCTATGAGGGCGATGGTGAACGCCTGGTGCAGGGTCACGCCCTCACCCCTGGACCGGGGGCGGCCGGGGCCTCGTCCCGCGCACGGTCAACGGGCGCCGGTGCGGGCGAGCACGGCGTCGACCCGGCTGACCAGCTCGCGGGGGCTGAAGGGCTTGACGATGTAGTCGTCGGCCCCGGCGGCGAAGCCGCGCTGGACGTCGGCTTCCTGCGCCTTGGCGGTGAGCAGGATGACGGGCACACGGGCCGTCGCCGCCTCGTCGCGCAGTGCCCGGCAGACCTCGAGGCCGCTGAGCCGGGGCATCATCCAGTCGAGCAGGACGAGGTCGGGGCGGGTCTCGAGGGCGGCGGCCAGGCCGGCCTCACCGTCGGCCTCGCCCACCACCTCGAAGCCGGCAGCCTCGAGCTTCCAGGTCACGAGCTCACGGATGTCCTGGTCGTCGTCGACGACGAGCACGGTCGGGTTCATCGGTCCTCCGCAGGGGTGGTGGGGCGGTTGGGGGCGGCCACGCACGCCCGTTCGAGGGGTAGGCGGATCGTCACCTCGGTGCGGGAGGTCGACGGTGTGGACGGCGAGCGCGTTCTGACCAACGAGGTGCTGGCCCCGGGGCCCGACGGGCGAGCCCGTCCCCATCACTCC
>WHTX01000261.1:0-4502 GCA_009377505.1 Acidimicrobiia bacterium
CGACGGCCCTGGCCCCACGTCTGCCCGACACCGCGGACGCGAGCGGTACCGCCGCGGCCGAGCCCGGGCCGGGGCCCGGCCGCAAGAAGGACGGGAAGAGGAAGCGGCGGTTCTGGTTCTTCGGCTGACGGGCGGACGACCGTGCGTGGGCCGAGGCCAGGGAGGACCCCTACCCTGAGCGGCGTGGAGGCTGTGCCCGACCCCGTCGAACAGGTCCGGACCTGGCTGGGCGGCCACCTCCGCCACTTCTTCACCGGCCGGTCCACCCCCGGTCCCGCCTTCGGGCGCCCCGAGGGTGACGACGGCCTCTTCGGCCCGGGCAGCGTCACCTGGCGCGTCCACGCCGACCGTTCGATGCTCATCGGCGGGCTGCGGGCGCTCCTCCTGCAGACGCTGCACCCCCTGGCCATGGCCGGGGTCGCCGAGCACTCCGACTACCGGCGGGACCCGGGCCGGCGCCTGCACCGGACGGCCGCCTTCGTCATGGTCACCACCTACGGCTCCACGGCCGAGGCCGAGGCCGCCATCGAGGCGGTACAGCGCGTGCACGAGCAGATCAGGGGCGTCACCCCCGACGGCGTCCCCTACCGGGCGACGGACCCGGCACTGTTGGCATGGGTCCACGCCACCGAGGTGGACAGCTTCGCACGCGCCTACCAGCGCCACGGCCAGGGGCGCCTCAGCAGCGCCGACCTCGACTGCTATGTGGCCGAGATGGCCGAGGTGGCCGAGCGCATCGGTGTCCTCGACGCCCCCCGCAGCTGGGCGGCCCTCCAGGGCTACCTCCACGACGTCCGGGCGGAACTGCGGGTCACGCCCGAGGCGCGCCAAGGCGTGTGCTTCCTCTTGGCCCCGCCCATCCCGCTCGCCGCCAAGCCGGCCTACGGCATCGTGGCGGCGGCGGCCGTCGCCCTCCTCCCCCGCTTCGCCCGGCGCGAGTTGTGGCTGCCCGTGCCGCCCCTCGTGGAGCCCGTGGCCGTCCGGCCGGCCACCGCGGTGCTGCTGGGCGTCGTGGGCTGGGCCCTCGGCCCGCCCGCCGCCAGGGCCGCGGCTGCCGCTAGCTGAACTCGCGCTCCTCCCACCACGGGAACCACTCGGGCATGTCGTTGGCCGGGCCGAGGGTGAAGTTGGGCGGGCGCTTCTCGAGGAACGAGGTCACGCCCTCGGCGGCGTCGGGGCCGCGGCCAAGGGACTGGATGGCCCGGGAGTCGAGCTTGTGGGCCTCCATGGGATGGTCGGCGCCGAGGAGCTTCCACATCATGTGGCGGATGAGCGTGACCGAGACGGCCGAGGTGTTGTCGGCGATCTCGAGGGCCAGCTCACGGGCGGTGGGGACGAGCTGGTCATCGGGGACGACCCGGGACACGAGCCCGCCAGCGAGGGCCTCCGACGCGGGGAAGACGCGGCCGGAGAACGTCCACTCGAGGGCCTGGTTGATGCCTACTACCCGGGGGAGGAACCAGCTCGAGGCGGCCTCGGGCACGATCCCCCGCCGGCTGAAGACGAAGCCGAACCGGGCGCTGTCCGTGGCAATACGGATGTCCATAGGAAGCTGCATAGTCATGCCGATGCCCACGGCGGGGCCGTTGACGGCGGCGATCACGGGCTTGCGGGACTCGAAGATGCGCAGGGTGAGCAGGCCGCCCCCGTCACGCTCGACGTCGCCGACCTTGCGACCACGCTCGTTGTTGTCGTAGTTGAAGGTGTCGGCGCCCTTCTCGAGGTCGGCCCCGGCGCAGAAGCCCCGCCCCGCGCCGGTGATGATGACGGCGCGGATGCCGTCGTCGGCGTCTGCCCGGTCGAACGCGTCGATCATCTCGGTCATCATCTGGCCGTTGAACGCGTTCAGGCGCTCGGGCCGGTTCATCGTGATGGTGAGGACCCGGTCCTCGATGTCGTAGATGATCGTCTCGTAGGCCACGGTTCCCCTTGGGTTAGCGTCCGCCCTTGCTATCCGAGGGGGACGGGCCCTTGCCAGACGACACCGGCAACGCGGGCGGCGGCGGTGACGCCCGCCCCCGGCGGCCCGATCGACACGTGCGCGACGGCATCGTGCTCGGCACCACTGTCGGCCTCTTCGGCACCGCGTTCGGAGTGCTGGCCACGACGAGCGGCCTGTCCGTCGCCCAGGCCGCCGCCCTCTCCCTGCTCGTCTTCACCGGCGCCTCGCAGTTCGCCCTCGTGTCGGTGGTGGCCTCGGGCGGCTCCCTCGTCGCCGCCTTCGGGTCGGCTCTGCTGCTCGCCGCCCGCAACGGCATCTACGGCGTGGCCATGGCCCGGCTCCTGCCCCGCCGGGTGCCGGCTCGGCTGGCTGCAGCCCAGCTCGTCATCGACGAGTCCACGGCCATGGCGGTGGCCCAGCCCGACGACCGCCGCGCCCGCGAGGCCTTCTTCGCCACCGGCATCTCGGTCTTCGTCGCCTGGAACCTGGGGACCATGCTCGGCGCGCTCGGCGGGTCCCGTCTGGCCGACCCCGAGTCCCTGGGGCTCGACGCCGCCTTCCCGGCTGGCTTCATCGCCCTGCTCCTCCCCCACCTGCGGACGCGTGGGGGGAGGCTCTCCGCCCTGGCCGGGGCCGCCGTCGCCGCCGTGGGGCTGCCCCTCCTGCCCAACGGCGCCCCGGTGCTGGTCGCCTCCCTCGGTGTGCTCCTCGGCGCCCGGGCGGCGACGCGCGCCACGCCGCCGCCGGGCCCGGGGGAGGCGGGCGGGTGAGCTGGTGGCCGATCCTGGCGCTGGCGGCCGGGGCCTACGCCTTCAAGGTGTCAGGGGTGCAGGCGGGGGCGCGCCTGCCCATGGGCGGCCGCTGGGTCGTGGTCGTGCAGCTGCTGCCGGCGGCGCTGCTCGCCGGCCTGATCGTCGTCCAGACGATCGGGCAGGGGGCGGGGATCAGCCTCGACACCCGGTTGGCCGGGGTGGGCGCAGGCGGCCTGGCGGCCTGGCGGGGAGCGCCGTTCCTCGTGGTGATCACGCTCGCCGCGCTGGTCACGGCCGCCCTGCGGGCGCTGTCCTGACGCCGGCGCTCGCATTGCCGTGTGGAGTGTGGCGTGGGCCCTCTGCGCCCCTGCCCGGCGGTCTCGACGGCGGTCATCCCGGGATTCCGACATCCACAGCGACGAGAGCCGGCCCGGCCGCCCGCACCAGGCCCGGGCCCGACCGCATTCGTCGCGAAGCGGAACAGCCAGGGCGGTGGCCGCCTGGGCTCAGCGCTGGGCTTGCCCCTACGCAGGCCCGGGGGGCAGGGACCGCCGAGCAAGCCGGGCCAGCGCCTCGGCGGTGGCGGGCGCCTCGTCCCAGTCCTCGAGGGGTAGGGCGGCCACCCGTCGCCAGTTCGGCCGCTCGTGCAGCGTGCCCGGCACGTTCTGCGGCCGAGGCTCGAACCAGAGGTCCTCGGCGTTGACCACGGCCAGTTCGGCGGCACCGTCGGCCAACTCCCCGACCGAGGCCGCGAACGCCTCGGCCATCGACGCCTGCGGGGTGGTGCCCAGATAGCCCAGGGCCGCTCGGCGCAGGCCGTCGCGCCCCTCGTGCTCCGCGGCGGCGGCGCGCTCGTCCAGCAGGCCCAGGTCCCGACGGTCCTCGATGTCCGCCCCGGACCAGAACCCGGCGAAGGTGGGCATGTCGTGGGTGGAGAAGCTCGCCACCGAGGCCTCAGGCGCCGCCTGGAAGCCCCCGTGCAGGAGGCCCCACCAGAACGCCTGTTGCACCCAGGTCCCGAGCACCCCGTGCCGGGCGAGCGCTTCGTGGACCTCCATGGGAACCGTGCCCAGGTTCTCACCCACGAGCGTCGCCCCCCGCCGCCACGCCTCGAGGCAGGTGAGGGCGAACAGCTCCTCGGTCGGGTAGCGCACATAGCACCCCCCGCCCCCGGGGCGCACCCAGAAAAGCCGGTGGAGCCCCATGACGTGATCGAGGCGTAGGAGCCGGGCGTGGGCCAGGTGGTGACGGAGGCAGTCACGCAGGTGGCGGTGGCCGCTCTCCCGCGAGCGCCAGGGGTGCATGGGCGGGAAGCCCCAGTCCTGGCCGAGGGAGAAGAGGAAATCGGGCGGGGCGCCGACCGAAGCCCCGTGCACGAAGAGGTCCTGCTCCTGCCACACGTCGAACCCCGCCGGGTTGCTCCCCACGGCCAGGTCGAGGGCGAGCAGCTGGCCCCGGGCCTCGACGCGCCCCGCCAGCTCGCCGAGCTGGCGGTCCATGGCCCACTGGCAGAACAGGTGCAGCCGCTCCTCCTCGGCGTCCACGTCCCCCGGCGCCAGCTGGCCCCGGCCCATCCGCCCGGGCCAGCGGCGCCAGTCGCGGCCGTGCCGGGCGACGGCGCCCCGGAAACGGGCGTAGGCCCTGGCCGTCGGGTGGTGGTCCGCCCAGGCGTGCAGCTGCGGGGCGGCCTCGCCCTCGAACGCGCCCGCCGCGGCCGCGGCCAGGTACGGCCGCTTCCAGGCCCAGACGGCCTCGTGGTCCAGCATGGCGTCCGGCGCCCGCGCGGGCGCCGGCACCGGCACTGGCGA
>WHTX01000261.1:4512-7758 GCA_009377505.1 Acidimicrobiia bacterium
CTGGCGACGGGCCGGCGGAGGGCGCCCCGAGGCCGTCGAGGTCGAGGTAGAGCTCGTTCCAGGCCCGCCGGCTGACCGGCGAGTAGGGGCTCACCTCGGCGGGGTGGTCCAGCCAGGTGGCGAGCAGGGGCAGCGTGACCACCGCGGCCGCCCCCCGCTCGTGCGCCCAGTCGAAGAGCCGCCCCAGGTCGGCGAGGTCGCCGACACCCTGGGTGCGGGCCGTGCGCAGGGCGTGGAGGGGCAGGAAGACGCCCCAGCGGCGTCCGGCGGGCTCGTGGGGCACGGTCGGGGCGGCGAGGACCACGGCCTCGGAGCGCCAATCCGGCCCCTCGGCCACGAGCCGGTGCTCGCCGAAGGGCAGGGGGGGCGCCCCCCATGCCGCGGGAGGGCCCAGCACCCCGCCGCCTTCGAGCTCGAGCCACAGCTCGCCGTGGCGGCCACCGGGCGCCCGGACGGGCACGTGGGGCAGCACGCCGTCCCAGGCCACGACGACGGGCTCGAGCGGCCTCGCCGCCCGCTCGGCGAGGAGGGCGTCCCGGGCGGCGTCGGCGCCGGCCGACAGGTCCAGGCCCAACAGGGCGAGGGTGGCCCGCACGTCCTCGGGCGCGCTCGCCATGGGCTCGCCCTGGTCGCTCAGGTAGCGGGGGACGACGCCGGCGGCGTCCGCGAGGCGCTCGAGGTCCTCGGGCAGGTCCTCCATGGCCGAGGGCGTACCCCGGTCAGACGTCGAGGTAGCGGGTGACGGCGACGCCCGAGCCGATGGCGCCGACGAGGCAGCCGAAGAGGATGAGGATCAGCCACGTGCCGCCGAGCTGGGCGTTGGACACCTGGAAGCCCTGGAAGATGCGCAGGTCCTGGTTGTCGGCCAGCCAGACGTCGAAGCCCCGTTTGAGGCCCCACGTGGCGATCATGGCCACGAAGGCGCCGACCACCCCCTGTATCAAGCCCTCCAACATGAACGGCACGCGGATGAACCAGTTCGTCGCGCCGACGAGTTTCATGACCTCTATCTCACGGCGCCGGGCGAACATGGCCATACGGATCGTGTTCAGCACGAGCAGCAGGGCTGCGCCCATGAGGATGAGGGAGATGCCGATGATCGCCAAGCGGACGAAGCGCGAGAAGGTCTGCATCGTGCGCACGGTCTCGAACGCGAAGACGACCTCGCGCACCCCGGGGTCGTTCTCGAACTGCTGGCCGAGCTGGGAGATGATCTCGGCGTCCGAGGTCGCCGGCGCGACCTTGTACGAGGGGGGCATGGCCGTCTCGTCGACCGCGTCGATCATCTCGGGCGAGCGCTCGAAGAGCTGCTTGAACTCCTCGTAGGCAGCCGCCTTGTCGACGAACGTGACGTCGCGGACCTCGGGGCTGTCCACAAGCGAGGAGCGCACGGCGTCGAGCTGGTCCTGGGAGGCCTCGGGGTTCATGAAGACGATGAACTCGATGCCGCCCTTCCAGCGGGCGGTGGCGTTCCCGATGCCGTGGTAGATGATCTGGGCGCCGCCGAAGAGGGACAGGGAGACGGCGACGGTGAGGATGGACGCCACCGTGAGCGAGACGTTGCGCCAGAGGTTGGAGCCGGTCTCGCGGGCGACGTAGTTCAGCTTGACGGCCACGTGGCCTCCTACTCGTACACGCCGCGAGACTGGTCACGCACGATGTTGCCGCGGTCGAGCTCGATGACTCGGCGGCGCATCGTGTCGACGATGCCGCGGTCGTGCGTGGCCATCACCACGGTCGTGCCGGTGCGGTTGATGCGGTCGAGCAGGCGCATGATGCCGACCGACGTCGCCGGGTCGAGGTTGCCGGTGGGCTCGTCGGCCAGCAGGATCAGCGGTCGATTCACGAACGCCCGGGCGATGGAGACACGCTGCTGCTCGCCGCCCGACAGCTCGTCGGGGAAGTTCTGCACCTTCTTCGACAGCCCGACGAGCTCGAGGATGGCGGGCACCTGGGTCTTCACCACCTGGCCCGGCCGGCCGATCACCTCGAGGGCGAAGGCCACGTTCTCGAACACGTTCTTGTTGGGCAGCAGCTTGAAGTCCTGGAAGATGCAGCCGATGTTGCGCCTCAGGTACGGCACCTTCCATTGGTTGAGCTGGCCGATGTCCTTGCCGGCGACGTAGATGCTGCCCTGGCTCGGCTCCTCTTCCTTGTTGAGCAGACGGATGAAGGTCGACTTGCCCGACCCCGACGCGCCCACCAGGAAGACGAACTCGCCCTTCTGGATGTCGACGGACGCGTCACGGAGCGCGTGGACGTCTCCCTTATAGGTCTTGGTGACGTTCTCGAGCTTGATCATGTTCCCAACGCCTGCGCTACTCGGCGCCCAGCAGGCTTCGCCCGGGGGACCGTGGCGCTCCGGATGGCAAGAGGTTAGGGCACCCACCGCCCACATCGGGGGACCCAGCCGGGCGTCAGGCTAGCAGCGGCCCGTCGCCCTACCGGCGTCGCGGCCCCACCCTCGGGGCGGCCCGCCACCGCCGCGCCGGGGCCCCGTCAGCCACCCTCGAGCTCGGCGAGGATCTCGTCGCGATGCTCGTCGAGGAGCGGCCCACGAGCCGGGTGCGGGCCGGCGCCCACCACCAGCTGACCGGGAGCGACGATCGTGCCGAACTCGGGGTGGTCGTGCGTGACGAGCAGGCCGTTCGCCTCGACGACGGCCGCGTTGACCAGGCCGTTGCGCTCGATGGGTACGCGCTGTCCGCCCTGCACGAAGCTCCAGCCGCCGTCCTCGCCCTGCACGCAGCCGTGCTCGGGTGAGGGGCCAGGGAAGTCCCACCCGCCGAGTTGGGGGGCGGGCCGGCCGGCGAAGCGCGTGAACTCTGCCGCCTGGGCGGCCATGGTGCTGCGGGCGAGCGAGGTACGGACCCGTTGGCCCTCCCCGGTCCGCTCGCGATGGTAGATGGCGGCCACGACCCCGAAGGCGCTGATCAACGGCGTGACGAAGTCGTGCACGGCGACGGTGAGGAACACGGGCTCCGCATCGGGGTGGGCCTCGGACACCCCGCCCTGGGCGGCCATCATCCCCCCGAGGCACTGCATGAGCGGGTCGAAGGCGGGGGCGGGGGCCATGCCGGCGTCGTCGACGTAGCCGGTGGAGGACAAGTAGACGAGGCTGGGGTTGAGGCCGCGGAGCGTGTCGGCGTCGGACGCCAGGCGCTCCGCGACTCCGGGGCGGGCGTTCTCGACGGCGGCGTCAGCCCGAAGGGCGAGACGGTGGAGCAACTCGCGCCCGGCGGCAGT
>WHTX01000005.1 GCA_009377505.1 Acidimicrobiia bacterium
GCGGGAGCGGGCGGCGGCGGCGGCGTGGCGTGCGCCAGGCCGCCGGCGGTGGTGGCCGCGCCCAGGGCCACCGACTCCTTCGGGTGGGCGTCGAGGGAGACGGCGACGCCGAGGGCGGAGCGGATCGCCCCCTCGATGAGGGGCATGCGCGAGGAGCCGCCGACGAGCAGCACCGAACGGAGGTCTGCGGGCTCGACCCCCGCCTCGTGCACGGCGCCCTGGAGGCTCTCGAGGGTCGCCTCCACGAGCGGCCCGGCCAGCGATTCCAGCTCGGCGCGGGTGACCCGCACGGACGTCCGCAGCGTCCCCACGCGCACCGGGACGACGGCTTCGGCGTTCGAGGACAGCACCTCCTTGGCCTCGACGCAGTCGAGACGCAGGCGGGCGAAGTCGGCGAAGAGACCCGACCCCTCGTCGGGGCCGCCGGGCTGGCCGGGCTCTCCGAGCCCGTGGCGGGCCAGCTCCGGCCCTACGGCGTCGAGGACGAAGTCGAACAGCGCGGCGTCCACGTCGACGCCACCGAGGGAGTCGAGCCCGGCCGGCTGGCCGACGACCTCGAAGTGCTTGTCCCCCTTGCGCAGGATCGTGGCGTCGAAGGTGCCCCCGCCGAAGTCGTAGACCGCCACCAGCGCCCCGGGCTCGACGCGAGCCTGCGAGGCGTAGTGCACGGCGGCGGCCTGGGGCTCGGCCACCCGCTCGTACCGGTCGAACCCGGCGTCCTGCGCGATGCCGTCGAGCAGCTCGAGGCGGTAGGGGCCCCAGTTGACCGGGTGGGTGAGGACGAGCCCCGCGGGGCGGCCGCCCTCCAGCTCCGACACCCGCTCGACCACCCACTCGAGCAAGCCCGCCGAGAGGAGCTCCGCGCTGAAGGGCGCGCCCCGGAGCCGGAGCGGGGCCGGGTCACCGACCCGTCGCTTGAACTGGCTGGCCACCCCCTCGGGGTCGGCGCGGCCCTCCAGCACCGCCGGCTCGCCGAACACCAGGGCACCGCTGGGCTCGATGAACACCACCGAGGGCACCACGTTGGCCCGCTGCCCGAGGCCCACGATCCGCGCTGCGCCGGCCCGCCAGACGGCGGCGGCGCTATAGGTCGTGCCGAGGTCGACGCCGAGCCAGTAGCCGTCCTCCGTCACGCCGGGCGCGCCCGTGTCGGGTCGGCGGAGGAGCCCGTCGCCGGTGGCCTCGCCGCTCATCTCAGGGGCTGCGGGGGTAGTCCGCTCGCCGCTCGGCGGGCCGGCCGTCGTGCATCCTTCTCCTCCTCGCCCCAGGTTGGAGGCTGCTCGCTCGACTGTCATCCAAGGAGCCCCCGGGCCGGTCGCGCATCGGGGAATCCCCCCATAGGTCGAGCGGGGGGCACGTCAGCCATGTGGCTCCCCGCCTGCTGCACCCACCTCATAGGGGTCTGGGCCAGGTGAGGGCGGGCGAGGCCTACGCGTCGAAGACGGCGCAGGCCCGGCAGGCGACGTCCTCGCCGAGGCGGGCCGCAGCCGCGCGGGCGTCTTCCTCGCTCTGGTACTGCGGGGTGTCGTGGCGCTGGGTGCGAGTGTCGCCACCGCCACCGCCGCCACCTCGCCCGCCGCCCATTGGATCCGCCCGCCAGTCGTCGTCGCCCCAGTACTCCCCGAGGTCGACGATGGTGCCGGGCCGGTCGATGCCCTCGAAAGCGGCCAGGGCCTTGGTGAGCAGGGCGTGCTGGCCGAGGGGGTCGTCGGGGCGGCCGGCGGTGTGGCCCAGGGGGAAGTCGACGAAGGCGGCCCGGGGCGGGTTCACCGACCGCGTGATGGAGAAGGCGCTGGTGAGGGACAACGTGGGGATCCCCACCGCTTCGACAGCTCGTGCGATCAGACCGACCGACTGGTGGCAGACCGGTCAAACGGGCACGAGGAGGAGGGCGTCGACCTCCTGGGCGACGAGGCGGGCCTGGAGCTCGGGCGCGAGCTGCTCGGCCACGCGGCGTGTCGAGTAGATGCCGCCCATGAAGGTGAAGGCCTCGGGGGCGAGCTCGCCGACGGCGCCGTCGGCGACCAGGGCCCGCAGCGTGTCGAGGGGGAACACGACGTTGATGTCGCGCCGGGCGTCCCCCAGGTCGTAGGCGAAGTGCGTGGCCCGCAGCTCGGATGTGTCGACGTCGGTGGGGATGACCCGGTACGAGGCGTCGTCGCGGAAATGGAAGGCGACCTGGCCGGCGCGGTAGATGCCGCCCGAGGCGACGAGCCCGATGCGGCTGTCGGCCAGCGGCTTGCGCAACGGCGCCCACGGTGGGGGCGTCTCGCTGGCCACCCAGCGGTAGGGCGGGTAGCCGAGCTTGTCGTAGGTGGCGCGGGTCTCGGCGATGTAGTCGACCGCTCCCGGCGGGGCTTCGTCGCGCTCAGGTCCCATCCGCGCCCCAGCGTAGGACACGGGGCGCGCGCCGGCCGCGGTCGCTGCCTAGGGTGCCGGTGCCGCCGAGAGAGGAGACCGCTGTGGCCCCACCTGTCGATCCCAACGACGTCCTGATGACGGGCGAGAACTCGTTCCTCCGGCTGAGCCGCGATGGCGGGGGACGGTGGTGCACCGGCTCAGCCACTGGCGGGTGCTGTGGTGCCCGGCGGGCGCCGGCCATGCCTTGTTCATGAAGAGCGAGCTGACCGGCGGCGACGTCCGCATCTTCGCCGACAACGTTTCCGTGGCCCGTTGGCTGCAAGGCACGATCGAGGTGCTGCTCACGCCCGAGTTCGGCGACCGCTCCGTCCCCGTCACCGCCGCCGCCTTCAGCCGCTCGGGCGACCCGCGCTCGACCACCGAGGAGCTGGTGAGCAGCGACACCGAGCGCATCCGGATGACCTGGTACGACTGCATCGACCCGTTCGTGCTCACCATGCCGCCGGGCACGAACGACCGGCCCATCGGCGTGTTCTCCACCTTCTTCCCCGCCCGCTCCGCCCAGCTCGAGGTGAACGGGCGCTTCGCCGACGGCCGGCCCTGGCCCGAGCAGCGGGGCGATCGCGAGTCCTCGAGCTGCGTGCTCGCCTGGTCCGAGACCTGGGTGACGCCCCGGGCCTGAGGCGCCTCATGCGTGGCACCACGGCGGGCGGGGCGGTCATGTCGGGCACACCACCGTCGAGTTGCTCGCTCCCAGTGACCTCCCAACGCCCAAGAAGCCATCCGCAGCGGGGCTCACGGTGACCGAGCTCGCCGAGGCCATCCGCGACGAGCTGGCCAGGGACGACAGCGTCTTCGCCCTTCGCCTCCTCGCCCGGTCGGTGGCCGACTTCCGAGCGCTCGGGGACCTCGACGACCGCGCCGGGCTCCGTCGGTTCCTGGCCGCTCCGCCGAGCAGCGCGGACCACCGTTGGGACACCCTGATAGCGGCCACGTTCAGCCGGGAGTGCCGCCTGGCCGGCATCGGTGCGCCGGGCTGGACCAGGTCGCGCCCCTGCGGTGGTGGTTCCCCGACGACGACCCGGTCCTCATGGCCCGCACCATGCAGCGGACACCAGTGGACTTCCAGGTCAAGGGCATCTGGCTCGACGCCAAGGCGCTGGAGTCCCTCTGATGGCGCGCCCGGCGAGGTCCAGGCACGAGCGCTCGAGGACGAGTGCCCCGGGCGCTCGAATCGACGTCTACGCCACTTCTGCTCGGCGGCGGACGTCGTGGACCATCTCGATGAGGCCGTCGACGTCGGCGGACTTGAACAGGGCGTCGGGGCCGTGGGAGCTGATGTCGGTGAAGGGCGACTCGTAGAACCGTCTCGGCTCGATCACACCGCGTTCGCTCAGCTCGTCGATCACGAGGCTCACGAACTCGATCTGGTCGGCGTTGAAGCGCTTGTCGTCGAGGAAGCTGGCAAAGGCCTCCTTGGCGGCCGCCCGGTCGAGCCCGACCAGGCCCCGGACGAACCGGCCGAAGCTGCCGGCTTCCTGCTCGGCCCGCTCGCACTCCTCCTCGGTGCCTACCCGGCTCTCGGCGAGGACCCGCCGCAGCTCCGCGGAAGCGCTCGAACTCGTCGGCCGCGACCAACCAGCACCACGGGGCTTCCTCCCCACGGGACGCCATCGCATCCGCGCATCGGCGACTTCACTCAACCGGGCCGTTGGCGCCTGGCAAGAGATGTCTCGAGCTCACCAGTACACGTTGTGACGTTGTGCGCCGTATGTCACGGTCAGCGACCAGTAGGCCTGGCATAAAACAGAAGCTTCTCAGTAATTCTCCGTCGGGCGCAGGCGTTAGTGGTAAGATATCTGCATGGCGGCGGCGGTCGGCGGGGTCCTCGATATCAGAGCAGCCACCGTCGCGCTGAGCGAGACCGACGTGGCTGGTTTGTGTGATGACGAGCTCGCTGGTTTCGTGGTCGAGGTCGAGGCGTTGCTCAACGCGGTGCACGCGTTGTCGTCGGTCGCGCTGGAAGTGCTCGAGCGGCGGGGCACCTGGGCGGCGGAGGGGGCACGCTCGGCGGCAGGGTGGGCGGCGGGCCGCACGGGCACACCGGCACCCTCGCTGCGGGCCCGCGTGCGGGCGGGCAAGGCGTTGCGCATGCTGCCCACCGCGGCCGAGCCTGCACGTGCCGGCGCGCTCAGCCCCGATCACCTCACGGCGCTCGCCAGCTGCGAACGCCGCCACCCCGCCCTCGCCGCCCGGGACGAAGACCTACTGGTCGGCCAAGCCGTCGAGCTCGACGCCGGCGCGTTCCGTGCCGCCGCCCGCCACTGGGAGGGCTGCGCCGCCGACGTCGACGCGCCCGATGCTCTACCAGGGCCGGAACCAGTGGACGAGGTGTACTTGTCCAAGACCCTGGACGGCCGCTACATCCTCAACGGCAGCTTCTCGGAAGCGTCGGGCGAGCTGTTGCACGCCGCGCTCGGGGCCGAGGTCGACCGCAAGCTGCGCGCCGCCCGCGACGGCGACCCCTCGTTCGCCGGGCTCGTCACCTCCCAGCTGCGGGCCGCCGCGATGGTCGACCTGGCGTGCCAGGCCATGCGCCGTGAGCCCTCGGAGTCCTCGGTCCCTGACCGCTATCGGGTCGCGGTCATCGTCCCCTTCGACAAGTACGACGACCTCGGGCTCGCCGCCTGTGACGCCCTGGCGTTCCGCGTCGTGCTCGGCGCTGATGGCGAGGTCCTCGACGTCGGCCGGGAGAGCCGGCGTTGGTCGGCCCCCATACGCCGGGCAGTCACCATCCGCGACAGTCGTTGTATTTTCCCTGGCTGTGACCGGCCCCCGTCATGGTGTGATATCCATCACTGTGAAGAATGGGAGCACGGCGGAGAGACCAGCGTCGGCAACGGCGCCTTGCTGTGCCGGCACCACCACACCTTCGTCCACAAGGAGCACTGGCGGATAGCCATAGAACACGGCAAGCCCGTCACCCGATGGCCCGACGGCACCCAACACGTCATCCGACGATGGGACACGACGCCACCCTCGCACGCCCCGAGTAACATGCCTGGCGCCGCCAGGAAGGACTACAACACCCGAGACCTGCGCATCTGACGCATCTGACGTCTCGCCCTGGGCCGGGTGTCACTCGAAGACGCCGGCGACAGCCAGCTCGGCGGCACGGTCCTCGTCGTAGCCGAGGACCTCGGTGAGCACCTGCCAGCTGTGCTCGCCGATGGTGGGCGCACCCCGCTCGACCCGGGCCGGGGTGCGGGAGAGCCGCAGCCGGGAGCCCTCCACCCACGTCTGGCCCATGGCCGACTGCGGCACCTGCACGAAGTGCCCGCGGTGCCGGAGCTGGGGGTCGGCGAACGCCTCCACCGTGTTCTGCACCTGGTGCGCCGGCACGCCCGCGCGCTGCAGCAGCTCCATGACCTCCCCGGCCGGGCACCCCCGCGTCCAGGCGCACAACAGCTCGTCCAGTTCCCGCCGCCGCGCCCGGCGCGCCGCGCCCGACAGGCCAGACAGGCCAGCCAGGTCGGCTCGGGGCAGCACCTCGCACAACGCCCGCCACTGCTCGTCGCTGGCGACGGCGATGGCCACCCACTGGTCCTCGCCGAAGGCCGGGTAGACGCCGTGGGGAGCGAAGCTGACGTCGTCGTTGCCCTGCCGCTCCACCACCCGGCCGTTCACCGTGTAGTCGAGCACCGCCGGGGCGAGCAGCCGCATCGAGGCCTCCGCCTGGGACAGGTCGATGTACTGCCCCTGCCCCGTCCGCCGCCGCCACTCCAGCGCGGCCAGCACGCTGGCCAGCAGGAACCGGGGGGAGACGTAGTCGGTGTAGGCCCCGAACGGCCCGCACGGGGCGCGGTCGGGCCACCCGGTGACGTGGAAGAACCCGGACACCGCGGCCGCCATCGTCCCGAACCCGGCCAGGGCGGAATGCCGCCCGGTCTGGCCCATGAGGCAGCTCGACGCCATCACCAGGTCGGGCTTGACCTTGCGCAGCGACTCGTAGTCGAGGCCGAGCCCCCGCATCGCCTTGGGCGTGAAGGACTCGAGCGCCACGTCCGCCCAGCGCACCAGGTCACGCGCCACGTCCCGCGCTTCGGGCTTGGACAGGTCGAGCGCCAGGCCCAGCTTCCCCGCGTTCATGTTGCCGAACTGCAGCGCCCATTCCGGGTCCGTCCTGTCGTCCTGGAAGTTGCCCGCTGTGCGCAGCGTGTCGAGGTGGTGCATCGACTCGACCCGCACGACGGTGGCGCCCAGGTCGGCCAGGGCCCGGCTGGCCCACGGGCCGGCGAAGACCCACATGAAGTCGGCCACCTTCAGCCCGGCGAGGGGCAGCCCGCCGACCGGCGGGGGCCCGTCCGGCCGCGCCACCGCCCGGGGCGGCTCGGCCCGCACCTCGAGCGTGTGCGCGCCCAGAGCAGCGGGCATCGGCTGGGGAGGGAGCGGCGTGGCCGAGAACTTGGCGAACGCGCCGGGGAACCGGACCGGGCCGCTGCCCCCGCGCCCGGGCTGGCCCTCGGCATCGACGTCCTCCCAGAAGCCGCGGTCGGCCAGGTGGCCGCTGTGCACCAGCTCGGCGGTGGTCGTCACCGGGGCGATCAGCACGCGGCGGCTGAAGGTCGCCTCGAACAGCTCCGCCTTCGTCTTCGTCATGAAGAAGTCGTGGAGCACCTGCTTCAGCCGCTCGTACTCGGCGATGGGCTCGCGCCCGTCGTAGAGCATGACGGCGTAGTCGATCCAGTCCTTGTCCCGGGTCGCCTCGTCGCAGAACCCCTCCTCGCACACCCAGTCCATCAGGCGCTTGGTGAAGGGCCCCATCGACGCCCCGAACAGGAACGTGACCGACACCTGGCCGTCCTTGCACGGCCAGAGCAGTTGGACCTTGGTGTCGAGGCCGCCCAGCCGCACGCCGCCGGCCACCCGGCTCGCCCGGCCGGAGTTGCCCGGGTGGGAGAGCAGGAAGGACTGGGTGGCCACGCTGTGGGACTGCTGGGCGGCGACGTCGACGTGCTGGCCCCAGCCCGAACGGCGCTCGCGCTCGTACAGGGCGACGAGCGCGGCACCGGCAGCGTCGGCCGAGGCGTGGAGGAAGGCCTGGGGCAGGGTCACCCGCAGCGGCGGCCGGTCCTCGTCGCCCGTCAGGGAGGCGGCGCCCGACGCGGCGGCGAGCGTCAGGTCGGTGTACGCCCATCCCGCCTTGGGCCCGTCCGACCCGAAGGCAGTGATGGACACGTGAACGAGGGCGGGGTTGGCCGCCTCGAGCACGTCACGCCCGAGGCCCAGCCCCTCGAGCACGCCGGGGTCGAAGGACTCGACCAGTACGTCCGCCCCGGCCACGAGCTCGAGGAACGCCTGGCGGTCGGCCCCGCCGTCGAGGTCGAGCTCCACCGAGCGCTTGCCCCGGTTGTAGGCCCAGTGGAACAGGCTGCGCTCGCCGTCCTCCTCGTCGCCGGCGAACGGGCCGACCCGCCGGCTCGAGCTCCCGCCGGGCGGTTCGACGAGGAGCACGTCGGCCCCGAGGTCGGCGAGCACCTGGCCGCACAGCTGCCCGCGCTCGTCGGTCAGGTCCAGGACGCGGAACGAGGACAGCATGCTTCCCCCAGGATCGCTCTCGGCGCGGCGTCATTTGTGACGCTGGTCACCGGGAACGCTCGCGGACGGCGGCCGCCTTGTCCACCCCCTCAGGCCAGCGCCAGTCGGGGAGGACCTGCTCGCCCGCCTCGCCGCGCCGCCGCGCCCAGCTCGTGTAGCGTCGTCACCGTGCGTGGCCGTCGGATGGATCCCGCCGACGACCTGCCTGCCGTGGGGCAGCGTCCCGAGGGCCCGGGCGAGAGGCGCGCCTTGTCGGCCGCCCTCCTCGCCCTGGTCCTCGCCGTCGCCGGCCTGGTCAGTGCGTGCACGCCAGTCGGCGAGCAAGCCTCCGGCGAGGCTGGCGCCGCGCCCCCGGTCGGCTCCACCATCGCCCCGGGCCCGCCCACCACGGCGCCGCCTCCGACGACGACGGCGCCACCGTCGATGAGCGTCTCGTTCGAGCCGCCGCCCAACGCCACCGGGGTCCGGCCCGACAGCCCCATCATCGTCCTCGCCCGACACGGTGAGCTCACCTCGATGTCCGTGGTCTCGCCGTCAGGCCCCGTCGAGGGCAACTACGCCGACGGTGCCTTCAGCCCCGGCCGCGCCCTCGAGTTCGGCCAGACCTACACGGTCACCGCCACCGCCCGCCCGTGGTCCGGCGAGCCGGTCACCGTCCGCTCCGTGTTCTCCACGCTCACGCCGGTGGCGGAGATCACCGCCGACATCTACCCCACCGACGGGGAGGTGGTGGGCATCGGCATGCCGGTGATCGTGACGTTCTCCTCGGCCGTGCCCGCCGGGGCCCGCCCCGGCGTCACCGCCCTGTTCACCGTGGCCGCCGCCCCCGCGGTGGAAGGCGCCTGGCGGTGGGTCGACGACACGACCATGCACTGGCGGCCCCGCACGTACTGGCCGGCGGGGACGACGGTGACCGTCACCGGCCACCTCACCGGCCACGCCGTCGGCGACGAGTGGTTCCTCGCCTCGCCGACCCAGACCTACGCCATCGGCCCCGCCCACCGCATCACCATCGACGCCGCCGCCCACCAGATGGTGGCCTACGAGAACGAGCAGCCCATCCGCACGATGCCCATCTCGACGGGCAAGGACGCGTACCCGACGGCGTCGGGCGTCGACCTCATCATGGAGAAGCACTCCTCCTTCGAGATGGACTCCTCCAGCGTGGGCATCGGCGGCAGCGAGGCGTACCTGGTGACCGTGGCCGACGCCCAGCGCCTGACCTACTCGGGGACGTTCCTGCACGCCGCCCCGTGGAACACGCAGCTCGGGCAGGCCAACACCTCCCACGGCTGCGTGAACGCCTCGGAGGCGGACGCGGCGTGGATGATGGAGTTCACCCTCATCGGCGACCCGGTCGAGATCAGCAACACCGGGGAACAGGTCAGCTGGGGCAACGGCTGGGGCGACTGGAACCTCCCCTTCGAGGAGTGGGCCAGCACCGAGACGCCCTGAGCCGGCCGGGGACCGGCTCGTCCTACGCTGAAGGGCACGGCGACGGGCGCGAGCCACCGGCCTCCCTTGCCCGTCGTCGTCCAGCGCCGGAACCGGCGAGAGGGGGTCCCGCGTCATGCGAATCGGCATCCTCACCGGGGGCGGGGACGTCCCCGGCCTCAACCCGTGCATCAAGTCGGTCGTCAACCGGGTCGTCGAGGACGGCCACGAGGTGGTGGGCATCCGGCGAGGCTGGGGCGGGCTGCTCGAGGCCGACCCCGACGACGACGCCTCCCTCGAGGCCAACGTCCTGCGCCTCGACGCCCGGACCGTGCGCACGATCGACCGCAGCGGCGGCACGATCCTGCACACTTCGCGCACGAACCCGGGCAGGGTGAAGCGGGCGGACGTGCCCGCCTTCCTGCTCGCCCAGGCCGACGCCGCCGGCGGCGAGGGCCCCTACGACTTCACCGCCCACGCCATACGCGTCGTCGAGCGACTCGGCCTCGACGCCCTCATCCCCATCGGCGGCGACGACACCCTGTCCTACGGCCTGCGACTCCACGACGAGGGCGTGCCCGTCATCGCCATCCCCAAGACGATGGACAACGACGTGCACGGCACCGACTACTGCATCGGCTTCTCCACCGCCATCACCCGAGGGGTGGAGTTCATCCACGCCCTGCGCACCTCGACGGGGTCC
Organism: Acidimicrobiia bacterium; assembly: GCA_009377505.1. Lineage (GTDB taxonomy): Bacteria > Actinomycetota > Acidimicrobiia > Acidimicrobiales > CAIXPF01 > WHTX01. Next base: position 10,097 of record WHTX01000005.1, read on the forward strand.
CACGAGCGCATCGCCGTGGTGGAGCTGTTCGGGCGCTACAGCGGGCAGACCTCCCTCGTCACCGCCTACCTCGCCGGCGTCGACCGGGCCGTGATCTCCGAGGTCCCCTTCGACGTGGAGCGGCTGGCCAAGCTGCTCCTCGCCGACAGGGCCGCCAACCCGTCGAACTACGCCATGGTCACCATCTCCGAGGGGGCGACCACGACCGGGGGCGAACTGCACCTGTCGGGCGAGGCGGACGCCTACGGCCATCGCAAGCTCGGCGGCATCGGGGCCGTCACCGGCCAGCTCATCGGCCAGGTGACCGGCGTCGGCATCGTGCTGCAGCAGGTCGCCTACCTGATGCGCTCGGGCAGCCCCGACTCGCTCGACCTGATGGTGGCCATGAACTACGCGGTCATGGCCGCCGACCTCGTGCTCGAAGGGGCATCGGGGCGGATGGTGGCGTTGCGGGGAGGCACCTACACGAACGTGCCCATCAGCGTGACCCGGGAGGGGGTCAAACGGGTCGACGTGGACGAGCTGTACGACGCCGACGCCTACCGGCCCAAGGTCCGCCACGTGGCCGGCAAGCCGATGTTCCTGTACTGACGGGGCTCAGGGCTGGCGCGGCTCCCGGGGCAGGCCGAGCACCCGCTCGCCGAGGATGTTGCGCTGCACCTCGTCGGTGCCCCCAGCGACGGACATGCCCTGGGTGAAGAGGGCGAGCTTCTGGAAGTGCCCGCCGTCGGGCGCGTCCTCGCCGCTGAGCTGGCTGGGCAGGCCCCCGGCCCGGAAGCCGAGGTCGCGCAGGCGCCGGCACAGCTCGGCGTTGAGCACCTTGCCGAGCGAGGGCGGCACCGCACGCGCCGCGTCCCAGTCGAGCACCCGGCGATGGGCGTGGGCCGCGGCCAGCTCCTGGCGGAGCACCGGCTCGGTGCGATCGGCGAAGCGGGCCACGAGCCCGGCGACGACCTCGTCCTTGCGCGCCCCGGTGGCGTAGGAGAAGCCGCTGGACGAGCCGGCGAGCTGCGCGGCGCGCATCTCGGCGACGCTCACCGAGCGGTCGACGTCGTTGAGCACGTCGCCCCCGCCGTCGTGGCCGATGGCGTCGAGGTCCCGTTCGATGGCCAGCATCGTCATCGCCGCCGCCCAGCCGCCGCCGACGTCCCCGATCACGTCGTCGCCGCGCACGCGCACGTCGGTGAGGAAGACCTCGTTGAACTCGGCGTCACCGGTCATGTCCCGCAGCGGGCGCACCTCCACCCCGGGCTGGCGGAGGTCGACGGCGAAGAAGGTGATGCCCCGGTGCTTGGGCACCTCGGGATCGGTGCGGGCCATGAGCACGGCGCGCCCGGCGAGGTGGGCGCCGGACGTCCACACCTTCTGGCCGTTGACGACCCAGCCGTCGCCGTCCCGCTCGGCCGCCGTGGTGAGCCCGGCCAGGTCGCTCCCCGCGCCGGGCTCGCTGAACAGCTGGCACCACAGCTCCTCACCGGTGGCGATGGCGGGGACGTAGCGGCGGACGAGCGCCTCGGGGCCGTGCACGAACAGCGTCGGCGCCACCAGCGTCGCCCCGATGCCCGCCGGTGGGCCGAACGCGCCGACGTCGCGTCTCGCCGCGTCGACCTCGGCCGCCTCGGACGGGGCGAGGCCCAGGCCGTCCGCCCCCCGGGGCCATTGCGGGAACCCCCACCCCGACGCGGCGAGCCGCGACCACCACGTGCCGACCGGCAGCGAGTCGTCGTAGTTGGCCTCGAACCAGGCCTTGGCGTCTTCGTAGATCCTGCCCATCAGCGAGCCCCCCTCGCCCGGCGTCCCCGGCCGGTCCCTACGCCGTCCGCGCCTCGGCGGTGCGCTTGATGCCCTCGAGCGTGGCCCGCATGCTCTCGCGCATGTTCGCCATCCGGTAGGCGACCTCGGCCTCGCCGTTCTCGACCATGACCGGCGACAGGTTCCGCAGCTCCCAGTACTCGGTCAGGCGGGACCCGGCGCCGTCGGGCTCGAGGATGTACTTCCACAGCACGAAGTTCAGCTCGGTGCCCCCGGTGACGAAGCCGAAGGTGCGGCCCTCGTCGCGCTCGACGACCTCGACCAGCGCCTTCCATTCGACGCCGTCCCGCCGGTTGACGCCCACGAACTGGTCGCCAACCCGGCCGGTGCCCGGTACGCCGTCGCCGCCCTTGCGCCAGTAGCCGCCGGTGTTCTCCGAGCTCCACTCGCCGTAGCGCTCCATGGCGGTGACCAGCTCCCACACCGCAGCGGGCGGGGCGTCGACCCGGACCGAGTCCGAGTAGGTGTGCAATGGCTCAGCCGGCGCGCTCACGACGGCAGTCTCGCGCATCACTCGGTGCGCAGCAGGATGCCCTGGCTGTTGAAGTAGAAGCCCCCGGGCGTCACCAGCGCGACCCCAGCCTCGGGCACCTGGCGGGGCCCGGCCTGGCCCCGGAGCTGCAGCACGGCCTCCTGCAGGTGGCCGGCGCCCTGGGTGCCGCCCTCTGACAGGCTGCCCCCGTGGGTGTTCACCGGGACCCGGCCGTCGACGAGGATCCGCTGGCCGGCCTCGTCCCAGTGCTGGGCGACGAAGGCGCCGCCCTCGCCCCGCCCGCAGTAGCCGACGTTCTCGAACCAGCACAGGGCGATGTTCGAGAAGCCCTCGTAGGGGTAGAAGACGTCGACGTCGCCCAGCTCGAGGTCGGACTTGGCCCACAGCCGGCGCCCGACGACGACCTGGCCGCTGTGGTCGAAGTCCCGGAGCTGCTCCTCGGAGCCGTAATCGGTGTGGCCGAGCGTGGCCGCGTGCACGAGCACCGGGGGCTGGGGTAGGTCCCGGGCCCGTTCCGCGGTGGTCACCACGAAGGCGTCGGCCCCGTCGACGGGGATGTCCATGTCGTAGACGGTCAGCGGCTCGCGCACCATGCGCCCGGCCAGGTAACTGTCCATGTCCAGGGGCTCCTGGTACACGGCGTTGGGGTTGGCGGCGGCGTTGGTGCGCGAGTTGATGGCCACGCGGCCCAGGTGCTCGCGGCCGTAGCCGAAATCGTGCAGGTAGCGCATGGCCCAGGCCGCGTAGGCGTGGGCGCCGTACATCGAGCCGATGCCCGCGTCGACGTGCCCGGTGCCCCACCAGCTGCGGGGGTCGGCGAGCCCCAGGCCGGCGCGGCGTCGGAAGGGCTCGGCGGCGGCCCGGCGCGACGCCCACGGCATCCGGTAGGCGTGGTGGTACACGAGCGCCGTCTCGCACATGCCCGACGCCACCGCGGCCACGGCGGCCACGACCTGGTTGCCGATCACCGCCTGGGGGTTGGCGAACCAGGTCACCGCAGGCAGGCCCATGGCCCCTTGGACGTACTGGGCGGACACCATCGAGCCGCACACCCCGTCGACGTCGGCGGCGCTGAGGCCGGCGTCGCGCACCGCGGCGACGGTGGCCTCGAGCACGAGGGAGCCCGGGCTGCAACCCGGCCGGTCGCGCGAGTACGGAGAGCGGCCGAGCCCGACGATGGCGACCCGGTCCTTGGCCGGGTTGCGGGCGCTCACCGGCCCGCCGCCCGGAAGCGCAGCACGTCGGGGGCGCCTTCGCCGTCGGGCCACGTGAGCTCCACCGCCATGGCCTCGGTGATGGCGCCGGGCGGCACGTCCACCACCGTGCCGCTGACCCGGAGGCCGATCTGCTCCTCCAGCTCGACGGCGACGAGGGGGTGGCCCGCGGCGTAGTCTGCGCCGCCCCGGCTCGGGCCCTGGCGGAGGACGGTGAACAAGGCGACCCGGCCCCGGCCCGTCACCTCGGTCGCCGCCACGGCGGTCGACCAGCACCGGGGGCAGATCGACCGGGGCGGGTGGTGCCACGCGCCGCAGTCACGGCACCGGTTCACGAGCAGCCGGTGCTCGAGGAGCCCCGCGTAGTAGGCGGCGTTGTCGGCGTCGACCCGTACGCCGGGCCAGGCGTCGAGCAGGCCTTCGTCAGGGACCATGGGGCCCTCCGGACGGCGCCCAGCCGAACACCCGCTGCAGCGTGCCGCCCATCAACGCGGCGCGGTCCCCGCCCGAAAGCCGGTCCGTGTCCCGGAACGCCGCCACGGCGTCGGCGTAGCTGACCAGGGCCGTGGCCCGGGTCCAGTCCGTGCCCCACATGCACCGGTCCACGCCGAAGGCGTCGAACAGCCGGCCGAGCGGCTCCCACAGGTCGCCGAAGGGGAATGGCTGGAGCGACAACGTCGCCGCGCCGGTCACCTTGACCGCCACGTTCGGGTGCCGGGCCAGGGCCAACAACGCCGGCAGGTCGGCGAAGGGCTCGGCCGGGGGCGGGGGCTCGAAGGGCTGGTGCAGGCCGAGGTGGTCGATGACCAGCTGGGCGTCGGGGTGGCGGGCGGCCAGCTCGCCGGCGAGGGACAGCCGGCCCCAGCACAGCAGGCACAGGGGCACGCCGTGCCGGGCGGCGGCGGACACCACCCGGTGGACGCCCGGGTCCTCGGCGTAACTCTCGGCGTCACGCCACAGCACGAGCCGCACGCCCACCGCGCCGGGGGTGCCGGCCCAGTCGGCCACCACGTCGCCCACGTCCTCGCGCCGGGGGTCGACGGGGGTGATGAGGGCGAAGCGGCCCGGGTGGGCGGCGTGCACCTCGAGCGCGTAGCTCGGGTCGAAGCGGTACATCGTCCACGGCGACACCAGCAGCGCGCCGTCCACGCCCACCGCGTCCATGGCGGCGACCATGTCGTGCCCGGTGACCTCGGCCGGGCCGGCCAGCGTGGCCGCCCACGGGCGGCCCGGGTGGTCGCGCTCGTAGGCGTGGACCTGCGCGTCGATGATGGCCATGGCGAAGACCCCCTAGCGACATCCTCGCGCATCCCGTGATCGCGCCGCCTCGTCTGCGCCGGCGCCCCTGCCCCGTGGCGGCTACGCCCGGGGGCGTAGGCGACAAGCCTCCCCCCGTCCGACGACAGCCGCGGCCCAGGTCGAGACCATGGCGCCATGACAACGCCAGCCCTGTCCGTCACCGGCCTGACCAAGCGCTACGGCTCCCGCACCGCGGTCGACGACCTCGACGTCGAGTTGCCGGCGGGCGTGGTGGCGGGCTTCGTCGGCCCCAACGGCGCCGGCAAGACCACCACCATGGCGATGCTGTTGGGCCTGGTCCGCCCCACGTCGGGGACCGGCACCGTGCTCGGCGCGCCCATCGACCGGCCTGCTGCCTACCTCCCGAGCGTCGGCGCCCTGATCGAGACCCCCGCCTTCTACCCGTCCCTCTCGGGGGCGGCGAACCTCCGGGTGCTCGCCACCGTCGGCGGGTACGACACGGCGAGGATCCCCGCGCTCCTCGCCGTCGTCGGGCTCGAGGGCCGTGGCGAGGACCGCTACCGCAGCTACTCGCTGGGCATGAAGCAGCGGCTGGGCATCGCCGCCGCCCTCCTCGGCGACCCGGAGCTCTTGATCCTCGACGAGCCCGCCAACGGCCTCGACCCCCAGGGCGTGCGGGAGATGCGGTCCCTCATCGGCGACCTGGCCGGAGCGGGGCGGACCGTCCTCGTGTCCTCCCACGACCTCAGCGAGCTCGAGCAGGTGTGCGACTGGCTGATCCTCATCGAGACCGGGCGGTCGCTGTACCAGGGCCCGACCCGCGAGCTTCTCGACGGCGTCAGCGGCGAGCTGGCCGTCGTCCCCCAGCGCACGGAGGACCGCCCGGTGCTGGCGGAGCTGCTCGCCGCCCGGGGCCATCGCGTCGACCAGCGGGACGACCGGCTGGTGGTCAGCGTCGACGGGGCCGGCGTCGGCGACGTGGCGGCGTGCGTGAACCGGGCCGCCTTCGACGCCGGGATGGTGCTGGTGGAGCTCAGCCCCCTGCGCACGACGCTCGAGGACCGTTATCTCTCGATGGTGCACGGAGGTGCCCGATGACCAGGATCATCCACGCCGAGCTGCTACGGCTGGTACGACGCCGCACGATCGTGGTCAGCGCGACCGCGGCCCTGCTCTTCGCCGCGGTGGCCACGTTCACCGTGTTCTCCTCGGCCCAGGAGTCCGGCGCTCCCTCCAGACGGGGCGGCACCACGCTGGCCGCGCTCGTCGACCACGGCGGGGGCACCGAGGCGTTCGCCGTGGGCGCCTCCTTCGTCGGCTTCTTCGTGTTCGTGACCTTCATCGGCCTGCTCGCCACCGAGTTCTCGGGCGGGACGTTCCGGGCCCTGCTCCTGCGGGACCCCAACCGGATGCGGGTGATCACCGGCAAGCTTGTCGGCATCCTGCTCGTGGGCGCGGCCGTGGTGGCCTTCGCCGAGGCGTGCACGTTCGTCATGTCCCTGGTCGTCGCCCCCGGCGAGGACGTCTCGACGGCCAACTGGTTCTCCCTCGACAGCGTCGGCGCGGGCCTGCGCGACTACGCGACCGTCATGGGCGGCGTGGCCGGCTGGGCGGTCTTCGGCACCACGCTCGCCGTCATCTTCCGGTCGGTGCCCATCGCCCTGGCCGTCGGCTTCGCCTGGGCCGGCCCCTTCGAGAACATCGTCGTCGACTCCTGGCAGGCCGGCTACCGGTTCTTCCCCGGCCAGGTGCTCGCCTCCCTCATCCAGGGCGGTAGCGCCGAGCTGGGCATCGGCCGGGCCGTGCTCACCGCCGTCCTCTACACCGGCGTCGCCGCCGCGGCGACCCTCGCCCTCGTCTCCCGAAGGGACGTGACCGCATGACCGCCCTCCTGCTCGCCTCGCACCGTCGGAACGGCGGCGCGGGCTGGCCCCGATCTTGCATTCGAGCTCGTTCGAGCTGGTCAGCCAGTCGGCCGCATCACTCGACCGACCAGGTGCCGTCCAGGTCAGCGGCAAGCCACGAGCCTCATGAAAGATCAGGGCGGCTTCAGCCGTGGGTCGAGAGGCCACCGTCGACGGGGATGAGGACGCCGGTCAACCAGGCACCGGCTCGGCTCGACAGGTAGATCACCGCCCCGGCGACGTCCTCGGGGGTCCCGATGCGCTTGCGAGGCACGACCTTGGCGACGCGGGCCCTGCTGTCGGGGTCGTCGAGCAGGTAGCCCATCATCTTCGACCGGAACGGGCCCGGGGCCACCGTGTTCACCGTGACGTTGTCGCCCACCACGTTGTGGGCCAGGTGGCGGGCGAGCATGTGGACGGCGGCCTTGGACGCCGAGTAGGAGAAGTTGTCGCCGTGGGGGACCATGAAGCCGTCGATTGAGCCGATCATGATCACCCGGCTCGGGTCCTCGGGGCTCGCCGCCGCCTCGAGGCGGGGGAGGAGGGCCTGGGTCAGCAGGAACGGCGCCCGCACGTTGATGTTCATCACCTTGTCGAAGCCCGCCGCGGGGAAGTCGCCGAGCGGCGCTCCCCAGGCGGCGCCGGCGTTGTTGACGAGGATGTGCAGCTCGGGCTCCCGCTCGCCGAACGCCGACACGAACGAGCCCATCCCCTCCTCGGAGGCCAGGTCGGCCGGGATCGAGGTGCACTCGCCCACCTTGGAGAGCTCCGCGGCCGCGGCGTCGCAGTCGGCGGCCTTGCGCGAGGTGATGTAGGTGCGGACGCCGTTGGCCACCAGGCCCTCGGCGATCATGTAGCCGATGCCCCGGCTGCCCCCGGTGACGATGGCCACCTTGCCCTCGATGCCGAACAGGTCGCTGATCCGCACGCTCTCTCCCCCGGCTACCGGCGAGGACCCTCCCCGCCGGCCGGGCACGCTAGCGCCCGCCGTGCGCGGCGGCGGGGACGGCGTGACAAGCTGGCGCCCTGTCCGGGGAGGCGCTCATGGCAATCGAGACGGCAGACCGCGTCGAGATCGAAGATCTGGTGGCGCGCTACAACAAGGCCATCGACACGGGTGACGCCCAGGGCTGGGCGGCGACGTTCACCAAGGACGGCGAGTTCCACGGGATCGTCGGCGACTTCTACGGGGCCGACGAGCTCGTGGCCTTCGTCAGCGCCTACGCCAGCGAGGAGCAGTACGCCGAGTTCGCGTCGGCTCAGCACTGGGTGACCAACATGGTGATCGAGGGCGGCGGCGACCACGCCGAGATGTTCGCCCACGTCATGATGGTCGCCCCCCAGGCCGAAGGGGGCCGCATCATCCTCGTGGGCCATTACGAGGACACCCTGCAGAAGGTCGACGGCCGCTGGCGCTTCGCCAAGCGCGTCGTGCGCGTCTGACCACGGGCCGCTCTGGGCCGTCGGTCAGATGGCGCCGGCGGCGCGCAAGCTGGCGATGTCGTCGCCCGAGTAGCCGAGCGAGCCCAGGATCTCGTCGGTGTGCGCCCCCGCTCGGGGCGTGGGGAAGCGCACAGAGCCCGGGGTCTGGGACAACTTGATGGCCACGCCGGGGTTCATCGCCGCGGCGCCGTCCACGTCGAGCTCCAGCGCCATGCCCCGGTGGCGGACCTGGGGGTCCTCGAAGACCTCGTGGGGGTCGTAGACCTTGCCGACGCAGACGTCGGCCTTGGTGAGCAGGTCGTACCACTCGTCCCGGGGCTTGGTGCGCAGCAGCGCGGCGACCTCCAGCTTTACGGCGGCCTGTTCGGGGCGCGGGCCGCGCATGGCCTCGCCCCGCGTCAGCTCGGCGGCCCGCCAGTCCGGCCGGTCGACCGCGTCGCAGAAGTTGTGCCACAGGTGCGGCTCGGTGGAGCCGATGGACAGCAGCTTGCCGTCGGCGCACTCGTAGGTCGTGTAGTACGGCCGGCTGCCGTCGAAGGTGCCCACCCCGCGGCGAGGCTCGGGCCCCCCGCCCAGGAACGCCATGAAGGACGGCACCGCGCACAACAAGGAGATCGTGGCGTCGAGGTACGAGACGTCGACCAGCTGGCCCCGCCCCGTGCGCTCCCTGGCGAACAGGGCGAACATCACGCCGAGGGCGCCGTGCATGGAGGCGCCGGCGTAGTCGGCCACCAGGTTGAGCGGGATCGTCGGCGCTTCGCCGGGCTGGCCGAGCTGGTTGAGGACGCCGGCGAGGGACAGGTAGTTGATGTCGTGGGCGGGGAAGTCGCGGTAGGGCCCGTCCTGGCCGAAGCCGGACAGGGAGCAGTACACGAGACGGGGGTTGAGGGCGGAGAGCGTGTCGTAGTCGGCGCCGAGGCGCTGCATCACGCCGGGCCGGAAACCCTCGACGAGCACGTCGGCCTGGGCGGCCAGGCGGCGCAGCGCCTCCTGCGCCTCGGGCTTCTTCAGGTCGAGGCTGAGGCTCCGCTTGTTGCGATCGACCCAGAACCCGGCCCGGCGCCGCCGCTTCTCCGCCTCCTGCGGGCCTCCGCTGCCCCCGTCGCCCCCGTCGCCGACATCGGCGTCGGGCGGGCCGGGCTCGACGACCCTGACGACATCGGCACCCATGTCGGCGAGCAGCACCGTGGCCAGCGAGCCCGGCGCGACCCGGTTGCACTCGACGACCTTGATGCCCTCCAGCGGTCCTGGCATGACGTCCCCCTTGCGGTCCGGGCCGGACCGGACGGCCGGCCCCGTCCCGATTCTGGCACCACGGGCGGCGCGCCGAGCCCCTCAGAGCGAGGCGAGCCCCTCGAGCTCGTCCCGGTCCACCACGTCGTCCCGAGCTGCACCGGCGGCGAGCTTGCGCGACCCGGGCGTCTGCTCGAACTGGTCGACGAGGCCGATCCGGCGAGCGTGGTCCCGCATGTCGGGCAGGACGTGCTCCGAGAGCAGCTCCAGGCTGCGCATGCGGTCCTCGTTGGAGACCCTGCCCTGGACGTGCAGGAAGATCAGCACCCCGGGCCGGGTGATCGAGAGCAGCCGCTTCACCTTGGCCGAGACCTGGTCGGGCGTCCCGACCAGCACGGTGTGGGCCTGCTGGGCACGGTCGAGCCCCCGGTACAGCTTCTGGCGGACGGCGCCGAGGTCTTCCTCGGCGGGACGGTCCTCACCGAGGAGGTTGGCCCGCCGGGCTGCGGCCAGCCCCGTCCAGGTCGTCGCCGACGCGCCGCCCTCGGCCAGCCGCTTGGTCGCCGCCTTCGAGTTGTAGCCGGGCGGGAGCGTGTGCTCGGGCCGGCTGAAGGCGTTCTGCCCGCCACCGAAGACGAAGCCCCGCCCCAGCTCCTGGGCCCGCTCCTCGGTCTCGGCGACGAACGCGGGCACGACGTAGCCGAAGTTCTCCGGGCCCGCTTGGAAGCCGTTGGCCGCCATCCGGTCGGCGTAGAGGTCCCACAGCTCGCAGGTCGGCGGGATGGCCGTGCCGAGCCCTATGTACGGGTAGCCGTGGTCGGCCGCCCACAGCACCGTCTCGGGCGAGAGCACACCGGGCATCCAGATCGGGGGGTGGGGCTTCTGGTACGGGAGCACCCACGGGTTGACGTGCCGGTAGTGGAAGTGCTTGCCCTCGTAGCGCCACGGGCCTGGCCGGGTCCAGGCCTGCACGATGAACTCGTGCGCCTCGTCCAGCAGCTCGCGGTTGTAGGCCGGGTTGGCGTTGTTGAAGTACTGCTCGCTGCCCGCTCCTCGTACCCAGCCGCTGATCAGCCGGCCCCGGGAGATCACGTCGATCGTCGCCAGCTCCTCGGCCAACCGCAAGGGGTGCTTGTTCACCGGGAGCGGGTTGCCGATGAGGGCGATGCGGGCGCGCTTGGTGATTCGGGCGAGGATCGCCGCCTCGATGTTCTGCACGCTGCCCATGCAGATCGGGTTGCCGTGGTGCTCGTTGAGGGCGAGGACGTCGAAGCCGAGCTCTTCCGCCGCGCTGTACTCGTCGAGCCAGTAGTTGTAGTCCTCGGCGGCCTGGCTGGCGTCGAACCGGTCGTTCGGCAAGGCGAAGAACGCCTTGTTCCGCAAGACGTCGTCCTCGTCGAGCCACCGGTACGGGCGCTCGGTGAAATAGCCGATCTGCATCATCACCCCCATGCGAACGACGAGCTGGGCCCCCCGGGGCCGCCCGTTGCCCGGTCAGGCTACGCCTGGGTCAGGCGCAGGCCCCCACCGTCTGGTCCCAGGCGCAGGGCTCGGCCCTGCCCTCGAGGTCGATGATGTCGCCCTGCCTGATGTAAGTCTGGTTGGCGGCGTCCCAGGTCTGGAACAGGCCGGCCTCCACGATGTAGGGGTCGTCCAGCCCGTCCATGTGCAGGCGGATGCCCTCGAGCAGCATGGGCGAAGTCATGTCCATGGCCCGCATCGCCAGCTGGAAGTTGGTCCGCGTGACCCCGCCCTCGAGCTGGCCGGTGATGACCAGGGCCTGGGCGACGGGGAAGGCGAAGTTGATCCCGCCGCCGATGTTGACCGACGCGTCGGGGTCGATGCCCTTGGCCTCCATGCCCTCCCGGAGCCACTGGACGTAGGGGTCCTCGGCGAAGGCGGGGTCGCGCATGTCCTTGACGCCGTTGCTGATCACCCACCAACCGTCCCCGGCCGAGCCGTCACCACCGAGCTTGTCCTTGCCGATCCAGCTGGCGCCCGTGCACCCCTGGCCCAGGAACAGGTACTCGGTCGTGTCCTTCATGCCGTTCTGGGCCGCCTCGAGGACGGTCTGGGTGCAGTGCGCCCCGCCCAGCATGGAGATGTACACGTCGGGGTTCTCCGCGGCCAGGGACGTCATCGGGTCCGTCACCGTCGGCGCCGTCGCCTCGACCGTCTCGCTGACGTAGTCGACCCGGTCCCTGAGCAGGTCCGACTGCTCCAGGTACGCTCGGAACGTCACGTCGTAGAGCTTCCCGAAGTCGTTGTTCTGGACGAGGGAGGCCACCTTGACCTTCTGGTCGGCGGGGAACTCGTCGAGGCGCTGCTCGATGAACGAGCCCCACAGGATGGCCTCGGTGCTGTAGGTCGGGTTCGGGGCGCCCGTCGTCCACGGGTGGTTGACCGGGTCGCCCCAGGCGGAGTGGAAGGTGATGGCCAGGGGGTGGGGGACGCAGCGCTCGTTGATCTTGTCGTAGGTCCGCAGCGTCGACGGCGTCCCCAGGGTCCAGACGGCGAACGCCTTGTCGGAGTCGAGCAGCTCGTCGACGTTCGGGATGGCCCGCGCCGTGTCGTAGGCGTCGTCCTTCGTGATGTAGTCGACCTGGCGCACCTTGCCACTGGCGTCCTCGAAGAACCCCTCCTCGTTGTAGTAGTCGAACAGGTACTTGATGCCGACGCCGTAGTTGCCGTAGTCGGCGTACGTGCCCGAGAGCGAGATCGACGCGCCGATCTTGATCGTCGTGTCGGTCACCCCCTCCGTGTCCGACCAGCCGGCGGGGCACGCCGACAGGTCGACCGTCCACCCTCCGGGACCGGTCAGCGTCGTCCCGTCCGCCGACTTGCCCCAACCGTTGTCCTTGATGCGCGTGATGATGGCCTCGCGCTCCTGGGCCCAGAGGGCCTCCCAGTCCTCGATCGAGGTCGGCTGGGCCCCCGCTGTCGTCGGCGTACCTCCCGCCGTCGTCGAGCTCGACGCCGTCGTGCTGGCCCCGGCGGCGGTGGTCGTACCACCCGCCGAGTCCCCGTCGTCGCTGCCACAGGCCGCGGCCACCAGGGCCAGGCTCAGCGAGCCGGCCAGCATCACAAACCTTCGTGTCCGTTGCACCGGATCCCCCGTTCATGGCCGCTGCCTTCACCCCGATGGCAGCGGGCGGCCCGATCATGCCACGGCCAGCCGTCCGGTCCCCGTCGCCCCTCGTCGACTTCGGGGCCAGCACCCGACGCCGACGAGGGCTAGCGTCCGCCCGATGCTGTCGCCCTACCGGGTCCTCGACCTGACCGACGAGCGGGGGCACTTCGCCGGGTTCATCCTGGCCATGCTCGGCGCCGACGTCGTGGCGGTGGAGCCGCCCGGCGGGTCGTCGGCCCGCCGGGCGGCGCCGTTCGCGCCGGGGGCGCCCGGCGGCTCCGGGAGGACAGCCGGGCGATCCCTGCCCCACCTCGCCTTCAACCGCGGCAAGCGCTCGATCGAGCTCGACCTCGGGTCGCCGGCGGGCCGGGACGCCCTGTTGTCCCTGGCCGGGGACGCCGACGTCCTGATCGAGTCGGGCGGGCCGGGCGAGCTGGCGGCGCTGGGCCTCGGCGCCGAGCAGGTCGCCGCGGCCAACCCCGGCCTCGTGGTCGTGTCGATCTCCCCGTTCGGCCTGACCGGGCCCAAGGCCGGCTGGCACGCCACCGACCTGACCGTCTGGGCGGCGAGTGGGGCGATGGCGCTGTGCGGTGACGACGACCGGGCGCCGCTGGGCCTGACCGTCCCCCAGGCCTTCCTCCACGCTGGCGCCCAGGCGGCGACCGCAGCCGTGCTGGCGCTGGCCGAGCGGGCCCGCTCCGGGCTGGGCCAGCACGTGGACGTGGCCGCCCAGTCAGCGGCCATGCAGGCCACCCAGTCGGCCGCCTTGAACAGCTTCGCCCGTGCCTCGCTGGCCAGCCGCTCGGGGGGCGGGATGCGCGCCGGGGACATCTTGCTGCGCTTCGTGTACCCCGCCCTCGACGGCCACGTGTCGATCACGCACGTGTTCGGCTCGGCCGTCGGGCCGGCGACCCGCCGGCTCATGGACCTCGTCCACGAGGCGGGCTGCTGTGACGCGGCGACCAGGGACAAGGACTGGGTGGCCTACGGCATGCAGCTCAGCGACTGTTCCGAGCCCCTCAGCGAGCTCGACCGGGTGCAGTCCTGCGTCGCCGCGCTCACCACCACGCGGACGAAAGCCGACCTGTTCGCCGACGCCCTGCGCCGGCGGCTGCTGCTGGCGCCGGTGGCGACGCCGGGCGAGGTGCTGCTCTCCGAGCAGCTCGCCAGCCGCGACTACTGGGACGACGTCGACGGGCTCCGTCACCCCGGGCCGTGGGCCAAGGCCTCGGCCGTCCCCCTGCGCCGCCTCGGGCCCGCCCCCGAGGCGGGCCAGCACAACGACAGCGTGGCCGCGGCGTGGGCCGGTGCCCGGCGCGCCACCACCGCGGGCAGCGCCTCCCCGCCGCCCCACTCGACGGCCGCGGCGGGTCGGGCCGACGGCAGCTCGGCCGCCCAGCCCCTGGCGGGCCTGAAGGTGGTCGACTTCATGTGGGCGGTGGCCGGGCCCACCGTGTCCCGCCTCCTGGCCGACGCCGGCGCCACCGTCGTGCGGGTCGAGTCGGCGACCAAGATCGACGCCGCTCGGGCGTTCGCGCCCTTCTTCGACGACGAGGCGGGGGCGGAGCGCTCGGCGCTGTTCAACAACATGAACGCCGGCAAGCTCGGCGTGACGCTCGACCTGAGCCGGGCCGAGGCGAGGGCCGTCGCGCTCGACCTGTGCGCCTGGGCCGACGTGGTGTGCGAGGCCTACTCGCCCCGGGCCATGCGGGCCTGGGGGCTCGACTACGAAGCGGTCCGCGCCCGCAACCCCGGGGTCGTCATGCTGTCGACCTGCCTGTTCGGCCAGACAGGCCCGCTCGCCCAGTTCGCCGGCTACGGCAACCTGGGGGCGGCGCTCACCGGGTTCTACAGCCTGGCCGGCTGGCCGGACCGCGACCCGGTCGGGCCGTACGGGGCGTACACCGACTACACCTCCCCGAGCCTGGCGCTGGCCACGCTGCTCGCCGCGCTCGACCACCGCCGGCGCAGCGGCCAGGGCCAGTACCTCGACTTCTCCCAGGCCGAAGCGTCGATCCACTTCCTGAGCCCGGCCCTGCTGGCCGCAGGGGCGGCCCCCGACGCCCCCCTGGCGCCCTGCGGCAACCACCACGCCCGCTACTGCCCCCACGGGGTGTTCCCGTCCCTGGGCGAGGACCGCTGGGTGGCGATCGTGGCCCAGGACCAGGCGGCGTGGGCCGCGCTGGCCGAGCTGGCCGGTCGCCGCGACCTCGCCGAGCTGGCGCTCGACGAGCGCCTGGCCCGGCGGGAGGAGCTGGAGGCCGCCGTGTCGACGTGGACCGTCGAGCGGGCGCCCGGCGAGGCCGAGCGCCTCTGCCAAGAGGCGGGCGTGGCCGCGCACCAGGTCCAGAACGCCCGCGAGCTGGCAGCAGACCCCCAGCTGACCGAGCGCGGCCACTGGGTCAGCGTGGCCCACTCCCTGCACGGCGACACCCTGGTCGAGGCGCCGCGGTTCCGCCTTTCCCGTAGCCCCATGGGCCCCACGCGAGGCGCGCCGACGCTGGGAGAGCACACCTTCGAGGTGTTGTCCGGCCTGCTCGGCTACAGCGAGGACCGCATCGGCGAGCTCGCCGCCGCCGAGTGCTTCGACTGACCGAGGCCCGTTGCCCTCTGACCGCTGGGCTCGGGTGGCCCCGGCCGCGGCGGGGCTGCCAGAATCGGCGCCCGCGCTTATGAGGGGGCTCGTCGATGAAGGCCAGGGCAGCGATCTTCAGGGAGATCGGCGGAGAGCTGAGCATCGAGGAGGTCGACGTCGACGAGGCGGGCCCCGACGAGGTGCGCGTGCGGACCTCGGCCTGCGGGGTGTGCCACAGCGACCTGCACTTCATGCAGGGCTCGATCGGCGGGCCCCGGCCCACGATCCCCGGGCACGAGCCGGCGGGAGTGGTCGAGTCGGTCGGCTCCCAGGTCCGCTCGGTCAAACCGGGCGACCACGTCATCGCCTGCACGTCGATGTTCTGCGGGCACTGCGCCCAGTGCATGCTGGGCCGCCCGCATCTGTGCACGGACCGGCGCTCCTGTCGGCGGCCCAAGGGGCAGCGCCCCCGCATCACCCTCGACGGGGCCGAGATCCACCAGTTCGCCGACCTGTCGGGCTTCAGCGAGGTCATGCTCGTGCACGAGCGGGCGGTGGTCCGCATCGACGACGACGTCCCCCTCGACCGGGCCGCCCTCGTCGGTTGCGCGGTGACGACCGGCGTCGGCGCCGCCCTGAACACGGCCAAGGTGGCGCCGGGGTCGTCCGTCGCCGTGTTCGGCTGCGGGGGCGTGGGCACCTCGGTCATCCAGGGCGCCCGCCTCGCCGGGGCGCGCCAGATCATCGCCGTCGACATCCACCCCGCCAAGCTCGACGTGGCCCGCCACTTCGGGGCCACCCATGTCCTGCTCTCCGGCGACGAGGACCCGGTGAAGGCCATCAAGGGGCTGAGCGGGGGCGGCGTGGACTACGCCTTCGACGCCGTGGGGAACACCAAGCTGAGCGCCCAGTGCCTCTACAGCCTGGCCCCCCGGGGCCTCGCCGTCATCGTGGGCGCCATCCCCGCGGGCCACAAGCTCGAGCTCGAGCCGGGGCACTTCTACGTGGAGAAGTCGATCACGGGGTCGATCATGGGCTCGAACCGCTTCCACATCGACGCCCCCCGGTACCTCGAGCTCTACCGCCAGGGCCGCCTCGACCTCGACGCCATGATCAGCGCCCGGGTCGGCCTCGGCGAGGTGAGCGACGCCCTGGCGGCCATGGAGGCCGGCGAGGTGACCCGCTCGGTGATCATGTTCGACGGCGCCTAGCGGAACGTCGTGCCGGCCGATCCCGAGGCACAGCTCAGATCGGGCTATGGAGCTAACTAGGCTAGGTCCGTGACGACGCACGTCGTGAACACCCAGGAAGCGAAGAGCCGCCTGTCGGACCTGATCCGCAAGGCCGAAGCTGGTGACGACGTCATCCTCGCCCGCAACGGCAGGCCGGTGGCGAAGATCATCCCGTGGCCCGAGTCCCGGCCGGCTCGACGGTCGGGCGCCTGGGCAGGCCGTGTCGAGGACCGATCCGACGTCGTCGGCCCCGACGACGAGGTCAACGCCCTGTTCGACGAGTCAGCGGCTCGCGGCCCAGCGTGAGGCTGCTCGTCGACAGCCACGTGGGGCTGTGGTGGCTCGACGACCACGGACGACACCCTGCGCCCCTACGACGTCGAGCTCCTCGACGCCCGCCGATGACCGGCGTGTGGGAGATCGAGTGCGCACCGTCCGCCCGCGTCAGCCGAACGACGTCAGGCGCGCAGGGGCACCAGCTCGGTGAGAACGCCGCCTGTGGTGCGGGGGTGGAAGAAGGCGACGGTGCGGCGGCCGTCGGCCGTGCGTGGAAGCGCGATCTCGCTGAGCCCCTTGGCCGCCAGCCGCTCGGCCTCGGCGTGCACGTCGGTACAGGCGTAGCAGAGGTGGTGTAGACCCGGGCCCCGCTTGGCCAGGAAGCGGGCCGCGCCGCTCGTGGCGCCCGCCTCGGGGATGAGCACCTCGACCTGCGTCTCGCCCTCGCCCACGGCGAAGAAGTAGTTGAAGGTCTGCTCGGGGGGGAAGTAGCTGCCGTCGGGCCAGTTGGAGCGCTGCTCGTCGAGCTCGAGGCCCAAGGACTCGCCCAGCACCTGGCGGGCTTGTTCGATCGTGTAGGCCACGAGTCCGACGTGGTCGATGTGCACGAAACCCACGGGCGGGACCTCCTGCGATCCGGATCTCGACGGCGACGGCTGCTGCGTGGGCGATCATGTCACCACGGCGCTCATCGCGGCGCGGTGAAAGGGGTTGGCACGATGAACGACGCTGCCGGCGTGCACCTGGTCGTCGGGGGCTACCCACCGGGGGAGCCCGCCGGCCACGACATGGACTTCGCCCGGCTCAGGCTCCTGGAGCTGCTGGCCGAGCAGGACGGGGTGCGCTCCACCGTCTCGAGCGACTTCGCCGACCTCGGTCGCTGGCTCGGCCGGAGCCGCCTGCTGGTCAGCTACGTGGCCGGGCCGTTCCCCGACGAAGCGCAGAACCGTGAGCTGCGCGCCTGGCTGGAGGGCGGGGGCCGCTGGCTGGCGCTGCACGGCACCAGCGGCGGCAAGGCGGCCCGGGTGACCGAGGAGGGCCGCACCCGCCGCATGATGGTCAAGCTCGCCCACCACGACACGCTGGGCTGCTTCTTCCTCAACCACCCGCCGCTACGGCGCTTCCGCGTCGCCGTCGCCCCCGGCCATGTGCTGGGCGAGGGCCTGCCCGAAAGCTTCGAGGTGTGCGACGAGCTGTACCTGATCGAGCTGCTGGCGCCCCAAGCCACCGACATCCTCCTCACGACCGAGCTGCCTGTCGACCCCTCACCGCCCCGCTTCGGCTTCGCCTACGAGCGCGACACCGCGCTGCAGGCTGACGGGCGGACCCGTGTGATCGCCTACACCAGGGACATCGGCCGGGGAGCGGTGGCCTACGTGGCTCTCGGCCATTGCCACTCCCGCACCAGCAACACCCAGCCACTCGTGGACGCCAGCGTGGCCGCCGACGGCCGCACCCCGCTCACCTTCCGCGGCCCGTGGGACGACCCGCCCTACCGCCGCCTGCTCAGCAACGCCCTGCGCTGGGGCACCGGCGCGACGCCGCGGGCTGTGACGCCCCCGGCGCTACCCCACCAGTAGCCTCGGGCCACACCCACCGCCCCGGTCGGCGCGACGCGATCCGGGCGTCCCCGAACAACGCCGTGGAGCCGCAGATGACCTCGGACGCCCTGCTCGAGCACACCGACCACGTCCGCCCTCAGGACGACCTCTTCGGCCACGTCAACGGCCCTTGGCTCGAGACAGCCGAGATCCCTGCCGACCTGCCCACCGTCGGCGGCTTCATGGACCTCGTGCTGGAGTCCGAGGCCGAAGTGGGCGACATCCTCCGTGAGGCCAGCGAGGCATCCGGCGCGGGAGCGGCGCCGCTCGGCAGCAACCGGCAGAAGGTCGGCGACCTGTTCGCCAGCTTCCTCGACGAGGCGAGGGTCGAGGCCCTCGGCGCCGAGCCCCTGCGCGACGACCTGGCGGCGATCGCGGCCCTCGAGGACGTGGCGTCCCTCGGCGCGCTGCTCGGCCGCTTCGAGCGGGAGGGCGTGGGCGGCCTGGTCGGCACCTACGTCGACACGGACGACCGCCGCTCGGACCGCTACATCGTGAACATCGTCCAGGGAGGCCTCGGCCTGCCCGACGAGTCCTACTACCGCGACGACGCCTTCGCCGCCGTGCGGGCCACGTACCTCGAGCACGCCGCGGCCATGCTGGCGCTGCTGGGCTGGCCCGAAGACGCTGCGGCCGACGGCGCAGCGCGGCTCCTCGCCCTCGAGACCCGGCTCGCCGCCGGGCACTGGGACAAGGTCGCCAGCCGTGACGTGCTCGCCACCTACAACCTCACCACCTTCGACGGGCTGCGGGCGGCTGCGCCGGCGTTCGACTGGCTGGCCTGGGCCAGCGCGTCGGGCGGCAAGGAGGCGACGTTCGCGGAGGTGGTCGTCCGCCAGCCGAGCTACCTGACCGTGCTGTCCGAGGCGCTCGTCGACGTGCCTCTCGAGGACTGGAGGATTTGGCTCACCTTCCACCTCGTGGGTGCCTACGCGCCCTACCTGAGCAGCACTTTCGTGGAGCAGAACTTTGCGTTCTACTCCCGGGCGCTCACCGGGGCCACTGAGCAGCGGGACCGTTGGAAGCGTGGTGCGGGCCACTGCAACAAGGCCCTCGGCGAGGCGGTCGGCGCCGAGTACGTGGCCCGGTGTTTCCCGCCCGACGCCAAGGCGCAGATGGACGAGCTGGTGGCCAACCTCGTGGAGGCGTACCGGGTCAGCATCGGTCGGCTCGACTGGATGGGGCCGGAGACCCGGGAGCGGGCGCTCGACAAGCTGGGCACGTTCCGCCCCAAGATCGGCTACCCGGCGACGTGGCGGGACTACGGCGCGCTGGACATCGCGAGGGACGACCTGGTGGGCAACGTGCGGCGGGCCACGGCCTTCGAGACCGACCGGCAGCTGGGCAAGATCGGCTCGCCGGTCGACCGCGACGAGTGGCTGATGACGCCCCAGACCGTCAACGCCTACTACAACCCGGGCACCAACGAGATCTGCTTTCCCGCCGCCATCCTGCGGCCGCCCTTCTTCGAGGCCGGCGCGGACGCCGCCCTCAACTACGGGGGAATCGGGGCCGTGATCGGCCACGAGGTCGGCCACGGCTTCGACGACCAGGGCTCCAAGTACGACGGGGAGGGCAACCTGGTGAACTGGTGGACCGACGACGACCGCGCCCGCTTCGGCGAGCGGGCCGAGAAGCTGATCGCCCAGTACGACGGTTTCGAGCCGCGCCGCCTGCCCGGCCACCACGTGAACGGGGCGCTCACCGTAGGCGAGAACATCGGCGACCTCGGCGGCCTCACCATCGGGCTGCTGGCCTACGAGCTCAGCCTCGCCGGCGAGGACGCACCGGTGCTCGCCGGCCTGACGGGTCGCCAGCGGGTGTTCCACAACTGGGCGCTGATCTGGCGCACCAAGCGCCGCCACGAGCTGGAGCTGCAGCTGCTCTCGGTCGACCCGCACTCCCCGCCGGAGTTCCGCGCCAACATCGTGCGCAACCTCGACGAGTTCCACCAGGCGTTCGCGACCTCGCCCGGCGACGCGCTCTGGCTCGACCCCAAGGACCGCGTCCGCATCTGGTGACCAGCCGGCCCACGCTCGGGCAGTCGGCCGAGCGGGTCGTCAGGCCGGTACGCCCTACGGCTCGACCACCACCTTGCCGATGGCCTTGCGGTCCATGAGGGACCGGAGCGCCCGCCCCGCCTCGTCGAGGGGGTAGCGGCCCGAGACGTGGGGGCGCAGCTTGCCCGACGCGGTCAGCTCGATGAGCTCGGCGGCGATGGCGTCACGCTTCTCGGGGTCCCGCGCCGCCATGGCGCCGTAGAAGACCCCGACGATCTGGCAGCTCTTCAACAGCGTCAGGTTCAGGGGGACCGAGGGGATCCCGGCCGTGAAGCCGATCACGAGGAACCGCCCGTCCCACCCCGTGGCCCGCAGCGCAGCCTCGGCGTAGTCGCCGCCGACGCAGTCGTAGACCACGTCGCAGCCCTTACCGCCGGTCAGCTCCTTCGCCCGGTCCTTCAGGTTCTCGGTGGCGTAGTTGATGGTCTCGTCGGCACCGCGCTCGCGGCACAGGGCGAGCTTCTCCTCGCTCGAGGCCGCGGCGATGACCCTGGCCCCCATCAGCTTGCCGAGCTCGACCGCGGACAGGCCCACGTTGCCCCCGGCGCCCAACACCAGCAGGGTCTCCCCGGCCTTCAGGTCGCCGCGGTACTTGAGGCCGTAGAGGCTCGTGCCGTAGGCGTAGTTGAGCCCCGTCGACTCGGCGAAGCCCACGCTGTCGGGCAGCACCCGCGCGCCGGCCGCCGGCACCACCGCCAGCTCGGCGAAGCCGCCCGTGACGCCGAGCCCGCCGACGATGCGATCGCCGACCGCGAGGCTGTGGACGCCCTCCCCGACACCGGCGACGACCCCGGCCACCTCGCCACCGGGCACGTAGGGAGGCGGAGCCTTGAACTGGTACTTGTCCTCGAGCATGAGGGTGTCCGGGAAGGTCACCGCTGCGGCCTTGACGTCGACGAGCACCTGACCAGGCCCAGGGGAGGGATCCTTGACCTCCTCGACGACCAGGTTCTCCGGCGCTCCGAACGCCTTGCAGACGACAGCTCTCACAGCCCTCTCCCCCTCTTCGTGACGATCCCAGGACGTGTCTCGCACCGGGCGCAGCGGCTCGGCCCGCCCCGTGGCCCACGAGTATCGGCGCCCGCGCCCGCCTGATGCACAACCGCGGCTCGTGGCCCGACGGGGCCGACGTCCGCAGGGCGGGGAACGGTCAGTCCCACATGAGGCCGCCGTCGACGTTCCAGGACTGCCCGGTCACGTTCCGGGCCTGCTCGGACCCGAGCCAGGCGGCGAGGTTGGCGACGTCCTCGGGCTCGTTGGACCGTCGCAGGGGGATGGAGCGGTCCAGGCGCTCGAGCGCCTGGGGGCGGCCGATGCCCTCCCGCTCGACGAGCTCGCCCACCACCTGCTCGAACAGGTCGGTGCGGGTGACGCCGGGGCAGATGGCGTTGACGTTGACGTCGTAGCGGGCGAGCTGGGCGGCGGCGATCCGGGTCATGGCGATGACCGCGCCCTTCGTCCCCGCGTAGGCGATGTTCGAGGTGCCGCGGTAGCCCTTGCCGGCGATCGAGGCGATGTTGACGATCCGGCCGCTGCGCCGCTCGCGCATGGCGCGGGCGACGGCCTGCATGCAGAAGAAGAGGCCCTTGGCGTTCACCCGGTAGATGCGGTCCCAGTCGGCCTCGGCGACGTCGAAGAACCCGAGGCTCTTGGTGACCCCGGCGTTGTTGACCAGCACGTCCACCCGCCCGTGGCGCTCGACGACGGAGGCCACGACGGCCTCTGTCTCGGCGATGTCGCCGACGTCGCAGGAGATGAAGTCGCCATCGGCGCTGGCCATCGTCGCCGCGCCCCGCTCCGTGTCGACGTCGACGCCCACCACGGTCGCCCCCTCGGCGGCGTAGCGAAGGGCGATGGCCCGTCCCATGCCCGCCCCGACACCGGTCACGATCGCCACCTGGTCGTCCAGCAACACCCCGGCACCCCCGGTCCTCGGTCGACCGCACCGTACTCGCCAGGGCCCGCCCGGGCGCCGTGCCGGACCGCGGTCATCGCGAGAAGCGGGGCGCGCGGCGCTCCTGGAACGCGGCGACGCCTTCGCGGTACTCCTCGGTGCTCATGGCGTCGTTGATGCGCCGCTTCGAGTCCTCGATCGATTCGCCCACGTCGAAGCAGAGGATGTCCCGGTACAGCTGTTGCTTGGTCTGGCTGACTGCGTTCGGCCCGACTCGGGTGGCGATGCCCCGGGCGTACTCCATGACCGCTTCGAGCAGGGCCTCGCGGGTGTCGTAGACGGCGTTGAACAGGCCGGGCGGGGCCTCGGCGGCGGTGAACGTGCGGCCGGACATCAGTAGGTCGGCGGCGGAGCTGACGCCGACGAGGCGCGGCAGGATCCACGACAGGCCGTACTCGGCGGGCAGGCCGAGCTTGGGCGCGGCCGTGGTGAGCTTGGCCCCGGCCGCGCCGAAGCGCATGTCACAGAAGCAGGCGAGCGACAACGCCACCCCGGCGCAGCCGCCGTTGACCGCGGCGATGACCGGGAAGCGCAACGCCCACTGCCAGGCGAGGTCGTGGTCGAAGTCCGCACGGGCCCCGTAGCCCGGGTTGGCCGTGCCGTCGCCCAAGCCCGGGTCGTAGTAACCGCGCTTCACGCCCACGTCGAGCGCGCCGGAGTCGGCGCCGACGCTGAAGTGCTCGCCGGTGCCGGTGACGACGGCCACCCGGACGCCGGGGTCGGCCTCCAGCTGGCTGAAGATCCATCGGTACTCGCGGTGGAGGTGACCGGTCCACGCGTTGGCTCGCTCCGGGCGATGCAACCACACCGTCGCCACGCCGACCTCGTCGATCTCGTACCGCGTGTTCTTCAACTCCATCGGGCGATGCTGCCAGGTCCGGGCGCGGCGAGCAGAGCTATGTTCCTGCAGGCACCAATCGGGGGTGAACGATGGTCGACGTCAGCGGTCGCTGCGATGCGGGCTTCGAGAAGGTCAAGGACGCCTTCGCCCAGAACTTCGAACGGAACGGCGACGTCGGCGCGTCGTGCGCGGTGGCGCGCCACGGCGAGCTGGTGGTCGACCTGTGGGGCGGCACGCTCGACGTCGAGGGCACGACGCCCTGGGTCGAGGACACGATCATCAACGTGTTCTCGACCACCAAGACCATGAGCTGCCTGTCGCTCTTGGTGCTGGCCAGCCGGGGCCAGGTCGACGTGGACGCGCCGGTGCACCGCTACTGGCCCGAGTTCGAGCAGGCCGGCAAGGCGAACGTCCTGGTCCGTCACCTGCTCTCCCACACGGCCGGGCTGGCGGGGTGGGACCAGCGCCTCGACGTCGCCGACCTCTACGACTGGGACAAGGCGTGCGGGCTGCTGGCCGCCCAGGAGCCGTGGTGGGAGCCGGGCTGGAAGTCCGGCTACCACGGCATCAGCCAGGGCAACCTGGTGGGCGAGGTGGTGCGCCGGGTCGACGGGCGGTCGGTGGGCCGGTTCTTCGACGACGAGGTCGCCAAGCCCTTCGCCGCCGACTTCCACATCGGCACCGGGCCCGAGCACGACGCCCGGATCGCCCCGGTGATCCCCGCCCCGCCCCTCGTCTACGGCGGCGCCGGCGGCGGCACGCCGGACAAGGCCTCCATCCCCTACCGGGCGTCGAACCCCCGCCTGGCCGCCGAGGACTCCTGGACGATCCCCTGGCGCCGGGCGGAGATCCCCGCGGCGGGCGGCCACGGCAACGCCCGCAGCGTGGCCCTGGCCCAGTGCGCCGTGTCGGCCGGCGGCTCGGCTCGCGGCGTCGACCTGCTGACGCCCGCCACGGTCGACCGCATCTTCGACGTGCAGGCGGCCGGACGCGACCTGGTCCTGGGCATCGGTGTCACCTTCGGCGTGGGCTACGGCCTGAACTCACCACGGGCGCCGATCAGCCCCAATGCCCGGGTGTGCTACTGGGGAGGCTGGGGCGGCTCGTTGGTGGTCAACGACGTCGACGCCGGCTTCACCATGGCCTACGTCATGAACCGCATGGGCGAGGGCACCGTCGGCGACGACCGGGCCCACACCATCCTGCGAGCCTGCTACGAGGCGCTGGGCGACTGAGCCCCGTCGCCCCGCCTGGGGGCTCAGCGGTCGGGGGGCCGGTGGTGGCGGATCGGCCGTTCCATGCGGGCGAACTTGGGCCAGCGCGACCAGGGCGGGCCGGCCTCGAAGCCGCCGTCGACGACGAACTCCCGGCCGGTGATCCATTCCGATTCGTCGCTGGCCAGGAACAGCGCCATGTTGGCGATGTCGAGCGCTTCGCCGACCCGGCCGAGCACCTGCGAGGAGGCGCCCGCCGCGCGCAGCTGGTCGATCTGGCTCTCGTCGGCGTCGGGGCGGCCCGCGGCCAACGGTGTGGCGATGAACCCCGGGCAGATGGCGTTGGCCCGGACACCGTGCTCGCCCAGCTCGAGAGCGACGGTCTTGGTCAGGTGGATGACCGCGCACTTGGCGACGCTGTAGAGGTGGGGCGCGTAGCCGACGCGGATCCCGGCGACGCTGGCGGTCGAGATGATCGAGCCCGACCCCTGCGCCTTCATCACCGGGGCGACGTGCTTCATGCCCAGGAACACGCTCTTGAGCAGCACGTCCATGGTGAGGTCGTAGTCGGCGAGGCTGGTGGACTCGATCGGGCCGAGCGCGCCGCCGAAGCCCGCGTTGTTGTAGAGCACGTCGACCCGCCCGAAACGGTCGATGGTCTCGGCCAGCATCGCGGCGATGTCCTCCTCCTTGGACACGTCGGTCCTGAGGAACGCGGTCGCGGCGCCGAGCGTGGCGGCCAACGCGTCGCCCTTCTCCTGATCGAGATCGGCGATCAACACCTTCGCGCCCTCGTCGACGAAGCGGCGCACGGTCCCCGCGCCGATGCCACTCGCGCCGCCCGTGATCACCGCGACCTTGCCCTCGAGCCGGCTCATGTCTTGCCCTCCTGGAGTTCCCTGCGAGCCGTTCGCGGCCCGGTCGTCCGCTCTAGATCCTGCGACAATTCGTGGCCGGTTGCACGATCCGGCCGCCTCGGGCAGGTCCCAGGAGTGGCTGATCAGCGCCTGCGGGGCGCCGGCAGGGTGGGAGCGCGGCGCTCATCGATCTCCAGGTGGCGGCGGCTGATGGGCTCGTCCCAGACGTCGTCGGTGAAGAGCCAGAACTGGTCGGCGAGGATGGCGTCGTGGACGAGCTCGGCGACCTCGGCAGGCGGCAAGCCGTTCTCGACCATCCGCCGAGCGATCTCGACGAACCGGGCCGTGCCGGGGTCACGCTCGCCCGCAGGGGCCGGTCGGCCGCCAGGGCGGTTGCGGACGGTGGACTCGAGGATGTTGGTGGCGACGAAGCCCGGGCTCAGACAGGTCACCCCGACCGTGGAGCCCTCGCGACGCAGCTCGTTGTAGAGGGTCTCGCTGAGCGTCACGACCCCGTGCTTGGACACGTTGTAGGGCGCGCCGAACGGCGAGGAGGTGTGCCCGGCGATCGACGCCGTGGTGACGATGTGTCCGTCGCCATGGCTCAGCAGGTGAGGCACGAACGTTCGGATGCCGTGCACGACGCCCCACAGGTTCACGTCGAGGGTCCAGCGCCAGTCGTCGAGGGACACCTTCCACGTCGGCCCGTTTGCCCCGCCCACACCGGCGTTGAGGCAGACGACGTTGACGGCGCCGAAAGCGTCGATGGCCGCGGCGAGCACGGCCTCGTGGTCCTCGGGGGCGGCGACGTCACAGCGCAACCCGATCGCCTCGGCCCCGTTCGCCCGCAGCTCGGCCACGGCCCCGTCGAGGGGGGCCTGCTCGATGTCGGCGACGACGATCCTCATGCCGGCACGGGCGAAGCGGTCACAGAATGCCCGCCCCATGCCCGAGGCACCTCCCGTCACCACGGCCGTCCTCCCGTTGAGCGCATCCACGATCCTGGTGTCCCCTCCCTCGTCGACCATCCGCGCCGCTGGTGGCCTGCACCGTAGCTGCGTCGGTACGGCCGGATCTGGCCGAGGAGCTAGCCGTGCCGGGGTAGCGTCATGTCCCATCGTCGGATGACGTATTGGGTGCCGTCGGGCCATCGGGTGCCGGGCTTGCCGTGTTCGATGCCTACCCGCCAGCGTTTCTTGTGGATGAAAGTGTGGTGGTGGCGGCACAACAAGACGCCGTTGTCGACACTCGTCCGCCCGCCATACTCCCATTCCGTGCAGTGATGGATATCACACCACGAGACGGGCCGGTCACAGCCAGGGAAAGTGCAACGACCGTCGCGGATGGTGACCGCCCGGCGGATGGAGGTCGTCCAACGCCGGCTGTCCCGGCCGACGTCGAGGACGTCGCCATCGGCGCCGAGCACGACCCGGAACGCCTGCGAGTCACATGTCGGGAGACCGGCGTCGTCGTACCTGTCGAAGGGGACGACGACCGCGACCCGGTAGCGGTCAGGGACCGACGCCTCCGAGGGTTCGCGGCGCATCGTCTGGCCGACCAGGTCGAGCAGCGCCCCCGCCCGCAACTGCGACGCGAGCTGGCCCACGACGGAAGGGTCCCCGTCGCGGGCGGCGCGTAGGTAGCGGTCGACCTCGGCCCCGAGCGCGGCGTGCAACAGGTCCCCGCTCTCGGCGGAGAAGCTGCCGTTGAGCACCCAGCGTCCGTCCAGGGTCTTGGACAGGAACACCTCGTCCACCGGCTCCGGGCCTGGTACAGGGTCGGGCGCGTCGACGTCGGCGGCGCAGCCCTCCCAGTGGCGGGCCGCAGCCCGGAACGACCCGGCGTCGAGCTCGACGGCCTGGCCGACCAGCAGGGCTTCGCGCGGGCAGCGAGGGCGGGGTGGAGGCGCTCACACCCGGCGAGGACGGCGAGGTGATCGGGGCTGAGCGCGCCGGCGCCGACGCCGAGGGCAGCATCCGCAGACCCCGGCCCGCCCGCAGCCTCGCCGCCAGTGCGGGCTTGGGGGACCCGGTCCGCCCCGCCGCCCAGCCAGCCGCCGAGCGCGCCCCCTCCAGTTCGTGCAGGGCGCGCCGCTCGAGCTCGGCGAGCACCGCCGCGGAGAACGCGTTCACCGCGTTCAACAACACCTCGGCCTCGATCACGCACCGCGCGACCTCGTCATCACACAAGCCAGCCACGTCGACATCAGCGAGCGACTGGGCCATCGCCCCGATGTCGAATACCTCGCTCATGGCAACACTTTACAACACGAACGTCTGTTCGAGCAAGCGATTCGCCACAACTCGCTGAACGCGTTCATGAGAACACGAACTCGAGGTTCTCGTGAAGGGCACCCAGGCCCGGAGCCCGATAGCGCAACGAGTGAGGACTAGCGCAATCATTGGCCTGGGCGGTGTGGTCCGCTCTGAGGAGGAGCTCGCCGCCCGGGGCTCGAGGCGATGGCACGCGGCCCCGGCGGCGGTGACGAGCCCGCGGCGGCAGCGCCTTGCTACGCCGTGGCTGGTGCGCCGCCCCGGATCAGTCGGCCGGGGTAAGCCCCGGTGTGCTCGCCGTTCTCGTAGGTGAGCTCACCGTTGCAGATCGTCATCCGGTAGCCCTGAGCACGCTGGATCAGGCGCTTGCCGCCTGCCGGGAGGTCGTAGACCATGTGGGGGTCTTCAAGGCAGAGGGCGTCGTAGTTGATCAGGTTGAGGTCGGCCCGGTAGCCGGGGGCGATGACACCACGGTCGTCGAGCCCGTAGAGGAGCGCGGTGTCCTGGGTCATCTTGTGCACCACGAACTCGAGAGACATCCTCGGGCCCTTTGTACGGTCACGTGTCATGTACGCCAGCATGTAGGTGGGCACGCTGGCGTCACACAGCACACCGCAGTGGGCGCCGCCGTCGGACAGGCCGAACACCGAATGCTCGTGCTCGATGGCGGTCACCTGCTCGCCGAGGTTGCCGCGGTACTTGCCGAACAGGAACAGGATCGGGCGCTTGTCGGCCATCACGTCCATCAGCGCCTCGCGGACGTGGATGCCCTTGGCCTCGGCGATCCCGGCAATGGAATCGGGATGATCCGGCTCGTAGCTGAGGTCGGTCGGCAGCACGTACATCTTGTGCCACGTCGAGATCATCTTGTTCGTGTCGGCAAAGCGCGATGTCTTGGCTTCGTCGGCCAGCACCTTGGCCCGGAACTCCGGGTCGAGCAGCATCCGTCGCTGCTCGTCGAAGGGCAGGTCCTTGATCTCCGCGTAGGAGGGGAACTGGCGCATGGGGTTGAGCGTGCCCTCGAGCGTCATCAGCACCGACGCCGGCCGCGCCCCGACCTGGGGGCGGATGGCAAGGCCCTCCGGGTTGAGCCGATCGGCCAGGTCCCAGATGCCGTTGTCGATGTTCGGCGTCACGAGGAAGGTGAGGGGACGGCGGGTGAGGCGGGCGATGTGCTCGATCCACGCCAGTTCCTCGGGCTGGTCGAGGTAGTCGGAGATGACCTCCATCGTGCCGTGGTCGAAATCGGCGAACGCCTCGGCGATGGCCACCATCTCATCGGCGGTCGCGTTGGTGCCCGGCACGAGGTTCCCGGCTTTGTCCATGTGCCCGTAGAAGCGGGAGGTGGAGAACCCGAGCGCGCCGTCGGCGAGCGCCTGGCGGGTGAGCTCGGACATCTGGGCCATGTCCTCGACGGTGGCGTCGTCGTAGCAGCGCTCCCCCATCACGTAGTGACGCAGCGCCACGTGCGGCAACTGCGTACCGACGTCGATGGTGTAGGGCGTGTCGATCGTGTCGAGGTACTGGCCGAAGCTCTCCCAGCCCCACGGGATGCCCTCGTGCAGCGCTGTCCCGGGGATGTCCTCGACGCTCTCCATCAGCTGGACCAGCGCGTCCTCCGTACCCGGTCGCACCGGGGCGAACCCGACGCCGCAGTTCCCCATGACGACCGTGGTCACGCCGTGCCAGCTCGACGGGGTCACCTGCTTGTCCCAGCACACCTGCCCGTCGAAATGGGTGTGGATGTCCACGAAGCCGGGCGTGAGCAACAGCCCGTCGGCGTCGACGACCCGCTTCGCGGGCCGGTCGATCGAGCCCACCTCGCTGATACGGCCACCGTTGACGGCCACATCGCCGGTGTAAGCCGGGCGGCCGGTGCCGTCCACGATGCGGGCGTTCCTGATGATCAGCTCGTCCACGTAACCCCCAGAGTCCGGTTGGCGGCGACAATAGCCCTGATCTTTTCATGAGGCTCGCGGCCAGGCCACTGACCAGGACGGCAGCTGGTAGGGCGAGCCATGCGGGCAACTGGTTGACCAGCTCGAGCGAGCTCGAATGAAAGATTGGGAATAGTCGGCCCGTCGCACCGGCTCATCGCCCGACCGCGTCGGCCGGTCCGCGACCGAGGGGCCGCCAGGCGTAGGTCGATGGTTCGAATCCATCCCGGCCCATGGGCTCCGTTTACGGTGATCCGATGACCACCGTCGACGCCAATGAGGTCACCCTGGGCATCGAGTCCTTCGGTGACGACGACGCACCACTCGTCCTGCTCGCGGGCGGGACGACGATGCTCTCCTGGCCCGACGCGCTCTGCGAGCGCCTCGCCGCCGGCG
>WHTX01000262.1 GCA_009377505.1 Acidimicrobiia bacterium
GTCGAAGTGCAGGATCCTTCGCGGTGCCGTGGCTGGGGGACGCCGCGCCCCACCTGGCCTGCTGGCGGCCGGTCAGGCCGGCGGGCTCTACGCTCGGCCGGGACAGGAGGTAGGGGCCATGACCAGCCGGACGAAGGTCGGCATCGTCGGTGCGGGGCCGGCCGGGCTGGTGCTGGCCAACCTGCTGCTCGATGCGGGGGTCGACTGCGTCGTGCTCGAGCGCCAGTCCCGTCGGCACTGCGAAACGCGGGTGCGGGCCGGCCTGCTCGAACACCCGAGCGTGGCCTTCCTCGTCGAGCGGGGCTGGGGCGAGCGCCTCCTCGCCGAGGGCAAGGCGCACGAGGGCACCGTCCTGCGCTTCGGCGGCCGCTCGCACCGCATCCCCTACGCCGAGCTCGCCGGGGGCCGGCCGATGCACGTGTACCCCCAGCAGGAGCTCGTCAGCGACCTCATCGGGATCTTCTTGGATCGGGGCGGCGAGCTGCACTTCGACGTGCCCGACGTCGCGCTCGCCGACCTCGGTGGCGAGCCACGGATCACGTCGTCCGTGGGGGAGTGGGGCTGCGACGTCGTCGCCGGGTGCGACGGGTTCCTCGGCGTCAGCCGAGCGAGCGTGCCCGCGGGCCAGCTCCAGGTGTTCGATCGCCACCACGAGTTCGGCTGGGTGGCCATGCTGGCCGCAGCGCCGCCCTCCACCGAGGAGATCATCTACGCCCTGCACGCCGAGGGGTTCGCCGGGCACATGCTCCGGACCCCGACGATCTCGCGCTACTACCTGCAGTGCCCGCCCGACGATGACATCGCCAATTGGCCGGACGAGCGCATCTGGGCCGGTCTGCAGACCCGCTTGGGCGAGCAGGGTTGGGAGCTGCAGGAGGGCCCGGTCCTCGAGAAGGGGGTCGTGGAGATGCGCTCCTACGTGGTGGAGCCGATGCGGTACGGGCGGCTGTTCCTCGTAGGGGACGCTGCGCACATCGTGCCGCCGGTGGGGGCGAAGGGCATGAACCTGGCCATCTGGGACGCCCGCCACCTGGCCGAGGCGGTGCTGCGCTGGGTGGGCGACGGCGACGAGGGCGGCCTCGACGCCTACTCGGAGACGTGCCTGCGCCGGATCTGGCGGGTGCAGGAGTTCAGCTTGTGGATGGCGCACCTGCTGCACCGCCTCGACGGCGGTGACCCGTTCCTCGAGCGGTCCCAGCTGGCCCGCCTCGAGTACCTGTGCAGCTCGCCAGCCGCGGCGACCAGCTTCGCCGAGAACTACGTCGGCCTCGAGCAGGTCTGATGAACGATCCGGAGGGGTCGGGGGCGGCACGCGTCGCCGGCGGGGGGCGGCCTGGGCGATCGGCGGTGGGCGGGCCGCTGAGTCCCCCTGGCCAGGCGAACCGCGAAGGATCCTGCACCACCACGGTGCACGAACCTTCGCGCTCGTCACGACCTTCCGCCTCGGCCCGGGCTGCTCGCGAAGCTGGGCGGCTCGCCGCCGGGAACGAGAACGGGAGGCGCAGTAGCCCTCGCTCACCCACCCAGCGACGTTCGACCGCCGGGCCGTGGGCCGGGACGGGGCGCACGCCACCGGCGTCGAGTGGACCAGCCACCCTTGGAACAGGTCGTCGAGCAGCCCAGAACGCAGGTCTCCGCATCCCTGGCTGCAGGTCCCGCCCGGCCCCGCCGCCGCCCAGCCCCCTCCCGGCGACGGGCCGGCCGCCCGGCCTGGCGCTCGACGGGCGCGGCAGGGCCACGAGAGGTCGCGCTCAGAGCAGCTCGCCGGCCTTGAAGGCGCGCAGCGCCTCGCGCAGGCCACGCTCGGCGATGAAGCGGTTCACCTCTCGCACCGCCGGCGCGGTGTGGGCGATGGCATCGATCTCCACTCCCTGCATGAGCGCCTGGCGGAAGCCCTGGAGCTCCTGGGTCTGGTTGATGGACTGCTTCTGCAGGGCGAGGATGTCCTTCGGCGTGCGGGCCACCCGGGCCGCGTACTCCGCCACGATCGCGTCCAGCTCGCCGGCAGGGTAGGCCTGGTTGAAGAGCCCGATGTCCACGGCCTCGCGGCCCGTGATGGTCGTCCCTGTGGGGAAGAAGATCTCCTTCGCCTTCTTCGGGCCCACGAGCCACGCCCAGTTGGCGGACACGTAGCCGCCGCCGAGGGGCAGCTGGGGCGTGCCGACCCTGGTGTCCTCCGCTGCGAAGGTCACGTCGCAGATCGTCGCCAGCTGCGTGCCCCCGGCCAGGCAGACCCCGTGGACCTTGGCCACGACGGCCAGGCGCAGGTCCCAGATGCGCAGCCAGCCCCGCATCATGCGGTCGAGCCAGTCACGGTCCCCGGGCACGCCGCCCACCGGGGCGTTAGCCCCGCTCACGTCGTAGCCGGCGCAGAACCCGCGGCCCGCCCCCGCCACGACGGCGACGTGGACACCGGGGTCGGCCTCGGCCTCCCCGAGGGCGGCCAGCAGCTCGTCCTGGAGCTGCACGGTGATGGCGTTGAGCTTCTCGGGGCGGTCGAGCGTGACGGTGGCGACCCGCCCCTCCACCTCGTAGCGCACCATGTCAGCCATGCCGGGACCCCCTGCTGCGTGCCTCGCGCCGCCGCACCGTAGTCCAGCGGCCTCCTCCGCCCGGCACAGCGGGCCAGCCTCCCAGCCCCGCGTGCCCCCCGAGCGCCCCGAGCGCCCCGAGCGCGACGACTCACACGCTCCCGACGTTGCCCCCGCCGTCGACGGGCAGCGCCACCCCCGTGACGAAGCGGGCCTCCTCGGCGGGGCGGCGGCGGCCACGTCCCAACCCGAGCCCATCCACGGTGAAGGCGCTCGCCTCGCCCCCTCGCCGACCAGGAGCGCCACCGTCTCCTCGGCGGCCTCGGGCCGGCGGTCGGCCACCACCACGGCGGCGCCGTGCCCGGCGAGCAGCAGCGCCGTGGCCCGCCCGTTGCCGATCGTCTCCCCCGGGGTCTGGCCTCCGCCGACCACGACGGCCACATTGCCCACGACACGCCGCAGCGTCGGCTCGAAGCCGTCCATCCGCCCCGGCTCCTACAGCTCGGCGCAAGCCGTGATGTTTCACGAGGCTCGTGGCCGGGGCTCGAACCGCGAGCCGAGCGGTCCCCCCGGGACAGCTCCAGTCGCGGGCGCGGCAGTCCGACAAGGTGAGGTGCACTCCTCTGCGTCGTCCCACCGTCCCCTCCGCCAGGCGCCGCTGCCCTCCTCGTCGCCGCCCTCGCTGCCGCCCTGACCGCAGGCTGTGGGCGTGGCGACGGGCGGCCCGAGGCGTGGGACGCTCGGGTCGTCGACCTCGTCGAGTACGTCGAGTCTGCCCGAAGCCTCGAGTTCGGCCACCCCGTGGAGATCGAGTTCCTCGACGCTGCGGACTACAGCGCTCGTGCCCGGCTCGACGAGGTGACCGACGAGGACCGTGCCGAGATCGACCGGGCGGCCGGGCTGTTCCGGGCGCTCGGCCTTCTGGCCGGCGAGGTGGACCTCGTAGACGCCCTCAGCGACCTCAGCGACCTCAGCGACTCCGGCACGTTGGCGTTCTACGACCCCGAGCAGGAGCGCATCACCGTGCGGGGCCAGGAGCTGACTCCCGCCGTGCGCGGCACCCTCGTCCACGAGCTCACCCATGCCCTCCAGGACCAGCACTTCGACCTCGGTGCCCTCCTCGAGGAGGCGGGCGAGGCGGGCATGTCCTTCGTCGCCGACGCGGTCATCGAGGGCGACGCCATGCGCATCGAGCACGGGTACGTGGAGAGCCTCGGGGCGGAGGACGCCGCGGCGTACGAGGCCGCGCAGGTGACGAGCGCCGCGGACGTCGCCGGCCTCGAGGCCGTGCCCGACGCCCTGGTGTCCCTCTTCGGCGCTCCGTACGCCTTCGGGGACCTCTTCGTGCAGGTGGTGACGGGGGAGTCGGGCCCCGACGTGGTGGACGAGCTGTTCCGGGACCTGCCGGCCAGCGAGCAGCAGGTCTTCGACCCGGTCGCCTGGTTCGAGGGCCGGCCGCCCGTGGACGTGGCGGTCCCCGACGTCGGCGACGCCGAGGTCGACTGGGAGGGCCCCTTCGGCGTGCCCACCCTCTACCTGGTTCTCGCCACGCGCATCGGCCCCAAGGAGGCGCTCGCCGCCGCCGACGCCTGGGCGGGGGACGCCTCCGTGACCTTCCGGCGCGACGAGCGCAGCTGCGTGGCGATCAGCTTCGCCACGGCCCCGGGCGAGGCCGACCTCCTGACGGGGGCCCTCGAGTCCTGGCGTGCCACCCTGCCGGCGGGCACGGCCGTCGTGGGCCGCGCCGGGGACCTCGTCGAGCTGGAGTCCTGCGACCCCGGCACGCAGGGCGAGCTGGCCCGCGGGGACCAGGACCCCTTCGTGCTGCCCGTCGTGCGCACGACGCTCCTGCAGCAGTGGCTGGCCGAAGGGGCGGAGATGACGGCGGCGGCGTGCTTCGCCGGCCGCGTGGTGGACGAGTTGCCCCTCGAGCTGCTCACCGCGGCGTCGCTCACGGACGAGGAGCTGGCCCAGGTCAGCGAGACGGCCAACGCGGTCGCCCTCCGCTGCTGAGCCTGGGCGGGCGGGGCGGCCGGGCGGGCCGGCGCCAAGGTCGCGGATCGTGCCGCGGGCTACCGTTGCCGGCATGCCCGTCGCCCCGGCCAACGGCATCGAGGTCTACTACGAGACGTTCGGCGACGCCGGTGACCCCGCGCTCCTCCTCGTGAACGGCCTCGGCGGGCAGTGCCTGACGTGGGCCGAGGAGCTCTGCGAGGGTTTCGTGGACCGGGGCTTCTTCGTCCTGCGCTACGACAACCGCGACGTCGGGCTGTCGAGCAGGGTGCCCGGCTCCCTCGACGTGGCCGAGGCCATGGCCCGCCTCGTGCGGGGCGAGGCGGTCGATGCCCCCTACCTGCTCGCCGACATGGCCGCCGACGCCGTCGGCCTCCTCGACCACCTCGGCGTCCAGGCGGCCCACGTGCTCGGGGCCTCCATGGGCGGCATGATCGCCCAGCAGCTCGCCATGGACCGCCCCGGCCGTGTGCTGTCGCTCACCTCGCTCATGTCGACCACCGGCGAGCCCGAGGTCGGCCAACCGCGGCCCGAAGCGCTCGAGCTCATGGCCCTGCCCCCGCCCGAGGGCCGCGAAGAGGCGATCGACCGTGCCGTGGTGGTGGCCAGCATCGTCGGTAGCCCCGACCGCGTCGACGAGGAACGGGTGCGCAGCGTGGCCGGGGCCCAGTTCGACCGGGCCTTCGACCCGGACGGCGTGCAGCGCCAGCTCATCGCCATCGTGAGCTCGCCGAGCCGGGCCGAGGGCCTGGTCGGCCTGCGCACGCCCACGCTCGTCGTCCACGGCACCGAGGACCTCCTCGTCGACCCGTCAGGGGGCCGGCGCACGGCCGAACTGGTGCCCGGTGCCCGCCTCGAACTGGTCGAGGGCCTGGGCCACGACCTGCCCGTGCCGTTCTGGTCGCACATCATCGAGTTGGTCACGCGCCACGCCGCGTCGGCGTCGGCCGAGACACGTCACTGAGGGGAAGCACACGATGGGACCGTTGACAGGCTTCAAGGTGGTCGAGCTGCAGGGCATCGGCCCGGGCCCGTTCTGCGCCATGATGCTGGCCGACATGGGGGCCGAGGTGGTGCGGGTCGACCGGGCAGCCAACGTCGCCGAGGAGGTACCGGCCACCCGCCCGCCGGACGTGCTGGCCCGGGGCCGGCGCTCGGTCGCCGTCGACCTCAAGTCCACGGAGGGCGTCGAGACCGTGCTCCGGCTCGTCGAGGGCGCCGACGCCCTGCTCGAGGGCTTCCGCCCCGGCGTCGCCGAGCGCCTGGGCATCGGCCCCGACGAGTGCATGGCCCGCAACCCGCGCCTCGTCTACGGCCGCATGACCGGGTGGGGCCAGGAGGGCCCCTACGCGCAGATGGCGGGCCACGACATCAACTACATCGCCCTGTCCGGCACGCTGGCCCACATCGGCCGCAAGGGCGAGGCCCCCGTGCCGCCCCTCAACCTGGTCGGCGACTTCGGCGGCGGTGGCATGTTCCTGGCCTTCGGGCTCGTGTGCGGGATGCTCGAGGCGCAGCGCTCGGGCAAGGGCCAGGTCGTCGACGCGGCGATGGTCGACGGCGCGGCCGTGCTCATGGCCATGTTCGCCGGCATGTTCCCCACGGGCGCCTTCACCGAGGAGCGGGGCTCCAACCTGCTCGACACCGGCAGCCACTTCTACGACGTCTACGAGACGGCCGACGGCGAGTACGTCTCCTTCGGGTCCATCGAGCCCCAGTTCTACGCCGAGCTGCTCGAGCTCTCCGGCCTCGGCCAGGAGGCAGACCTGCCCCACCAGCTCGACAAGACCGCCTGGCCCGTCATGAAGGAGCGCCTCGCCGCCCTGGTGAAGCGCAAGACCCGCGCCGAGTGGTGCACGGTGATGGAGGGCTCCGACGTCTGCTTCGCCCCCGTGCTCACCATGTCCGAGGCGGCGAAGCACCCCCACAACGTGCAGCGGAGCACCTACGTGGAGGTCGACGGGGTGTCCCAGCCCGCGCCTGCCCCCCGCTTCAGCCGCACGCCGCCCGTCATCACCGGCCCCGCAGCTTGGCCCGGCGAGCACACCGACGCGGTGCTCGTCGACTGGGGGTTCTCCGAGGACGAGGTGGCCAAGCTGCGCGCCGCCGGCGCCGTCCGCTAGCGGCCGAGGGCTCCGTGGCCACCTTGGTCTCCTTCCACGCCCACCCCGACGACGAGGCCATCGCCACCGGCGGGGTGATGGCACGCGCTGCCGAGGACGGGCACCGAGTCGTGCTCGTGGTGGCCACCAGGGGCGAGCAGGGCGAGCCCGTACCCGGCGTGCTCGGGCCCGACGAGCCGCTGTGGACGCGGCGGGTCGAAGAGACGCAGCGCTCGGCTGGGATCCTCGGCGCGGAGCGCGTCGAGTTCCTGGGCTACGTGGACTCAGGGATGATCGGCGAGCCGACCAACGACGACCCGAGCTGCTTCTGGCAGGCCGACGTGGAGGACGCGGCGGGGCGGCTCGCCGCCATCCTCCGCGAGGTCGACGCCGACGTGATCACGATCTACGACGACCACGGGGGCTACGGGCACCCCGACCACATCCAGGTGCACCGGGTGGGCCTCCGAGCGGCCGAGCTGGTGGGGCTCGCGCCCGAGCGGGTCTTCGCCTCCACCATGAACCGGGACGTCATCGAGCGGGCCCGAGCCGAGGCGCCGGCGATGGACGGGGCGGGCGGCGGGCCGGGCGACATGGAGGAGGAGGACTGGGACACCTCCGAGTTCGGGTCCCCGGAGGCGGAGATCACCCATGCCGTCGACGTGCGGGCCGTGCTCGACCGCAAGCGGGCGGCCATGGAGGCGCACGAGAGCCAGATCAGCCCCGACTCCTTCTTCTTCGCCATGCCCCCAGAGGCCTTCGCCTCATTGTTCGGCGTCGAGTGGTACACGTGGCTCGGCCCACGGCGCGTCGAGGGCGCGCCGTTCCTCACCGACCTGCTCCCCAGCTCGGAGCCGGGGCCCACGTGACCGGCGCCTGGACGGTGGCCGCGCCACCCCAGCAGCTCTCGGTGGGCCCGGGCCAGCTGAGCCGGCTCCGCCCGCTGCTCAAGGCCACCGGCGCCCAGCGGCTGCTCGTGGTTGGCTCGGCGCGGGCGCTCGCCTCGGGCGCGGGCCAGGCCCTGCTCGGGGG
>WHTX01000263.1 GCA_009377505.1 Acidimicrobiia bacterium
CTTCTTATTCTCATCGCCGGCCTCGGCCAGCACCAGGCTCACGCGACCAGCCTCGCGATCGTCATCTTCGCCGCGGCCTCTGCCGCCGCGCAGTACGTTCTCCGCGACCAGGTCGACTGGGGGCTCACCGTCGGCCTCGCCGTCGGTGGAGTCATCGGCGCGCAGATCGGCGCACGCACGATGAAAAACCTCCCCGAGCGCCGCCTGCGCACGGTCTTCGCGGTCTTCCTCATCTTCGTCGGCGCGCGCCTGGTGATCTGGGGCTAGCGATGCCGGAGTGGGTCGACGGCACGCTCATCGCCGCCCTGCTCATCGGGCTCGCCCAGTCCCTCGCCCTGTGGCCCGGCGTGAGCCGTAGCCTGGTCACGCTCCTGGCCGCCCTCCTCGTGGGGCTGAGCCTCGCCGCCGCCGTGGAGTTCAGCTTCCTGCTCGGCGCCATGACCCTGGGGGCCGCCACCGTCTACGAGAGCCTGGGCAGCGGGCCCGAGCTCGTCGAGCGATTCGGTTGGGGGCCGCCGCTGCTCGGCCTGCTCACGGCGTTCGTCTCCGCCGCGCTGGCCGTGCGCTGGCTCGTCGGGTACCTCAACCGGCACAGCCTGGCCGTGTTCGGCTGGTACCGCATCGGCATCGGCTTGGCCGTGCTCGCCGCCCTGGCCGTCGGCGCGATCTGAGCCGCCGGACGCCGGGCCCCGCCGACATGTGCCGCGCGCCCGGTGGCCTCGGCGCCGGGCAGGGTCGGTGTGATCGTCCAGCGGCGCTGCCCCTACGCTGCCGGGCTTGGCGGTGGCCGCCCGGCCGCCGCCGTCCGGGGAGGGACGCCAATGGGGCCGCTCGCGGGTCTGAAGATCGTCGAGCTCTTCTGCATCGGGCCGGGCCCGTTCGCCGGGATGTTGCTCTCGGACATGGGCGCCGACGTGGTGCTCGTGGACCGGATGGAGGAGATGGAGCTCGGCTACCCCGACCACCCCTACCGGTTCCTCTACCGCAACCGCCGCTCGGTGCAGGTGGACCTGAAGTCGCCCGAAGGGCGTGACGCCGTGCTGCGCATGGTGGAGGAGGCGGACGGCCTCATCGAAGGCTTCCGCCCCGGGGTGGCCGAGCGGCTCGGCCTCGGCCCCGACGAGTGCCTGGCCCGCAACCCCCGCCTCGTCTACGGGCGCATGACCGGCTGGGGCCAACAGGGCCCGCTCGCCCAGCGGGCCGGCTTCGACGCGAACTTCCTGTCCGTGACGGGCGCCCTGTGGGCCATCGGCGAGGCCGACCGGCCGCCGATGCCGCCGCTGATCATGGCCGGGGACTTCGGCGGCGGTGGCGTCTTCCTGGCCATGGGCATGGTGGCGGCCATGTTCGAGGCGTCGAGGTCAGGCCAGGGCCAGGTCATCGACGCGGCCATCGCCGACGGCGCGCTCAACCTGATGGCGTACGTCTACGGGAACCTCGCCGGGGGGACCTGGGTCAACGAGCGCCAGTCGAACCTCATCGACGGCGGCGACTGGCGCTACGGGACCTACCGGTGCGCCGACGGCAAGTACGTCTCCACGGCCCTGTTGCAGCCCAAGTTCCTGCGCTCGGTGCGCGAGAAGGCGGGGCTCGACCTCTCGGGCCTCGGCGACCCGGCCGACCGGGCCAACTGGCCCGCCTACCGGGCACGGCTGGGCGAGCTGTTCGCCACCCGCACCCGTGACGAGTGGGCCGAGTTGTTCGACGGGCCCGACGACACGGTGATGCCGGTGCTCGACCTCGAAGAGGCGCCTCGCCATCCCCAGAACGTGGACCGGGGGGCGTTCGTCGAGGTGGACGGGACCAGCCAACCGGCTCCCGCGCCCCGTTTCAGCCGGACGGCGTCGGAGGTCCGCCGAGTCGGCCCGCGTCCCGGCCAGGGCGGCGACGAAGCCCTCAGCGAGTGGGGCTTCAGCGCGGAGGAGCTCGCCCGGTTGCGCAAGTCGGGCGCCATCGGCTGACACGACGGCGGGTGCGACGCCGAGCCCGTCCGGGGGCCCCCGACGCGGCGCCCCCGAGATGGGATGCCACGGTCACGTCACCTCGGCGTCCCCGGCGTGCAAGGCTCTGTTCATGACGAAGCTCGAAGCACCTCGCTCGCCCTTCGCCGTCATGCGTGAGCAGCCGGTGGACGGGACGAACATGAGGAAGGTCTGGTTCGTGGCCAAGGACGCCGACGGCACGTTCCACGCCGACAGCCCGCTGCACGAGGCCTCGTTCGACACGACCATCAGCGGCGCGATGCCCCTCGACATGAACCTCCTCGCGGTGTGGCTCGAGGAGCACCTCGACGAGGCGGTCGAAGCCTCCTGGCTCGACGACCAGCGCCCGAGGTCCCGCCCCCTGCCCGGCCCGCGGTAGCGGCGCACCCGTCGTCGCCCGCGACCGGTCGCGGCCCCTCGTCCCGATCCCACCGTCGCAGGCCGCCCGGCCTGCGACGGTCGAACGGAGCGACCCATGAGCTACCCAGCCATCGCCGACCACGGCCTCATCGGCGACCTGCAGACGGCCGCCCTGGTCACCACCGACGGGACGGTGGACTGGTACTGCTGTCCGCGCTTCGACTCGCCGAGCGTGTTCGCTGCCCTGCTCGACGACGCCAAGGGCGGGCGCTTCTCCATCACCGCCGTCGGGGACGGCACGGTCACCAAGCAGATGTACCAACCGGACACGGCCATCCTCATCACCCGCTACCTGTCCGAGGACGGGGTCGCCGAGGTCCTGGACTTCATGCCCGTCGAGGAGCCGCGCCGCGCCTCCGGCCACCGCCGCCTGGTGCGGGCCATCCGCGGCGTGCGCCGGCCAGGGTCCAGCCACGCTTCGACTACGCCCGCCAGCCGCACCGGGCCAAGGTCAGCGGCACCACGGCCCGCTTCGAGACCGACGCCCTCACCCTCGACCTCACGTCGAGCTGGCACCTCGAGGCCGACGGGGACGACGTGCGGGCCCGGGTGACGGTGCGGGCGGGTGAACAGGGCGCGCTGCTGCTCGAATCAGGCGCAGGCGGCGTCCCCACGACGGTCGGGCACGGCGAGCTGCAGCGGCTGTACGAGGACACGGCGGCGTTCTGGCGGATTGGGTCGAGGGCGGCCGCTACCGAGGCCGCTGGCGCGAGGCCGTGTACCGCTCGGCCATCTCCATCAAGCTCATGACCTACGCCCCCACCGGGGGCCTCGTGGCCGCCCCGACCGCCGGGCTCCCCGAACAGGTCGGGGGCGAGCGGAACTGGGACTACCGCTACACCTGGGTCCGGGACGCCTCGTTCTCGGTGTACGCGCTGCTCGGCCTGGGCTTCCACGAGGAGGCGGCCGCGCCGGGCCGATGGCTGCGGAAGCGGGTCGAGGAGCACCCGGCCGGCAGCCCGACGCCGCTGCACATCATGTACCGGGTCGACGGCAGCGCGGACCTGGCCGAGGAGACGCTCGACCACCTCGAGGGCTACCGCGGCTCCCAGCCCGTCCGCATCGGCAACGGGGCCTCCGACCAGCTCCAGCTCGACATCTACGGCGAGCTGATGGACACCGTCTACCTCGGCGACCGGGTGGGCTTGGGAGTCGCCGACGCCGGGTGGCGCGACATCGTCGACGTGCTCGACTGGGTCTGCGAGCACTGGGACCAGCCCGACGAGGGCATCTGGGAGACACGGGGCGGCCAGCAGCCCTTCGTGTACGGGCGGCTGATGGGCTGGGTGGCCCTCGACCGGGGCATCCGCATCGCCGCCGGACGAGGCCTGCCCGCCAACGTCAGGCGCTGGACGGAGGAGCGAGACCGGCTCTACGAGGCGGTCATGGCGCGAGGCTGGAACGAGGCGGTGGGCGCCTTCACCCAGTACGAGGGCAGCGAGGTGCTCGACGCCTCCCTCCTGCTCCTGCCCTTCGTCGGGTTCGCGGTCCCCACCGACCCCAAGTGGCTGTCGACCCTGGCGGCGATGGACACCACCCTGGTCTCGGACAGCCTCGTGTACCGCTACGACCCCGCGGCGTCCCCCGACGGGCTTGCCGGGTCGGAAGGCACGTTCTCCATCTGCACGTTCTGGTACGTCGACGCCCTCGCCCGCTCGGGCCGCCTCGACGAGGCCCGCTTCACCTTCGAGAAGATGCTCACCTACGCGAACCACGTCGGCCTCTTCTCCGAGGAGATCGGGGCGACCGGCGAACAGTTCGGCAACTTCCCCCAGGCCTTCACGCACCTGTCCCTCATCAACGCAGCCATGGAGCTCGACCGTCGTCTGGACCAGGCCAAGGAAGCCCACGCCAAGGTGCCCGACGGCCGGGCCCTCAGCCCGACGCCGTGACGACGGGGGGTGACCGCGGTGGCGGTGCAGGATCCTTCGCGGTTCGTGCGGGTCACCAGGCCGAGCCGTCCGGCCGGCCCGGTCACGCCCGGGGGGCGGCGGGGACGGGGCCCTCGGTCGACGTCGAGGAGAGCTCGGCGAAGGCGGCAGCGAGGCAGTCGAGGAGTGCGCCGGGCTCGGTGACGGCGGCCGGGCTGAGGGTGACCCCGACGTCCAGGCGGTCTTCGTTCCCGAAGGCCGTGACGTTCATGGGACAGCCCAGGCGAGGCCCGAACGGATAGCTCTCCTCGACGGCCACGCCGCACAGCCGGCGGGTGCCCCGAAGGCCGGGCAGGGCGGTGGCCACGAAGTCGACGCCCGCCGCGTGGGCCTGCAGGGCGGGCACGAGCAGGAGCGCGGGGAGGCGGCTGATGGCCGGGGCGAGGGCGCCGGCGATGCGCAGGGCCGGCTCGCGGCGGGCACGTGCCAGCCTCTCGGCGACGACGCCGAAGTGGGCGCCGGGGTGACGGGCCGCGGCGGGCACGCCGACGCGGGCCGGCGCGTAGCGGCTGTCGGCGGCACCCCTCGAGCGTCGCCGCCCGACGGGCATGGCGAGCCGTAGCTCGTCCGCCGGGCTCCCGACCAGCTCCAGGTAGCGCCCGAGCCCCGTGGCCGCCGCGGCGACGAGGAGGTCGTTGCGGGACCCGCCGAGGGCGAGGGCGGTGGTTCGGGCACCGGGCACGGACAGGGCCCCGAAGTAGCCGGTCGCCGAGCGGCTCGGCGGGAGGGAGGGCCCGGCCTCTCCCTGGGGCATGACCTGGTGGGAGAGGGAGCCGGCCACGTCGATGCCGCGTTGCACCCGGCGAGCCACGGCGTGCACGGGGTCGAGGTCGAGGGCGGCGCTGAGCGCGGTGGCCACGGGCCGCCACGCGCTCGTAGGGTCGAGCGTCACGGTGGCGGTCCCCGGACGGCGGCGGGCCCCTGGCCGGCCCTCGGCCCCCGGATGTGGGGGCACACCGTCGAGGAGCAGGCTGACCAGCGATCGCCCGCCGAAGCCGTCCGTCAGTACGTGGTG
Organism: Acidimicrobiia bacterium; assembly: GCA_009377505.1. Classification (GTDB taxonomy): domain Bacteria; phylum Actinomycetota; class Acidimicrobiia; order Acidimicrobiales; family CAIXPF01; genus WHTX01. The sequence goes on from WHTX01000263.1 coordinate 5,349, forward strand.
GGCCCTCAGGTAGACGGCGGACCGGCCGCCCTCGAGGCCACCGATGAGGGTGACGTCCCAGGGCGGCTGGCCAGGGTCGAAAGATGCCGCCTCCACCAGGGCGAGGAGGTCGAGGACCTGGCGAGGCTCCCCCGGTGGGGCCACGTCCAGCGCCCGCAGGTGATCGCCCGCATCGAAGCCGGCGACGTCGGCCCAGACGGGCCGGGCCCGGGCCGACGGGGCCCAACAGGGCGGCAGCGGAGGCGGGGGGCGCGCGCCGCCGCCTCGGCAAGTCGCCCGGCCAGGGCCGCCCGTTCCAGTTGACGGTCGAGGACCACCAGGTTGCCGAGCGTCAGGCGCAGCGTCGCGTCATGCCCGACGCGCCAGGTGATGGACTCGACGGGGCTCAAGTCATGGCCCATGCGCCTCCTCACGTTCTCTCCCGCCGAGTGGCGGCGTCGGTGGTCGGACGGGCCTCCGCCGACGGTCCGCGCTTGGCCAGGAAGCGCAGCCGGGCGGCGCGGGCGTCCCAGGCGTAGACGACCGCGGTGTCGGCGATGAGGTCGTGCAGGGCCCGGCGGTCGTGCCGCACGAGGATGAACAGGATCCCGAGGCCGAACAGGAGGAAGCTCAGGGGGAGGGCGAGGACGCGCAACACGGCGTGCCCGGTGTCGAGGACACCTCCATCGCGACGCACGACGCGTACGCCCACGACAGCCATGCCGAACGTCCGGCCTTCCATGCCGAGGGGGTAGGCGGCGTAACAGAAGGCCCAGGCGACCAGGGCGACCCGGGACAGCGCGGCGTGCTCGGCCAGGGTGAAACGGTCACCGAGCAGGGAGGAGATGAGGAACTCCACCACCTGCCCGGCCAGGGGCGAAGAGGACCAGGACCGTCGACGCGTCGAGCACGAACGCGGCCAGGCGGGTGGCGATCCCCGCGTACCGGCCCTGGAGCCCGACGTCGCGCTCGGGTGCCGCGACCCTCATGGCACGTCGCTCCCCGCTTCGTGCACGAGCGGCCCGGGCCCGCCCGGCTCGGTGGTGCCGTGGCGCCCCAACAGGCGGTCGGCCCAGCCGTGCAGGACGGAGTCGACGCCGACCCCGGCGCTGCGCACCACGTCGAGCGCCTCGCCGGCGAGCCCGGCCCCGGAGCGGGCGAGGATGCCGCCCAGCTCGTCCGCTCCACGAGCGCGTTGACGTCGATGCGGGCCAGGACGGCGTTGACGTCCACCTGGGCGACTACACGGCTGATGTCGACCCGGTCGAGCACCGCGTTCACGTCGAGCCCATCGACGACGAGGTTGGCCACAGCGACGAGACCGTCGGGGTCGAGCCGGGCGAGGACGGCGTCGAGGTCCACGCGCCCGAGCACCGCGTCCAGGTCCACCCGCTCCAGCAGCCCGTCGAGGTCCACGCGCCCGAGCACCGCGTCCAGGTCCACCCGCTCCAGCAGCCCGTCGAGGTCCACGCGCTCCAGCAGCGCGCCCAGGTCCACGCGCCCGAGCACGGCGTCGAGGTCGACCCGGTCGACGAGCTGCTGGACGTCGACGCGATCGGCAACGGCCTGCACGTCCACCCGCTGTACGACGTCGTCGACATCGAGCGCGCCCACCACGCCGGGCACGACCTCCCTCGCCACCGACCGCACCATCCCACCGGCGTCGTCGAGCAGGGAGCCCAGCACCCCGCGGCGACCGGGGCGGAGCGCAGGCGGCGCCGGACAAGGGCGTCGAGCAGGGGGACCGTCGTCGTCGTCGCCGCGGGCCAAACCGGCCGCGGGGCGCGTCCCCCACGAGCGCTGGTGGCGACCGTCGTCGTTCACCACGGTCGAGGGCCTCGAAGCGTCAGGTGGCGCGGCATCGCCCGGACGTGGCCGGCGAGCTGCTCGTCGACATCGGTCGCTGTCAGGCGCTCGGCCACCCCGGTCCTCCTCGGCCCCTCACCGCATCCGCAGGCTCGCACCGCCCGGGCAGGAGCGGCATCACCCATGTCGGATGAGCTGCCTTCGCGCTGGCCAGGGCCTGGCACCTCGGCCCGGCCTCTCTTGGTGGTCGTCTCAGCCGCCGTCCAGGACATCGTCGAGCAGCCCGACCTCGCGGGCGACCTCGACCGCGGCCCCCCGAGAAGAGACGTCGAGCTTGCGGTAGATGGCGATGGCCTGGGTCTTCACCGTGTTGCGCGACACGAACAACCGGTCGGCGATCTCTGCCAGGGTCAGGTGCGAGGGCAGGTGGTGCAGCACCCGCAGTGCGGCTGTGGTCAGCGAGGAAGGGCCGGACGCGGCGCCCTCGGCGGGCTCGGCCAGGTGGCGGTCGTTGGACATGGGCGCGTGGAAGGTGATCG
>WHTX01000264.1 GCA_009377505.1 Acidimicrobiia bacterium
CCGCGGCACCGCACCTCGAAGGCCCCGGTTCGACCTCGTGGTCGCCGAACCGGACGATCACCTGCCCATTGTCCCCGCCCAGCCACGATGGCGTCGTTGCCGAAGGATTGACCGTCGCGCCGCGTGTGCTGCCGACATGACGTCGGCGCCGGGCCATCATGGCGGTGGTGCCTCTCGCCCGCCGCGCACGCGTCCGTCGGGCCGCTGTGCTCCTGGGCCTCCTCGTCGCCTGCTCCGAGGAGCGCTCCGCGCCCGACGCGACCACCTCCGCGGCTCCTCGGGCCGCCCCGGTGGCGCCGGCGACCGCCGCGCCGACCACGACACGCTCGACCGCGGCACCGCCGACCACGGCGGCGCCCACGACCACGCTGAGCCTGCCAGTGCCGCCGGCGCCCCTTGTCGACGTGCTCGACGTCGAGCCGACGATCCTCGTCGCCATCAGCAAGGTCGGTGCCGACAACGTGACGGGCGCCCCACTGCCGGGCTACGAGGCCAACCGTGCCTTCCTCCAGCCCCAGGCTGCGGCTGCCCTCGCCGAGGTCCAGCGGGCGCTGCGGCCCCAGGGCCTCGGCCTCAAGTTGTACGACGCCTATCGCCCGGTGCGCGCCACCCAGGCAATGGTGGACTGGGCCCGTTCGCAGGGTCGCGGCGACCTCGTCGGCCCGTACATCGCCTCGCGCAGCTTCCACAACTCCGGCCAGGCGGTCGACCTCACGCTCGTGTCGCTGGCCGACGGTGCCGAGCTCGACATGGGCACGGCGTACGAGACGTACGCACCCGAGGCGAACACCGCGAACGCCACCGGCGTAGCCGCGCAGAACCGGGCCGTCCTCGTCGGGGCCATGGAGGCGGCCGGCTTCGAGAACTACGACGGCGAGTGGTGGCACTACAACTTCTTCGTGCCCGGCGCCGAGCCGCTCGACGAGCCGGTCCGCTGACCCCGCTCGAGGAGCGGCCGGGCTGCTGAGGAGGCTCAGCCGGCGATCGTGGCCCGGGCGGCGCCGTTGTCGCGGGCGTGGAGCTCGCTGACCATCTCCGCCAGGGCGGAGCGGTCGGCGTCGCCGCCCACGGCGACGGAGAACTCGCAGTGCGTCACGATTGGCAAGGACGCCGTGAAGGTCATCAACCACTACGGCGACGAGGTGTTGTAGGTGTACGAGGTCGGGCCTGGCTAGGGTTATCTGGTCAACCGAGTTCGACGAAGTCACCACGGTGGTGGCGAGACCTTCTTTGAAACTTTCTCCGCTGCCCAGTCTATCAATGCTAGACTGGGCGATGTGATGGTGGGCTGCGGCGGCGGGATCGATGTGAAGGCGATCGTCGCGTCGCTCGCTTCAGTTGCCCCGTCGTCTCTCGACGATGACGAGATCAAGGCACTCATGTTGGACGGCGAGCGGTTGGTGAATGCCTTACACGCCTTCTCGGCCGCGCTGGTCGAGGAGTTCGACCGCCGGGGCACCTGGTCCGAGGACGGCTCGCTGTCGGGTTCCGGGTGGGCGGCGGAGCGCACGGGTTCACCGAAGCGGTCCTTGCGGGCTCGGGCCCGGGCCGGTCGGGTGCTGCGCATGCTGCCGACGACCCAGGCCCCGGCTCGTGAGGGGCGCCTGTCGCCCGAGCACCTCGGCGCCCTGGCCGCCTGCGAGCGGCAGCACCCTGCGCTGGCCTGCCGGGACGAGGAGTTGTTGGTCTCCCAGGCGCTGGCGGTCGACGCCGACGCCTTCCGCACCGTGGCCCGCCACTGGACAGATCGAGCGTCGGACACCTACGCCGCCGAGCCTTCGCACGGGCCGGAACCCACCGATGAGCTGCACCTCTCCCAGACCTTCGAGGGGCGCTGGGAGCTGCGGGGCTCGTTCGGCCCCGAGACCGGCGCCTCGGTCAGCGCCGCACTCGAGGCCCACCTCGACCGGCAGCTGCGCGCCCGGCGCGATGGAGACCCGTCCGTCGGCCTGGTCGCTTCGCAGCTGCGGGCCGCCGCCATGGTCGACCTGCTGTGCCAGACCATGCGGAAGGAGCCGTCGGCCGAGTCCGTGCCCGACCGGTACCGGGTCGGGCTGGTGATCCGCTGGGACGAGCTCACCCAGGCGGCCGAGGCGAGCTGCGACGCGGCGCTGTACCGGGTGCTGGTGGGGGCCGAGGGCGAGGTCCTCGACGTCGGCCGGCAGACGAGCCGCTGGCCGACCGGCATCCGCCGAGCCATCACCTGTCGCGATGACGGTTGTGTGTTCCCCGGTTGCGACAGGCCTCCGTCTTGGTGTGATGTGCACCATTGCCAGGAATGGGAACACGGCGGGCGGACCAGTGTCGACAACGGCGTCCTGCTGTGCCGACGGCACCACACGTTCATCCACCGCAAACGATGGCGCATCACCATCGAGAACGGCCGGCCGATCACCCGAAGAGACAACGGTGCCGAACACGTCATCATCCGATGGTCAAGCGAGTAGGTTATCGAGCACCGCGTGGGCTGACGGCCGCCAGGCCGCGTCGTCAGGCCACGTCGACGCGGTAGGCGAGCAGGGTGAAGCGCCCGTTGGCGTCCCAGTCCCGCTCAGGGTCGCGCCGGTACCCGCGCCGCTCGTACAGACGGTGCGCCCCCTTCATGAGGGTCTCGGTCGAGAGCACGACTGCGGTCAGCCCCAGCTCTCGGGCGCGAGCCTCGGCCTCCTCCTCACGAACGATCCGGCTCGCCGCCGAGCGCCCCTGCCGCCCGCAGCGCCTCGATGCGCTCGGCCGGGTAGCCGAGCAGGTCTCCCAGGACGGCCTCGGTGTGCTGGCCCATGGCGGGCACGTGGCTCGGCTGGGGCGGCGTGCGGGTGAGCTCGACCCTCGTGCGCTCGATGATCCTGTCCGCCTGGCCGTGGTGGGCCACGGTGACGACGTGGTCGAGGTGGGCGAGCTGGGGGTCCTCGGGGGACCCGGCGTGCAGCACGGCATGGGCAGGTACGCCCGCGGCCTGGAGGGCAGCCTCGGCGTCGGCCGGTGAGCGGCGCGTCGTCCAGGCCCTCAGCGCGGCATCGACCTCCCCGCTACGGGAGCGCCGCCCGGGCATTGTCGCCAGCCCCGGGTCGTCGCCCAGGTCGGGCCGGCCGATCGCCGCCGTCAGCGCCTGCCAGTCGCGCCCGTCGCGCACGGCGATCGCCACCCACTCGTCGGCACCGTCGGCGGGGTAGATGCCGTGGGGCGACATGGCCGGGTCATCATTGCCGAGCCGGTCCCACACGGTGCCGTTGAGCTGGTGGTCGACGACGGCCGGCGCCATGAAGTGCAGCGACGCCTCGATCTGGGACTGGTCGAGGTACATGCCACCGCCGGTGCGGCGCCGGTGCTCGAGCGCGGCGAGCAGCGCCGCCGTGCTGATGCGGGGCGAACAGGCGTCGGTGTACGCCCCGTAGGGCCCCGACGGCGGCTGGTCGGGCCACCCGGTGGGCTGGACGATGCCACCGATCGCCGCGCCCATGGTGCCGTAGCCCGCCATGAGCGCGTACGGGCCCTCCTGGCCGAACAGGCACGAGCTCAGCATGATCAGGTCCGGCTTGACCTGGCGCAACGACTCGTAGTCGAGGCCCCACGCCTTCATCGCCTTCGGCGAGAAGGACTCCGTGACGACGTCGGCCCAGCGCACGAGGTCGAGGATCACCTCCCGCGCCGCGCCGTTGTTGGGGTCGAGCGTCACGCTGAGCTTGGCGGCGTTGATGCACCCGAACGGCACCGACGTCTCACGCCCCGCCCTGCCTTCGTAATACGGGGCCAGGAGGCGGACGGTGTCGATCCTGGCCGCGTTCTCGACGCGCACGACGGTGGCGCCGTACTGGGCGAGCACGCCGGTGGAGGACGGCCCCGCCATCACCCACATCATGTCGAGGACCTTCAGCCCGGCGAGAGCGGCCGGCTCGCCGTCGCCGTCGAGGGGCGCCGAGGAGGTCGCCGTGGCCACAACCGGCAGGCGCAGCTCGGCCAGCACCTCTTCGGTGTGCTGGCCGACGAGCGGCGCCGCGGCTGGGGGGCGGGGCTCCTCGGGTGCGCCGCGTACGAGGTGGCGCGGCATGCGCAGCCTGCGGCCGTCGGCGGTGCCCTCCTCCCCCCAGAAGCCTCGGGCAGACAGCTGCGGGCTGTCCAGCATGTCCTCGAACGTCGACACGGGGACGAGCAGCAGCCGACGGTCGAGCGCGGCGGCCATGAGGTCGGCCTTCGTCCGGGCCCCGAGGAACGCGCCGATGACACCCGCCAGCCGTTCGAGGTCGGTGTTGGGCAGGTCGCCGCGGCGCACCGCCCGCAGGTGCGCGGTCCAGTCCATGGCCGCCAGGTCTTCCTCGATTGCGCCCTCCTCGCGCATGTAGGCGACCAGGTGGTCGAGGAACGCCTTGTTGCCCCGGTCGAGGGCCACGGTGAGGGACACGAACCCGTCGGCGCAGGGCCAGACGAAGGGGAAGGTCACCCCGCACAGGTGGAAGCCGCTACCGCTTCGCCGGACCCGGTTGTGGCCGACCCGCTCGGCCTGGAGGGTGAAGAACGAGGTGAGGTTCTTGGCCCGCTGGGCAGACACCTCGACGCGCTGGCCACGACCCGACCGGCGGGCCTCGGCCAGCGCGATGAGCGCGCCGCCGGCGGCCTCCGCTCCAGCGTGGGCCCAGGCGGTGATCCCCGCAGTGCGCAACGGGGGCCGACCGAGCGGCCCACAGATGTCCACCGACCCGGCCGCCGCCTGCACGATCAGGTCGGTCGCCGCGTAGCGGGCCTTGGGGCCGTGCGAGCCGAACGGGGTGATCGAGACCCAGACCAGCGCCGGGTTGACTGCCGACAGCTCCTCGTACCCGAGGCCACGTGCCTCCCACGTGCCCGGGCCCGCCGACTCGACGAGGACGTCCGTGCCCCTCACCAGCTCGAGGAAGCGATCGCGGGCCGTCCCGTCGCCGAGGTCGAGGGCGACGCTCCGGCTCCCCCGGGCGTACGCCAGCCACGTGGCCGAGCGCTCGCCGGCGCCGGGCGGCTCGACGTGGACGACGTCGGCGCCCAGCTCGCTCAGCACGTGGCCGCAGAACAGGCCGCGCTCGTCGGACAGGTCGAGCACCCGGTAGCAGGACAGCATCGCACCAACCCCCCTGCCCGGCGGCCCCCCTGCCGGGCGTAGCGAAGCGTAGGCGCCCCGCCGGTGGACGTGCCGGCAGGTCGGCGAGGCCTATGCTTCCGGCTCGGCACCGAGACGAAGTCCGGTTTGATCCCGGCACTGTCCCGCAACGGTGAACCGACGCCCCCCGCTACCGGTGGGGTCGTCGGCGAGTCCGGTCGAGCTTCGGCGCCGTTGCGAACCACGTCACCCTCGAGGGCTAGGGGTTGGTTCGGTCGGCAGCACCTGCCGCTCGAGCTCCGTTCCTCGACCGACAGGAGGTACCGATGCCGAGAACCCGCCTGCTGGCCGCGCTACTGGTGGCGCTGACCTTCGTCGCCGCCTGCGGTGACGACGACGACACCGCCGACGGGCCGCCCACGGCCGAGACCACACCCGGCGCGGGCAGCTCGGGCTTCCCCGTCACGATCGAGTCCGAAGGCGGCACGTGGACCTTGGCGTCGCCGCCGCAGCGGGTCGTGTCGCTGTCGCCCACGGCGACGGAGATCCTGTTCGCCATCGGTGCCGGCGACCAGGTGGTGGCGGTCGACGCCCTCTCCTCCTACCCGCCCGAGGCGCCGGTCACCGAGCTGTCGGGCTACGACCCCAACATCGAGGCGCTGACCGCCTACGAGCCGGACCTCGTGGTCATCGCCAACGACGCCAACGACCTGGTGGCGGGCCTGACCGCCTTGGACGTCCCCGTACTCGTGAGCACCGCGCCGGGCGACATCGAGTCGGGCTACGCCGAGATGGCCGAGCTCGGGGTGGCGACCGGCAGGGCGGACGAGACGGCGGAGGTCATCGCCTCGATGCGCGCCGAGGTCGACGCCGCACTCGCCGCGGCTCCTGACGTGTCGGTGCGCGTGTACCACGAGCTCGACGAGACGTACTTCTCGGCCAGCTCCTTCGGTTTCATCGGCGCGGTCTACGCGGCGATGGGGGCGGAGAACATCGCCGACGACGCCGACGCCGACCGGACGGGCTTCCCCCAGCTCACCGAGGAGTACATCGTCGAAGCGGACCCGGAGCTGATCGTCATCACCGACGCGGCGAGCTACGGCGCGGCTGACGTCGCCGCCCGCCCCGGCTGGCAGGAGGTCACCGCGGTGCGCGAGGGCAAGGTCGTCGCTGTCGACGCCGACATCGCCTCGCGGTGGGGGCCGCGCCTGCCCCAGTTCATCACCGCGGTCGCCGACGCGCTCCCGTCGGTCACGGCGCCGACGTCCTAGCGGCGAGCTCCCGTGGCCGACACCACCGTCGCCGCCCCCGCGCCCGACCAGGCCGACCAGGCCGACATCGCCGATGGGGCCGCCGCCGCCGCCGAGCGGGCCTTCCGCCTGCCTGTCGCCGCGGTCATAGCCGCCGGCCTCGTGCTCGTCGCCGTAGCCCTCTTCAGCCTGGCGAGCGGGGCCGCCGGCCTCCCCGTACGGGGCGTGCTCACCGCGCTCGTGGACCGGGCCCCGTTGCTGGAGGTCGACTCGTCCCTGACCGACCGCCAGGCGGCGATCCTGTTCCAGATCCGGCTGCCGCGGCTGGTGCTGGGCCTGCTCGTAGGCGCCTCGCTGGGGATGGCCGGTGCCGCCTACCAGGGGGTCTTCCGCAACCCTCTCGCCGACCCCTACCTGCTCGGGGTGTCGGCCGGCGCCGGGCTCGGGGCGGTGCTGGCCTTCGGGTTCGGCCTGGACCTGGGCTGGGGCCCCTTCGGGGCGGTGCCGATGGCCGCGTTCGCCGGGTCGGTGCTCGCCGTCACGGCCTCGGCGGCGATCGCCCGGGGCTCGTGGTCCTCGCCGGCGACCCTGCTGCTCGCCGGCGTGGCCATGGCCGCCCTGTTCTCGGCGGCGCAGACCTACGCCCTGCAACGCCTCGACGAGACCCAGGCCCGCGAGGTGCTGTCATGGCTGTTCGGCCAGCTCAACACCAGCGGATGGGACCAGATCGGCATCGTCGGCCCGTACGTCGGGGTGTGCGGGCTGGTGCTGTTCGCTCACCGCCGCCACCTGGACGTGCTGCGCGTCGGCGACGCCGAGGCCCGTTCGGTGGGCCTGGACCCTGCCCGCACGCGGCTGGTGGTCGTCGTCGCCGCGTCGTTGATGACAGCGGCGGCCGTGTCCGTCAGCGGCCTGATCGCCTTCGTCGGGCTCGTGGTACCCCACGTGGTGCGGTTGCTGGTCAGCCACAGCTACCGGGTGGTCGTGCCCCTCTCGGCGCTGGCGGGTGCCGCCTTCCTGGCCTTCGTCGACGTCGGCGCCCGCACCTTGGTCGCCCCCTCCGAGCTCCCGGTGGGGGTCATCACGGCGTTCGTGGGCGCGCCGTTCTTCGCCCTGGTGTTGCGGCGCAGCCGGCCGGTGGCGATGTGACCGCCGCGGTCGACCGGCGGGCGGCCACGGGCGCGCTGGTGTGCCGGGGCCTCGGCGTGGTGCTGGGGCGCCGGGCGGTCCTCACCGACGTGGACCTGGAGCTGGCGGCGGGGGAGTGGCTGGGCCTCATCGGCCCGAACGGGGCGGGCAAGTCCACCTTGTTGCGGGCGATCGCTGGCCTGGTCGGCCACA
>WHTX01000006.1 GCA_009377505.1 Acidimicrobiia bacterium
ACCAGCCCTCCGGACTGCGACGCGGCGGGCCCCGCCGACCCCGCCGCCAACTACCCTGACAGTCAGGGATGTCCCGCGACACCACTGTCAGACATGTCGCGCGACACAACAACCCGATTCCCGGGACGGGGCGCACCCGGAACCTGTCGATCCGGCGATTCGACCACGATTCGACCAGCTGGCAGCTCCTAGGCTCGCGGAGCACGTCGTCGTGAAGGGGGGGCCTTGGACGGCAACACCGTGGACGGCAGCACGGCGGGCACCATCGAGGCGCGCCCGGCGATCGAGTTCGACACGCACCCCTCCGAGTACCGCCACTGGCGTCTCGACGTCGACCCGCCCCGGGCCACGCTGACGCTGGCCGTCACGCCCGAGGCCGGCCTGCGCCGCGACTACGACCTCAAGCTGAACTCCTACGACCTCGCCGTCGACATCGAGCTCCACGACGCCGTCCAGCGCCTCCGCTTCGAGCAGCCCGACGTCAGGGTCGTCATCGTGACCGGCGGGCTCGACAAGACGTTCTGCGCCGGCGCCAACATCCAGATGCTGGCCGGCTCCTCCCACGCCCACAAGGTGGGCTTCTGCAAGTTCACCAACGAGACCCGCAACGCCATCGAGGAAGCCACGACGCAGTCGGGCCAGACGTGGATCGCCGCCGTGAACGGCACGGCCGCCGGGGGCGGCTACGAGCTGGCGCTGGCCTGCGACGAGATCCTCCTGGTGGACGACCGTGCCTCTGCCGTGTCCCTCCCCGAGGTGCCCCTCCTCGCCGTGCTGCCCGGCACGGGCGGGCTCACCCGCCTCGTCGACAAGCGCCACGTGCGCCGCGACCTCGCCGACCTCTTCGCCACCAGGGCCGAGGGCGCCCGAGGCCGTCAGGCGCTGGAATGGGGGCTCGTCGACGCAATCGCCCCGCCGAGCGGCTTCGAGGGCCTCGTCCGGGCGCGGGCCGAGGCTCGGGCCGCCACGAGCGACCGCCCTGCCGAGGCAGGTGGCAACGGCATCGAGCTCGACCGCCTGCACCGCGTGACGGACGGCGACACGACGAGCTACCGGCACGTGGAGGTCCGCCTCGAGCGGGACCTCGGCGCCGCCCACCTGACCGTGCGCGCGCCCTCCACCGCCCAGCCGTCCACCCCCGCCGAGCTCGAGCAGGCCGGCGCGGCCGCCTGGATCGTGGCCGCCGCCCGCGAGCTCGACGACGCCGTGCTCCACCTGCGCTTCGACGAGCCCGAGATCGGCACCTGGGTGCTGCGCACCGCGGGCGACCCCGCGGCCGTGCTCGCCGCTGAGGAGCTCCTCTCCCACCACGCCGAGCACTGGCTCGTGCGCGAGGTCCGCCTGCTGTGGACGCGCGCCCTCAAGCGCCTCGACCTCTCCTCCCGCACGATCGTCGCCCTCCTCACCCCGGGCAGCTGCTTCGCCGGCACCCTGGCCGAACTCGCCCTCGGGGCCGACCGCACCTTCATGCTCGAGGGGGCCTACACCGCCGGCGACACCGGCGACGACGACCACGGCGGCCCGGCAACGCTGCACCTCACGGAGGCCAACGCGGGCTGGTACCCCATGGCCAACGCCCTCTCCCGGCTCGCCACCCGCTTCTACGGCCAGGACGAGCAGCTGGCCGCGGCCCTCGCCGCTGTCGGCCGCGACCTCGACGCCGCCCGTGCCGCCGCGGCCGGCCTCGTCACCTCCACCCCCGACGACCTCGACTGGGACGACGAGGTCCGCCTCACCCTCGAGGAGCGCCACAGCTTCTCCCCCGACGCCCTGACCGCCATGGAGGCCAACCTGCGCTTCGCCGGCCCCGAGACGATGGAGACGAAGATCTTCGCCCGCCTCACCGCCTGGCAGAACTGGGTGTTCCAGCGGCCCAACGCCACCGGCCCGAGCGGTGCCCTGCAGCGCTTCGGCACCGGCTCCCGACCCGATTTCGACAGAGCGAGGGTGTGACCCCCATGACCACCGTCGACTACGACACGCTCATCCCCAACAACGTGGACCTGGCCGGGGACCGTCGCCTGCGGCGGGCGCTCGAGTCGTGGCACCCCCGCTTCATCGAATGGTGGAAGGACCTCGGCCCCGTCGCCTTCCAGGAGGACGACGTCTACCTACGTACGGCCATATCCGTCGAGCAGGACGGCTGGGCGAACTTCGACTACGTGAAGATGCCCGACTACCGCTGGGGCATCTTCCTCGCCAACCAGGTGCCGGGCCGCACCATCGGCTTCGGCGACCGCCGGGGCGACCCGGTGTGGCAAGAGGTCCCCGGCGAGCACCGCAGCGACCTGCGGCGCCTCATCGTGGTGCAGGGCGACACCGAGCCCGCTTCCGTCGAGCAACAGCGCCACCTCTGCCTCACCGCGCCTAGCCTCTACGACCTGCGGAACCTGTTCCAGGTCAACGTGGAGGAGGCCCGCCACCTGTGGGCCATGGTCTACCTGTTGCACCGCTACTTCGGCCGCGAGGGCCGCGAGGAGGCCGACGAGCTGCTGCTGCGGAACTCCGGCGACCCCGACAAGCCCAGGATCCTCGGCGCCTTCAACGAGCCGACGCCGGACTGGCTGTCGCTGTTCTTCTTCACCTACTTCACCGACCGGGACGGCAAGTACCAGCTCGCCTCGCTCAAGGAGAGCGCCTTCGACCCCCTCAGCCGCACCTGCTCGTTCATGCTCAAAGAAGAGGCGCACCACATGTTCGTCGGCGCGACGGGCGTCGGACGGGTGGTGCAGCGCACGGTCGAGCTCATGAAGGCCCACGACACCGAGGACGTCGCCCCTCATGGCGGTGTCAACGTCGACACCCTCCAGCGCTACCTGAACTTCCACTACAGCGTCTCCCTCGACCTGTTCGGCGCCGAGACCTCCACGAACGCGGCCAACTACTTCGCCGCCGGGCTGAAGGGCCGCTTCGCCGAGGACCAGCGCGAGGACGACCACCAGCTCAAGGGCGACGTGCGGGCCGTGCCCGCCCTCGACGAGGCGACGGGCACCATCACCAGCCGGGACGTGGCGTCGCTGTCGGCCCTCAACGAGACCATGCGCGAGGACTACACCGCCGACTGCCGCAAGGGCGTCGAGCGCTGGAACCGCGCCCTGGTCGACGTCGGCCTTGCCCTCACGCTGCCCCACCCCGCCTTCCACCGCGGGGTCGGCGCCTTCAGGGACCAGCCCGTCACCCCCGACGGCCGCCTTGTCACCCGCGCGGAGCACGAGCAGGGCCAGCGCGAGGCGTGGTTGCCCACGGAGGCCGACAAGGCCCACGTGCACGCCCTCATGCAGGCCGTCGACGAGCCGGGCCGCATGGCCAGCTGGGTGGCCCCGCCGGCGACGGGCGTGCACTCCAAGCCCCTCGACTTCGAGTACGTGCGCCGTTGAGCGGAGCGAGAGGCCCGAGCGGCCGAGAGCGGGAGGAGTTGAGCGGAGCGAGAGGCCCGAGCGGCCGAGAGCGGGAGAAGTTGAGCGGAGCGAGAGGCCCGAGCGGCCGAGAGCGGGAGGAGTTGAGCGAGCGAGAGGCGTCGACCCCGTCGAGGGCGCGGGGCAGGCCCGGCCGCCCCTCGTTTTCCTCCACGAGGGGCTCGGGTCGATGGGGCTGTGGCGCGACCTCCCCGACAGGCTGCGCGAGGCCACCGGGCGGCCGCGCACGATCGTCTACAGCCGCCACGGCTACGGGCGATCGGCCCCGCCGCCGGTGCCCCGCCCGCCGAGCTACATGCACCACGAGGCCCGCGTGGTCCTGCCCGAGCTGCTCGACCGCCTCGGCGTCACCGCGCCCGTGCTGGTCGGGCACAGCGACGGGGCCTCCATCGCCCTGCTCCACGCCGGCGCCGGGCACCCCGTGGCCGGGCTCGTGCTCCTCGCCCCCCACGTCTTCGTCGAGGACCGCTCGGTCGAGGGCGTCGACGCCGCCCGCCGGGCCTTCGCCACGACCGACCTGCGGGCACGGCTCGCCCGCCACCACGACGACGTGGACGTGGCCTTCGGCGGCTGGTGCGACGTGTGGCTCTCCCCTGCCTTCCGCGCCTGGGACATCCAGGACCACCTCGCCCCCATCACCTGCCCGGTGTTGGTGGTGCAGGGCGGGGACGACGCCTACGGCACCCTCGCCCAGGTCGACGCCATTGCCGCCGGGGTGAGCGGCCCGGTCGAGCGGCTGGTACTCGCCGGGGTCGGGCACGGGCCCCAGTTCGAGGCGGCCGGGGAGGTGCTGCCCGCCATCGCCCGCTTCATCCGCTCGCTCCCCGCCACCCCGAACCCCCCTGGCGGCACGTATCACCCGGCCGGCCTCACTCCACCCGAAACAGGCACTGATAAGTAGTTCCCAATCGAGCTGCGGCACACTGGCGGCCCTGGAGCTCGAGCAGGAACCTGATCGAGTCGCCGTGGTGCTTTGGTCGGGACCCCTCCTCCCAGACCTCGGTGAGCGCTGACCCGCCCTCAGCCTGTGACCTCGGTGACCGGCCCAAACTGTCACACCTAACAGGGATACTGGCGGCGTGTTGGAGGAGCTGTCAGCCGCTGTCGATGCCCTGCTCGAGGTCGACCCCCAAGGCCTGACCGACGGCGAACTGTGCGACGCGTTGGTCGGAGTCGCCGCCGAGCGCGCCCGGTTGGAGGCAGACGAAGCGCACCTGACCGCGGCGTGGGACGCCCGCAAGGCCTGGGACGCGGACGGCGCCCGCAGCGGCGCGGCCTGGCTCACCTGGCGATGCCGCCTCCCCCGCCGAGACGCCTGGCGTCGGGTGCGCCTGGCCCGCTGGGTGTCACAAGCCCCCGCCGTAGAGGCGGCATGGCAAGCCGGCGACATCGGCGCTGCCCACGCCGCTCTGCTGGCCCGGGCCTACACGGCACGAACCAGCGAAGCGTTCGCCCGGGACGAGAACGTGCTGGTCGACGCGGCCCGTGACCTGTCCTTCGCCGCGTTCACCAAGGTCCTTGCCTACTGGTCCCAGCACGCCGACCCCGACGGCGCCGAGGACACCGGCGCCAACGAGCGAGAGCGACGTCGTCTGCACCTCTCCCAGACGCTCGACGGCATGTGGCTGGGCGACATGGTGCTCGACCCCGTCGGCGGCGCCGCCGTCGCCGAGACCCTGTCCCTCATCGAGGACGAGCTCTTCGCCGCGGACTGGAGCGACGCCCGCGCCCGCATCGGCGAGCGCGCCACCCTCGACGACCTCGCCCGCACCCCCGGCCAACGCCGCGCCGACGCCCTCGTCGAGATGGCCGCTCGCGCCGCGCCATCGAGATCCGTGATCGCGTCTGCTACCACGCCACGTGCGAGGAGGTGGCCAACCTCGAGGCCGACCACATCCGGCCCTGGGCTGCCGGCGGCGCCACCACCCTCGACAACGGCCGCCTCGCTTGTCGCTACCACAACCGACGCCGTAACCGACCACCACCTGACGGCGCCGAACCGCCCTGAGCCAGCACGTGGCGACGAGCGCTCGGGGCCAGGCTCCGACGAGGGTGGCAGGCTGGGGGGATGGACTACGTGAAGCTCGGCTCGACGGGCCTCGACGTCTCGCGCATCTGCCTGGGCTGCATGAGCTACGGGGTGTCGGACCGCGGCAACCACACCTGGACGCTCGACGAGGAGGCCAGCCGCCCCTTCATCCGCCGGGCGGTCGAGGCGGGCATCAACTTCTTCGATACGGCCAACGTCTACTCCGACGGGACCAGCGAGGAGATCGTGGGCCGGGCGCTGCGCGACTTCGGCCGCCGCGAGGAGATCGTGATCGCCACCAAGGTGAACGGGCGCATGCGGCGCGGCCCCAACGGCGCGGGCCTCTCCCGCAAGGCCATCTTCCAGGAGATCGACGCCAGCCTCGCCCGGCTCGGCACCGACTACGTGGACCTCTACCAGATCCATCGCTGGGACCGGGCCGTGCCCATCGAGGAGACGCTCGAGGCCCTCCACGACGTGGTCAAGGCGGGCAAGGCCCGCTACATCGGCGCGTCCTCGATGCACGCGTGGCAGTTCGCCAAGGCGCTCTACCTCGCCGACCTCAACGGCTGGACGCGCTTCGCCACCATGCAGGACCACTACAACCTGCTCTACCGGGAGGAGGAGCGGGAGATGCTGCCCCTCTGCCTCGACCAGGGCGTCGGCGTCATCCCCTGGAGCCCCTTGGCCCGGGGCCGGCTCACCCGGGACTGGGACGCGGCCACGGCCCGGAGCGAGACCGACAAGTTCGGCAAGACCCTCTACCAGGAGGACGACCGCCTCGTCGTCGAGGAGGTGGCCCGCATCGCTCAGGGGCGCGGCGTGCCCAGGGCCCAGGTGGCGCTGGCCTGGCTGCTGCGCAACCCGGCCGTCGACGCGCCGATCATCGGGGCCACCAAGGCCGAGCACCTCGAGGACGCCATCGCCGCCGTGGGCGTGGGGCTCAGCGACGACGAGGCCAAGGCCCTCGAAGCCCCCTACCAGCCCCACCCTGTCGCTGGCTTCGCCTGAACACCCCGGTCCTCGTACTCCGGGGCGTGCATGCCACGGGTGTTGCTACATTTCGTGGCATGGCCCGCGTGCGAGTGTCCACCACGGTCGACCGCGAGGTGCTGCGAACGACGCGCCAGCGGCTCGGCGCCCGCGACAGCGAGCTGTTCGATCGTGCCCTCCTCGCCCTCCTCGACCAGCTCGATGCCGCCGCCGAGGCCACCGCGCTCGATGCCGCCCCCTACCACGAGGACGAGGACCTGCAGCTGCCCGAGCCCGAGCTCGGCGCGGAGGAGCTGCCCTACGACGGCGAGGTCCCACCCGAGGTCGTCGAGCTCGCCGAGCGGCGCCGCCGGCGGCGTGCGAGCGGGTGATCGCGAGGCTGGCGCACGGACAGCTCTGGTGGGCCGACATTCCCGGGGAGAAGATCCGGCCCGTGCTGATCCTCACCCGCGGCTCGGTGGCACCCCGGCTCCACCGTGTCCTCGTCGCCCCCGTCACCTCCACCGTCCGCCGCATCGCGACGGAGGTGCCGCTCGGGCCGGCCGAGGGGGTTCGGGACGGCTCGGTGGCCAACCTCGACAACGCCCAGCTCCTCGATGTCGACCGATTGCTCCGGCCGGCCGGCAGGCTGGGGGCCGCCCGGTGGCCTGAGGTGTGCACGGCGATGAGCCGGGTGCTGGCCTGCTCTCGCCGGTGACAGGCGCCCACCGCCGCTGCGCCCCACCGGCCGGCGCCGCGCCCGCACGTGAGGCAAGCTCGGGCACGTCGGACGAGAGGAGCCCGTTGGTGGCAGAGCAGAGCGCTGCGCCGAAGCGGAAGGTGCTCGTGGCGGGGGCATCCGGGGTGGTGGGCTTCGCGGCCGTGAAGCACTTCGCCGCCCAACCCGGCTGGGAGGTGGTCGGCGTGTCCCGGAGGGTGCCGGCCCGCCTGGCCGACCGAGCCGAGCTCGTCTCCCTCGACCTCGCCGACGCCGACGCCTGCGAGGCTGCCTGTGTACGGCTCGGCGACGTGACCCACCTGGTGTACGCCGCTCTCTACGAGAAACCGGGCATCTTCGCCGGCTGGCGGGAGCGCGACCAGATGGAGCGCAACCTCCTGATGTTCGCGAACCTGCTCGGCCCCTTGGCCCGCCACGCCTCGGGCCTCGAGCACGTCACCCTGTTGCAGGGGACCAAGGCCTACGGCGCCCACGTAACCGGTGACGTGGCGCTCCCCGCCCGGGAGCGGGCGCCCCGCCACCAGCACGAGAACTTCTACTGGCTCCAGGAGGACCACCTCCGTGCCGCCACGGCCGAGGCCGGCGACCGCTGGACGTGGACGATCCTGCGGCCCCAGGTCATCTTCGGCGAGGCCTTCGGCTCGAACCTGAACGCCCTGCCCGCCCTCGGCGTCTACGCCGCGGCGCGCCGGCTCGCCGGGCTGCCCCTCGCCTACCCGGGCGGGGTGCCCACGGTCAGCGAGGCCGTCGACGCCGACCTCCTCGCCCGAGCCATCGAGTGGGCCGCCACCTCGCCGCAGTGCGCCGGTGAGGCGTTCAACATCACCAACGGCGACGTGTTCGAGATGCGGGAGCTGTGGCCGGCCATCGCCGACGCCTTCGGCATGGAGACCGGTGAGCCCGAGCCCCTGCGGCTGGCCGACAATATCGGGGCGCTGCAACCGGCGTGGGACCAGGTCGTGGCCCGCTTCGAGCTCCTCGCCCCCGCGACCTCGGCGCGCTTGTCGGCCAGTCCTTCCTCTACGCCGACGTGGTCCTCGGCGCCGGGCGGGGCTCGGCACGCCGGCCGACGCTCGTCAGCACCATCAAGGCCCGCCAGCACGGCTTCGGCGACTGCGCGGACACCGAGGACATGTTCCGCCGCCACATCGCCCGCTTTCAGGACCAGCGCATCTTCCCCCCGAGAGCGTGGTAGGCGGGCCCGGGGCCGCGCCAGCGCACGCAGCTGGACCACGAAGCGCGCCAGCGCGACGGCGTCGGCGGCCAGACTGGGGCCCGTGGCCGTCTTCCTCGTCATCGGGTTCGTGGGCCTCGCCTTGTTGGCCGCGGCGCTCCTCTTCGGTGACATCGTCGACGGCCTGCTGGGCGACATCGACCTGGGCGATGGGCTGTTCTCGCTGCCCGCCCTGGCCGGGGCCGTCGCCGCCCTCGGCTTCGGTGCTGCCATCGCCTCGGGCGTCGGAGCGCCGTCGGGCGCGGCCTGGGCGGTCGGGGTCGCCTCGGGCGGGGCCATGGGCTGGCTGGTCGCCCGGCTCACGAGGTCGTCCGTCCGCATGCGCACGGACGAGCCGCTGCGCCACACGGACATGGTCGGCAAACCGGGCCGGGTGGTGAACGACATCCGCGCCGGCCAGCTCGGCGAGGTGCTCGTCAGCCACGCCGGGCAGTCGCTCAAGATGTCGGCTCGGTCGGCTCGCGAGCTGCCCGTCGGCGCCCAGGTCGTCGTCATCGAAGCGGAATCACCGACCACGGTCGTCGTCGAGGCGGCCGAGGACTTCTGGAGGGAGACACCATGAGCACCAGCGAGGACCGAAGCGCAGCGGAGGACCGCAGCACATGAGCACCAGCGAGAACCGAAGCGCAGCGGAGGACCGCAGCACATGAGCACCAGGGAGAACCGAAGCGCAGCGGAGGACCGCAGCACATGAACCCAGTGCTCACCGCCGTCCTCGGCCTGATCGCCGCCGTCGTGCTCGTCGCCGGCCTCGTGGTCTCGCGCATCAAGGTCGCCGGCCCGAACCAGGCGTTCATCATCACCGGCCGCAAGGGCCAGGCGGTGACGAACCCCCAGACGGGCGAGGTGACCACCGACCTCTCGGGCCAGAAGGTGATCATGGGGGCGAGCGTGTTCGTCGTCCCCTTCGTGCAGCGCCTGGCCGTGCTCGACCTCACCTCTCGCCAGATACCCGTCACCGTGCCCGCGGCCATCTCCCGCAACGGCATCGGCTGCTCGCTCGAGGGCGTGGCCGTGGTGAAGGTGGGCGGCGCCGAGGACCTGGTCCGCGCCGGGGCCCAGCGCTTCCTCGGCCAGCAGCAGGAGGTCGACACCTTCACCAAGGAGGTCCTCGCCGGCAGCCTGCGGGCCATCGTCGGTCGCCTGACCGTCGAGGAGATCATCCGCGACCGGGCCACCTTCGCCAGCGCCGTGGCCGAGGAGGCCGAGTCGAGCCTCACCAACCAGGGCCTGGTGCTCGACACGTTCCAGCTGCAAGACATCCAGGCCGAGGGCACCTACCTGCGGGACCTGGGCCGCCCCGAGGCCGCCCGGGCCGAGATGGAGGCGGCGGTGGCCGAGGCCGACTCCCGGCGCGAGGCTGAGCAGGCCCGGCTCAAGGCCCAGGAAGCGATCGCCCTCTCCCAGCGCCAGCTCGACCTCAAGCAGGCCGAGATCAAGGCGCAGACCGACGCCGCCACCGCCGAGGCCGCTGCCGCCGGGCCCCTCACCCAGGCGGCTCGGGACCAGGAGGTCCTCGCTGCCCAGGAGCTGGTCGCCACGCGCCAGGCGGCGCTCAAGGAGCGCGAGCTCGACACCGAGGTGCGCCGCCCCGCCGACGCCGAGCGCTACACGGTCGAGCAGGAGGCCGAGGGCCGAAAGCGGGCCGGCATCGCCGAGGCCGAAGCTCGCCGGGCCGCCACCATCGCCGCCGCCGAGGCCACGGCCGAGGAGAACCGGCTGGTGGGAGCCGGTGAGCGGCAACGGCGCGAGGAGCTGGCCCGGGCAGCGGAGATCGAGGTCCGCCTCCAGGGCGAGGCCGAGAAGGCGCGCCGCCAGGCCGTCGCCGAGGCGGTCAAGACCGAGGGCGAGGCGGAAGCGGCGGCCATCGCCGCCAAGGGCGAGGCCGAGGCTGGTGCCATGCGGGACAAGGCCGACGCCTACGAGCGGTACGGCGACGCCGCCGTGGTGGACCTGCTGGCCCAGACCCTGCCCGAGATCGTGCGGGCGGCGTCCGAGCCCATCTCCGCCGTCGACCGCATCACCGTCATCTCCACCGACGGCGCTGGCGCGCTGACCCAGAACGTGGCCTCCAACGTGTCCCAGGGCATCCAGATCGCCAGCGACCTCACCGGTGTGAACCTGATGGAGCTGTTCACCTCGATGGCAGGACGGGCCGGCGGCGCCGGGGTGAAGGGCCCCGACGGCAAGGCTCCGCCGCCGCCGGCGCCGCCCGTGCCCCGCTGATGGTGGCGCCGCGGCCTGTCAGCCGTGGCCGGGGTCGCCCAGCTCCTCGAGGACGCGGGCGCGCAGTTCCACCTTGCGGACCTTGCCGGTGGGGGTCATCGGGAGCTCCGCCACGAGGCGCACGTGGCGGGGGATCTTGAAGCTCGCCACCCGCCCGCGCAGGTGCTCGAGGAGCGCCTCGTCATCCACGCCAGCGCCCGGCTCGACCAGCACGTAAGCGACGGGCACCTCGCCGAGGCGGGGGTCGGGGTAGCCGACCACGGCCACGTCGACGACCCCGTCGAGCTCGCGCAGACGGCCCTCGACCTCGGCAGGAGCGACGTTCTCGCCGCCGACCTTGAGCATGTCCTTGAGCCGGCCCATGAACACCACGTGGCCGTCAGGGCGGAGTCGGGCCAGATCGCCGGAGTGCAGCCAGCCCTCGGTGTCGATCGTCGCCGCCGTGGCTACGGGGTCGTTGTAGTAGCCGAGCATGGTGGTGTAGCTGCGGGACAGCAGCTCACCGGGGGTGTCGGGCGGCAGGTCGGCTCCAGTCGCCGGGTCGACGACCCGCAGCTCCACGTCGAGCATGGGGTAGCCCGATGCCTCCAGGCGCTGCTCGGGGGTGGCGGTGACATGGGAGACGACGAGGGCGGTCCACACCTCGCTCATGCCCCACCCCGACACCGTCGGGCAGAACACCTCGTTGGCCTTGTAGGCGACAGGGGTGCTCGACTGCATGCCCGCGGCCAGCGTGCCCATGCGCAGCCTGAGCTGGCGGGGCCGCGCCTGCTGGGCTCGGATGAAGTCCGACCAGTGCGTGTCGAAGCCGTGGAACATGGTGATGCCCTCGGCCTCGGCGGCGTCGAGGACCTCATTGGCGTCGAACGCCTCGAAGAGCACCTGCCTGCTGCCGGTCATGGTGCTCATGAGGGCGACCTCGGTGAAGCCGAAGGCGTGGAAGAGCGGCAGGTAGCCGGCGTGCACGTCGGCGACGGTGACGCCGTGCATCTGGGCACGCTCGCCGACGCTGCGGACCACGGCGTGGCTGTGCACGGCTCCCTTGGGGGCGCTCGTGGTCCCCGACGTGTAGATGATGATGGCGGGGGCGCCGGGGTCGACGTCGGCGGCGCGGGCCACGACGGTGGCGTCCTCGACGCGGCTGCCCGCGGCGAGCAGGTCCTCCCAGCTCAGCGCACCTTCGGGCCGGTCCTCGCCCAGCACGACCAGGCGGGACAGCTTGGGCCAGTGGGGCAGGGCCTCGCGCACCATGGCGCTGTAGTCGACGGGGCCGGACCGATCGTTCACGACGAGGGTGCTGACGTCGGCCCAGTCGACGGCGTAGGCGACGTCCTCGGCGCGGTAGCGGGTGTTGAGGGGCACGATCACGGCGCCGACCCGGCTGATGGCGTACATGAGGAACAGCCACTCGGGCCGGTTCGTCATCCAGATGCCGACCTTGTCACCGGGCTCGACCCCGAGGCCGACCAGCCCCTTGGCCACCCGGTCGACCTCGACGGCGACCTCGCCGTGCGTCCAGCGCCGGCCGCCGAAGACCAGGGCCTCGCGGTCGCCCCATCGTTGGGCTGCCTCCGCAGGCAGGTCGCCGATGCGCCGTGGCCTCCAGGCGTCCATTGGCCGTCCCCTTCCATCGCGTCTGGTCATCGAAGGTAGTTGCCCTGGCCACGATGCCCCCAGGCGGCGGGGCGGCGGGCGGCGGGCCCTTGGCGGCGGCGGTCGGCGACGCCAGGGCGGCCCGGCCGCCCCCGGTGTCGTCACCACCGTCTACATAGCGACGTTAGGGGTAGGGTCTGGCAATGAGACACCGAACACGGCGGACTGTTGGACTCACCTCTGCCGAGACCTTCCAGCCGGTGTACACCGAAGTGCCCACCCTCGTCGTGACCGGCCCGTTCGACCACGTCACGCCGCCGGTGTACGGCGAAGAGGTCGACGCCGTGCTGCCGCAGGACCGTTACGTCGAGGTCGCCGGGGTCGGCCACTCCCCCCTCCTCGCTGCCGGCGACTGCGGCGCCAGCCTGCTGCTCGGCTTCGTCGCCGACCCCGACGGCCGAGCTGGGCCGATCCTGCCTCCCCGACGGGCCGACCTTCTACCTGCCCGATCAGCTCGCCGAGAGCGCGACCTGACGACGAGCTCGGCGACCCGCCGAGCGACCAACCACTCGGCGAGGCCCCGGCCACCTGGCCGGGGCCTCGCTGGTGGCAGGCCGTCCCTCGCGCAGCGCGCTGCTACGGTCGGCGAGCATGAAGTTCTCGGTCTTCTACGAGATCCCCGTCGCTCGGCCGTGGAACGAGCGCAGCGAGTACGAGGCCTATCGCGAGGTCCTCGAGCAGGTCGTACTCGCCGACAAGCTCGGCTTCCACGCCGTCTGGAGCGTGGAGCACCACTTCCTCGAGGAGTTCTCGCACTGCTCGAACCCCGAGGTGCTCTACGGCGCCATCGCCGCCAAGACCGAGAACATCCGCATCGGCTACGGCGTGCGCCTCACGCCCAAGCCGTACAACCACCCCGTGCGCTCCGCGGAGTCGGCCGCCACCCTCGACCTCATCTCCGGCGGGCGCGTCTACTTCGGCACCGGCCGTTCCACGACGCGCCAGGAGCTGGAGGGCTTCGGGGTCGACCCCCACGAGACCCGCGACATGTGGCAGGAGGCGGTGGAGCGCATCGTCGGCTGCTGGACGAACGACGAGTACGAGTTCGAGGGCCAGTACTGGTCGATGCCCCGCCGCCGGGTGCTGCCCAAGCCCCTGCAGAAGCCGCACCCGCCGATCTTCGGCGCCACCGGGTCCATCGAGGGCCACGAGCTGATGGGCGAGCTGGGCATGGGCCTCTGCTCGTTCAGCATCGGCACCTCGATGGAGAACCTGACCGAGCGCATCGACAAGTACCGGGCCGCCTCCCAGCGTTGCGAGAAGCCCATCGGCGCCTTCAAGAACGAGCACGTCGTGGCGTTCACCATGGTCGACTGCGCGGCGACCAAGGAGGCCTCCTACGCCGCCGCCCGGGGCGCGTACGAGTGGTACGCGAACACCACGATCGAGAACTTCGTGGCGTTCTCCGACTGGCTCGAGGACCGCTCTGGCAGCCTCGGCACCTACAGCTACACCGACCGGATGCGCCAGGCCGGCCGTTCGGGCCGGGCCAAGTCGGCGCTGACCTTCGACAACATGATGCGGAACAACAGCGTCATCGCCGGCGACCCCGACGAGGTCATCGAACGCGCCCGCCAGTACGAGGAAGCCGGCGTCGACCAGCTCCTCTGCATCCTGAACCCCTATGACATCCCGCACGCGAAGGTGATGGAGACGATCGAGCTGCTGGGCCGCCACGTGCTCCCGGCGTTCGCCGACTGAGCGAGGCCGAGCCGCTCGGCAAAGGGATCATCTAGTGTCCTCATGGCCAAATCTCCGGTGATGAAATCAGGGCGGCCACGTTCGTCCAATTCGTCACCGGGGAAAGGCCCATGAGCGAGTAGACGGCGCCACGGTCAGGGCGTAGGCATGCCGGACGGCTCGGCGACCAGCCCCCGGGAGCCGAGCGTGAGCCGTACGAAGGCAGCCAGGCAGAGCACGGCGAGCGCCCCGGCGAAGACCTCGACCGCAGGCAGCACTTCGACCCGGGTGGCGAGGAGGCCGACGCCGATGACGGGCGCGCCCGTACCTACGTAGGTGAGTAGGTAGAAGGTGGACATGATGTCGGCGTGACGGTCAGCGGGCGCGACCTCGCTGACGGCAGTCATCGCCCCGAGGAAGGCCAACCCCTGGCCGAGCCCCGCGCCCACGGTGGCGACCAGCAACAGCGGCAACGAACGGGCCTCCCCCGCGGTCACGAGGAGCACCAGGCCGACCACCAGCAGCCCGAGGCCACGCCGCTGCGCGCCACTTGCCTCCTGGCCCTGGCCGCGCAGCTGCACGACGGCCGAGGCGGCGAACAAGAGGCTGACCACGCCCCCCGCCACCGCCACGTTGGCCGTGCCCGCCAGCGCCGATGCGTAGGAGGGCACCAGCGTGAGGAACAGGGCCGTGACGGCCCACGCCAGGAAGCTGCTGACCGAGGCGGTGGCGAACGGCTCCCGGATCGAGCGGGGGACCTGGGGCCGGCGTGGCCGCCACCGCACGGCCGGGGACACGTCGGGGAGCCGGGAGACGCCGTACAGCGCGGGCACGATCGCCACGATCTCGACCAGGTACACGAGCGCCAGCGGCCACGGGGCGTACTCGGCCAGGAGACCGGCCACGAGCGGCCCGCCCCCTGCGCCGACGACGAT
Source organism: Acidimicrobiia bacterium (assembly GCA_009377505.1). Taxonomy (GTDB): domain Bacteria; phylum Actinomycetota; class Acidimicrobiia; order Acidimicrobiales; family CAIXPF01; genus WHTX01. The sequence goes on from WHTX01000006.1 coordinate 14,885, forward strand.
GCACCCGGTGGCGACGACGACCGCGCGGGCACGGTCGCCCGTCGGCTCCGTCTCCGCCATCGCCGCGGTCAGCGCCCCCGAGCCGAGGCCCATGGCGACCCCCTGGACGACCCGTGCCGCGTACAGCCACCCGGTGCCGTCGGCCAGGGCGAAGACGGCGGCGCCGAGCACGGCCAGGAGGAACGCGGGCACGAGCACGCGTCGGCGGCCGATCACGTCGGAGAGCGGCCCGAAGAGGAGCAGCGACGGGATCAGCGCGGCCACGTAGACGGCGAAGACGAGCGTGACCACCAGCGGAGAGAAGCCGAACTCACCCTGGTACACGCGGTACAGGGGTGACGGCATGTTGGTGCCCATGAACAGCACGAGCAGGGCGTACGCGCACAGCCAGAACGTGACGCCGCGCGCCGGGGGCTCGTGCGCGGAGCCAGCCGCGGCACCAGGGTCGTGGGTCGCTCGGGCACCGGCCATGCGCCCACCCTTGCCGCTAGCGGGGCACCGGTCGATGACCTGGGAGGTAACGGCCCCGGGTCAGGAGACGCTGGCGTCGGCCGCGTCGTCCTCTTCCGAGCGGCCGAGGTAGGCGGCCACGACGGCCTCGTCCTGCATCACCTCGGCCGGCGGCCCGGCGGCGATCCTGCGCCCGAAGTCCAACACGTAGACCAGGTCGCACAGGTCGCTCACGAAGCGGATGTCGTGCTCGATGAGGACCTGGGTCAGCCCCGACTCCCGCTTCATGCGCACGATGAACCGGGCGACGTCCTCCTTCTCCTCCGTCGTCATGCCCGAGGAGGGCTCGTCGAGGAGCAGCAGCTTCGGCTCGGAGGCGAGCGCCCGGCCGATCTCCACCAGCTTCCGCTGCCCGGCAGCGAGGGAGCCGGCGGGCCGGTTCCGCAGGCGGCCGATGTCGAGGAAGTCGATCAGCTCCTCGACCTTCTCGCGATGCTCGACCTCTTCGCGCCGTCCCCGCCCCCAGAACAACGTCGCCGCCAGCACCCCCCGGCGCATGTGGCGGTGCCGGCCCACCATGATGTTCTCGACAGCGCTGGCCTCGTCGACGAGCTCGATGTTCTGGAACGTGCGGCTGATCCCGGTGGCGGCGACCTCCCACGGGTGGAGGCCGAGCAGGCTCGTCCCGTCGAAGGTGATCGAGCCGGACTGGGGCCGGTAGAAGCCGTTGATGCAGTTCAGCAAGCTCGTCTTGCCCGCCCCGTTCGGGCCGATGATCCCCACCACGAGCCCTCGGGGCACGGCCAGGGAGACATCTTGGAGGGCGACGATGCCCCCGAAGCGGAGCTCGACGTCCTGGACGTCGAGGAGGGTGTCGCCTGCCCCGGTGATGTCGGCTGCCACGTCTGCCACGTCTCTGCTCCGTCCTCACCAGCGCCGCTTGCGCCGGTAGTGCTTGACGTCCGCGTAGCTCCTGATGCCTGCCTCGTCGCTGATGCCGAGGTAGAAGCGCTGCACATCGGCGTTGCCGCGCAGCATGTCCGGCGTGCCGTCGAACACCACCCGTCCGGTCTCGATGATGTAGGCGTAGTGGGCGATGCGCAGGGCCGACGCCGCGTTCTGCTCGACGAGCACGATGCTCGTCCCCTGTTCCCGGTTGATGGCGGACAGGATGCCCATGAGCCGGGTCACGATGACCGGTGCAAGCCCGAAGGAGAGCTCGTCGACGAGGAGCACCCGGGGGGCCAACAGCAGGGCGCGGGCGATGGCGAGCATCTTGCGCTCGCCTCCGCTCATGTAGCCGGCGACCTGCTTGCGCCGCTCCTCGAGCACCGGGAAGAGCTCGTGGATCCGGGCCATGGCCCCGGCCCGCGACGCCTCGTCACCGGGGTGGGGCACGATGCGCAGGTTGTCCTCCACGGGCAGGGAGCGGAAGATGCTCTCCTCCTCGGGCACGATGCACACGCCGCGGCGGGCGATCTCGTCCGGTGGGAGGCCGCTGATCCGCTGGCCGTCGAAGCGGACCTCGCCGTCGGTGATCTCCCCGTTCTCCGCGGGGAGGAACCCGGTGATCGCCCGCAGCAGCGTCGTCTTGCCCGCGCCGTTCGGGCCGAGGACAGCCACGATGCTCCCGTCCGGCACCTCGATGGACAGGCCCTGGATGGCCACCTGCACGTGGTTGTAGACGACCTCGACCTGGCGGCACTCGAGGAGCGGCCGCGCCGCCTCGCGGGCCGCTGCAGCTCCCTCTTCGGTGCTCTGCACCAGCCCTGCACCTCCGTCCTGGGTCGTCACCGCCGCTCCCTGGTGAAAGGCCAGAGGGAGAACCACGTCCGCACCCGGGCCCAGATCGCGGCCAACCCGGCCGGCTCGAACAGGAGGAAGCCGATGATGGCCAGGCCGTAGATGATGCGGTTCACGTTGAAGATGTCCGCCCCGAGCAGCTCGTTGAGCCACGAGTCCCGGGGCAGGGAGCCGGAGAGCTGGGAGACGTAGAACGGCACGCCGTACACGAGGATCGCCCCGAAAATGGCGCCGTGGACCGACCCGAGCCCACCGATGATGATGATGGCCACGTAGTCGATGGCCAGGTTCAGGTTGAACGTTTCCATCTCGACGGTGCGCAGGTAGTAGGCGAAGATCGCCCCCTGGAAGCCGATCATCGCCGAGCTCAGGGTGAAGGCGAGGATCTTGTAGCGGGGGACGTTGACGCCGAGGATCTCAGCGGCGATGTCCCGCTCCCGGATCATGTTCCACGCCCGCCCGAAGCGGCTCCGCTTCAAGTTCACGAAGGCCACCGTCGAGAGCACGGCGATGACGGTGAGGACGACGTACCACTTCCGCTGGTCCATCTGCTGGCCGAACAGCTCGGGGCGGGGCATGCGGAAGCCCGCCGCGCCCACTCTGGGCACTTGGAACCTGCGGGCGGCGTAGATGACGATGAAGTGCAGGGCCATGGTGGCCACCACGAGGTACAGCCCGCGGAGCCGCAGGGCGGGGATGCCGACGATGGCCCCCGCAGCCGCGGCCACCACCGCGGAGATGAGCACGACGGGCAGGAACGGCAGGTCGTTGACCGAGCCCAGCGCCGCCGCCGTGAAGGCGCCGATGGCGAGGAAGGCGGCGTTGCCCAGGGACACCAGGCCGGCCACGCCGGTCAGCAGGTTCAGGGCGTGGGCCGAGGGGATGGCCAGCATGATCGTGCAGATGAGCCCGAGGACGCGGGTGCCGGTCTGCAACGGCCACAACAGGAGGAGGACGACGCCGACGAGGACGACGACCCGTTGGAGGGGAGTGTCGTAGAAGGTGAGCTGCTGGGCGTAGCTCGTCTGGAGCTGTGCGGGTTTGATGGCCATCCCAGGTCCTTGTGGAGGTCCGGTCGGTGCGAGGCGGCCCTCAGACGCGCCGGACTTCGGCGCGGCCGAAGAGGCCGTAGGGGCGGAACGCCATGACCACGAGGAGCAGCGTGAACACGGCTGCGTTCTGGGCCTCGGCGCCCAGGTAGGTGACGGCGAGGCTCTCGATGACGGCCACGAGGAGGGCACCGATGATGAGCCCGCCGACCGAGTCGAGGCCGCCGATGATGGCCGGGGCGATGGCGCGCAGGCCCAGGTCCGCCATGCCGGTGGACAGGGCGGAGCTGTAGGCGACGCTCAACCCGCCGAACGTGGCCGGTACCAGGGCCATGGCCCAACCGGCGGAGAAGAGCCGGTTGATGCGGAGCCCGGTCTGGCTGGCGAGGAGGGGCCGCTCGGCGGCGGCCTCCATCTGGGTGCCCATCCTCACCTTGCGCAGGAACCAGATGATCCCCGCGAAGCAGACGGCGCCGACGACGATGGTGGCCGCGCCGTAGGTGGTGAAGAACGCGTCGAGGGGTAGTTCGATGAGGCGGTCGTTCGCCACCGGTGCCTCGAGGTTCAACGGGATCGTCCCCCAGATGATGGGGATCACACCGGTGAGCACGATCGCCAGCCCGAAGGTCATGATGATCTGCGCGAACGCCGGTTGGCCGGCGATCGGCCGCAACAGGGCGGTGTAGGAGAGCACACCGAGGGCGGCGACGACGATCACGGCGGCGAGGATTCCGAGCAGGAAGGGCAGGTCCCAGGTGTTCGTCACGTTGTAGGCGACGTAGGCGCCGAAGGCCAGGAACTGGCCGTTGGCGAAGTTCAACACCCCGGTCGTCCGGAAGATCACCACCCAGGCCAGGCCGACGAGCACGTAGAGGAACCCGAGCACGACGGAGCTGGCGAGGACGTCGGCGAGCTGGTTCAGGCTCATGTGGCCCTCCCTCCTTCCTGGGCCGGCGCGTCCCGCCGGCCCGTGCCCACCGTGCCCGGCCCGCCGGCCATGTCGGTGGGGTTCCTGAACATGTCGTCGATGAGCTCGCCGAAGGCCGCCTCGACCCGGTCGCGCCGCAGTGCGTGCGTCGGTGCGACCTCCTCGTCGAGCTCCCGAGGCAGCAGCCGGAAGACGCGCACCGGCGGGAGCCCGGCCTCGGCGAGGCGCAGGTTGGCCTCCTCCACCACCCGTCCGACCAGCTCGGAGACGCGGGGGTTGGTGGCCAGGCTGGTGAAGGACGTGTAGAGCACGTGCTCGCGCCGGGCCCAATCGGCGACGTTATCGTAGTCGATCTCCACGAGGGCGCCGACGTGCGGCCGGCCGTGGGCGACCACCATGGCGTCACGGACGTAGGGGCCGAAGGTGAGGGCATGCTCGACCACCGAGGCCGGTACCTGCTCGGCGCCGGCCACGGCGAGCAGGTTCGTGCGCCGGTCGACCACCTCGATGCCGGCCGCGCCCTGGCGGCCGACGTCACCGGTGTGGAGCCAGCCCTCGGCGTCGACCGCTCGTGCGGTCGCCTGCTCGTCCTGCCAGTAGCCGCGGAACACCCCGGGCCCGCGGAGCAAGATCTCGGCGTCGCCGGCGAGGCGGAGCTCGGTGCCGGGCACGGGTTCGAGGCCTCCACCCGGCTCGGGGGCGGCGGCGACCTGCAGCGCGGCGACGCCGCCGTGCTCGGTGAGGCCATAGAGCTCCCGCAGCGGCACCCCCCAGACCTGCCACAGGCGCACGACGTCGGGGGAGACCGGGGCGCCCCCGGTGAGCGCGATGCGCAACCGCCGGTAGCCGAACGTGTTGAGCAGCTGGCGGAGCACGAGTTGGTGGGCGAACCAGCGGCCGGCCCGGGCCAGGGCCGACGGCCGCTCCCCCCGCCACGTCGGCTCGACGGCCCGCCTGGCGAGGGACGTGGCCGCCCGGTACGCCGACCGCTTCAGGCGGGAACCGGTCTCGAGGTCGATGAGGGCGCGGGAGGCCTGCACCTCGAAGGTCCGCGGGAAGTCGACGAGCACGGTCGGGCTGACCTCGACGAGGGCTTCAGCGGCCAGCTCCTCGTCCTCAGGCAGGTGGGCGACGACGCCGAAGACGATGGAGAGCACGAGACTCGACGCCGCCTCCCCGACGTACGCCAAGGGCCGCTGCACGACGGCCACGTCCTTCGGCCCGGGCGGGGCCGGCATCGCCGAGAAGGCCGCCCCCCAGCTCGCCACCAGGTTGCGCGACGTCAGCAGGGCGCCCCGAGACGTGCCCCCCGTGCCCGAGGTGGAGGCGAGCCTGACGACGTCGTCGGGCCCCGTTGCCTCGACGAGCCGGTCCCAGGCGCCCGGGTCCTCGCCGAGCGCGGCCCGCCCCTGGGACCGCACGTCCTCGAGGCTCGTGATGCGCCGGTCCTCGTAGCGCAGCACGCCCTGCACGTCGGCCACCACGACGTGGTCGGCCAAGGCCCGCCCGGCTTCGGCCTCGGCCTCGGCCTCGAGGAGCGCGTCGACCTGCTCCTGGCCGTGGGCGAGGAAGACCGCCGGCTCGCTGGCGGCCAGCTGCCCGGCGAGCTCGCCCGGTGAGGCCCCCTGGTAGAGGCCCTGCACCACCGCGCGGAGGCTCTGGGCGGCGACCTCGGCGACGAACCAGTCGAGGGACTGTCCGGCCATGAGCGCCACGCGGTCCCCGGCTGCGAGCCCCAGGGAGCGGAGCCCTACTGCTGTGGTCGCCACCTCGTCGCGGTACTCGCCCCAGCTCAAGGCGCGCCAGATCCCGTGGCGCTTGTAGCGGATGGCGGTGGCGCCCGGCTCTCGTCCCGCTCGCTCACGGAACGTCTGGACGAGGGCTCGGGCCGCCTCGGCCGCGAGTGCGGCGGCGCCCGGCGACGCGACCTCGCGGTGGGCGGCTGGCGTGGTCACGGCTACCGCAGGCCTTCGATCGTCGGCTCGAACCAGTCGCCGACGATGGTGCCCTCCGGGCCCCCTTGGGCCAGGTGCCAAATGCTCACCGTGCTCGACAGGATGTGGCTGTCGTCCCCGACCTCACCGAAGCCCGGCCCGGCGAGGCCCTCGCTGTCGATGGCCCCGACCTCCTGGAACGCCGCCTCCATCCCCGCCCCGTCGCAGGGGAAGCCGCAGATCTTCAGCCCGTCGGCGACGAACTTGGCCGCCAGGTAGCCGTTCGTGGAGAAGATGTTCAGGTTGTCGGCCACGCCCGCGGCCTCCGCCGCTTCCCGGACGGGGGCGCCCTCGGGCAGCTCGGGCGCCATGGAGTCGCGTAGGACGTAGAACTCCGGGTCGGCCACCCCCGCGAGCACCTGTTCCGAGCTGCCCACCCAGCTGACGATGGGCCCGGTGTAGCCCCGGTTGCGCAGGGCGTCCACCACGAGCGGGGCGTGGGGGTCGTTCAGGCTGGCCACCACGTAATCGGGGTTGGCGGCGGCGACGGCCGAGGCCGCGGGGGCGACGTCCGTGGAGGCCGCGGGGAAGCGCTCGTTGGCCACGAGCTCCAGGTCGAGCTCGCCCATGGCGTCCTCGAGCGCCTTCTGCCAGTCGTCGGTGCCGGCGGACTCGTAGCGGATGGAGGCGATCCGGGGCTGGTCCGACTCCGCCTGCTCGAGGACGTAGCGGAGCTTGCCCTCGGCCGCCTGCTTGGCCGACTGGAAGTAGCGGTAAAGGTAGGGCCGCGGCGGGTAGACCAGCCCGTCGACGGCCGCGCCGGCGAGCTGGGGCACCTCGAGCTCTTCGGCCAGGTTCCCCGTCGTGGCCCACACCACGCTCGACACGTTGCCGAGGATCACGGGCACGCCCATCTCGGCCAGGTCGCGGATGTCGGCGCTACCCACCTGCACGTCGGTGCGGTCGTCGCGCACCTCGAGCTCGACGGGGTGGCCGTCGATGCCGCCCTCCGCGTTCAGCTTGTCGAAGTAGGCCTGCGTGCCGGCCAGAGCACCCTGGCTGAGCGAGGCGAACACGCCGGAGAGGTCGGCGGAGAAGCCGAGCACGTACGGCTCCCCGCCCCCAGCGGCGCCGCCGTCGCCGGCGTCCTCGCTGCCGCCGTCATCACCGCCCCCGCAGGCGCCAGCCACCAGCGCGCCGACGGCCAGCGCCGCCAAGCTGCGCCGCGCCCACCGCTGTCGAAGTCCGTGCATCAACGTCTCCCCTTCATCTGATCCGTCCAGGTCCTGTACCGAGCGCGTGCGGCCGGCTACCGGAGGCCGTCGACGGTGGGCTCGAACCAGTCGCCCACCATGGCGCTCTGCGCCTCGCCCTCGGCCCGGTTCCAGATGCTCACCGTGCTCGTCAGCAGGTGGCTCTCGTCGTTCACGTCGCCGAAGCCGGGGCCGGCCATGCCAGCGGTGTCGATCCCGCCCACCTCGACGAGCGCCGTCTCCATGCCGGGGCCGTCGCACGGGTACCCGCATGCTCGCAAGGCCTCGACGACGACCTTGGCGGCCAGGTAGCCGTTCGAGGAGTAGTCGTTCAGGTCGCCTTCGACACCGGCCGCCTCCGCATCCTCGAGCAGCGGGGCACCTCCGGGCTGATCAAAGGGCACGATGTCGCGCAGGACGTAGAACTCGGGGTCGTCGACGGCGTCGATGACCGCTTCCGAACTGCCCGTCCAGTTGACGACGGGACCGGTGTACCCCCGGTTGCGCAGAGCGTCCATGACGAGAGGCGCCTGCGGGTCGTTGAGGGTGGCGAGCACCCAGTCGGGGTTGGCCCCGACCACGGCGGAGGCGGCCGGCGCCACGTCGGTCGACGCCGCGGGGAAGCGCTCGCTGGCCACGAGCGGCTCGAGGCCCGCCTCGCCCATGGCCTCCTCGAGGGCGGTCTCCCAGTCGTCGGTGCCCGCCGACTCGTAGCGGATGGCGGCGATGCGCGGGGCGTCCGTCTCCGCGGTCTCGAGGGCGAAGCGCAGCTCGCCCTCGGCTGCCTGCCGGGCCGACATCAGGTTGCGGTACAGGTAGGGGCGAGGCGGGTAGACCATGCCGTCCACGGCGGCCAAGGCGATCTGGGGCACCTCGAGCTCCTCGGCGAGGTTCGCCGTGGTCGCCCACACCACGCTGGAGGTGTTCCCGAGGACGACGGGGACACCCTGCTCGGCCAGGTCACGGATGTCGGCGCTGCCCACCTGCACATCGAGGCGGTCGTCGCGGATGTCGAGCTCGACCGGGTGGCCGTCGACGCCGCCCTCGGCGTTCACCCTCTCGAAGTAGGCTTGCATGCCGGCGAGGTTCCCGTTGCTCGCCCCGGCGAACGCGCCGGACAGGTCGGAGGAGAACCCGAGCACATGGGGCTCGCTGCCCCCCGTGTCACTCGCGGCATCGCCACCGTCGTCATCGCCGCCGCCGCAGGCCGTCGCTGCGACCAGTGCGAGCGCGAGCGGGACGTAGCGCAGCCTTCGAACGCTCATCATCAAACTCCCCGATTGACGGGGGGACCATAGGCGGCTGGTCGTCCGAGTCGCAATGAGGCCGAACGCTGCTCTGCGCCCGGCGCGCTCAGGCCCTCGCTCGCCGCACCGCGCCCCATCGGTCACACTGGCGCCATGGACAAGGCAGCGTTCTACCGGCGTGCGCGCCAGGGCGGTGATGGGCCGATAGAGGGCGTTCGTGTCATCGACGCCACGACGGCGTGGGCGGGGCCGATGGCGTCCTGCCTCCTCGCCGATCTCGGTTGTGATGTCATCCGCGTCGACCTACCGGGCCAAGGCGGTACGCACTTCCCGCCCGACATCCCGGGCACCGGGCTGTCGTGGACGCACCAGACGGTGAACCGCAACAAGCGCAGCCTGAGCCTCGACCTGCGCACGGAGAAGGGCAAGGACCTGTTCCTCTCGCTGGCGCGCACCGCTGACGTGGTCGTGGAGAACTTCAAGCCGGGCACGCTTGCCGGTTGGGGCGTCGGCTACGAGGAGTGCCGGTCCGTCAGGGAGGACATCGTCTACGTGTCCATCTCCGGTTGGGGCCAGTACGGGCCGTGGTCGGGCCGGGCGGGCTACGACCCAGCGGCGTTGGCTGCGTCGGGTTGGATGTCCTTGAACGGCGCACCGGAAGGGACCCCGGTCAAGGCGCCCACCTTCCTCGCTGACGACCTCGCCGCCCTCCACGCCGCCATGAGCACGCTCGCCGCCCTCCACCACCGCGACCGCACCGGCGAGGGCCAGCACGTCGACGTCTCGCTCCTCGACAGCATCCTGTTCCAGAGCGACGGCTTGCTCACGTTGGGCGGCACCGGCTCCCCGCTGCGCCGGTGGGGAAGCCAACTCGGCGTGTCGGTCCCCTGCGACACCTACGAGTGCGCCGACGGGTACGTCTACATCGCCGTCGCGCTCGACAGCCACTGGCGTCGCATGGCGCAGATCATGGGCCGGCCCGAGCTGGCCGAGGCGCCGGGCCTGGCCACCAACGCCGAGCGGATCGAGCACCGCGACGAGGCGAACGCGCCGATCATCGAATGGTGCCGGAAGCGCCCGGTCGAGGAGGTCCTCGAGGCGGTCGCTGGCGCCGGCATCGTCATCGCCCGGGTCAACTCCTACGAGGAGGCCGCGGCGGAGCCGCACGTCAGGGACCGAGAGATGCTCAAGACGGTCACGCTGGCCAACGGCACGACCGCGCCGATCACGGCACCGGCGGCCAAGTTCTCCCGCACGCCGACGACGATCCGCACGCCTGCGCCGACGACGGGCCAGGACACGGACGACGTCCTGGACATGCTCGGCGTGGACGAGGCGGCGCGCCGCGCGCTCCGCCAGGAGGGGGTCATCTGATCCTCGGCCGGCGCGGCCGGGCTCGGCCCGGCGATCGGCAGCCGACGGTGCTCAGCTGTCCCAGCTGACGACGCTGTCGAGCACGTGGGGGTAGTGCACGTCAGCGATGTCGAGCCACGCCTCGAGGTTGGCGCGCACGAGCCTGGCGACGCGCTTTGTGTCGTGCGCCTCGATGGCGTCGAGCGTGAGGAGCGCGACGCGCGCCGCCTCGCGCCGGTGCTGTTGGCTGACGCTGAAGCGGTCCATGTGGCGCATGAACACCCCGGCGATGGCGTTGACGAGGAGGACGAGCACGGCGTTGCCCGACGCGTCGGCCACCGCGTGGGGGAGCTCGCTGTAGAACAGGCGGTTCGTCGCCGCATGCGCCTCGAAGTCGCCCTCCTGGTCCCACAGGGCGCGGAGCTGTGCCACGGCGGCCGGCGTTGCCCGGCGTGCGGCGGCCTCGTAGATCCCCGGCTCGATGGCGATGCGAGCAGAGATGAGATCGCGATAGGTGCAACGCATCGCCTGGAAGAACATCGTCGCCGTACGGGCGAAGTCGTCGGGGCTCGGGCGTTGCACGATGGCGCCGCCCTCCCGGCCTGTTCTGACCTTCACGATGCCGGCGATCTCGAGGACGCGGATCGCTTCGCGCAAAGAGGAACGTGAGACACCGAGCAGGAGCAGCAACTCGCTCTCCCACTCCAGGCGGTCCCCGACCTCCAAGCTCTCGGCGACGATCCGATCGAGCAGTTGGCGAGCGACGACCTCGGCCATCTTCTGTGAACGGGCGTTGGTGAGCCCAGCTGCGGACCGGCCGCTGTTCTTCGTCATGGACGCGTCATCGGTGGAGGGTTCTCGAGCCATGTCTCCCAGCGGTTCCGAGCTGTCGGGGTTGTCGGCCCTACCAGTGTGCCAGCGCAAGTCGGCCGGGCCGGCGAAGGACGGAACCAGGATGACGAACGGCCTGCTTCGAGCTCGCCAGGGCATATCGGGCGCGGCGGCCGACGCCTCCCTAGGGTGGCCGGGTGCCCGAATCCCTGACGCCCGACCTCGTCGCGCTGCGTGACCGGGTGGCGACGCTCGCGGCCGAGGTGCTCGTTCCCCTGCGGGACGACACCGCACTCGAGCCGGCCGAGCGGGCACGGCGCACGAGGGAGGCCTCCAAGGCAGCCGGCCTGTTCACCATGGCCCAGCCTGCGGCCGCCGGAGGCTCGGCGGCGTCGGCCCTGGCCCTCGTGGTGGCCCGCGACACGCTGGGCCAGCACGACGTCGGGCACCTACCGGGCCTGTTCGGGCCCGGCCCCGGGGTGCTCGGCGGCGTCGGCGAGCCCTTGCGCACGAGCCACCTGTTGCCCCTGCTCGCCGGGGAGAAGCGGGGCGGCTTCGCCTTCACCGAGCCGGTCGACGCCCCCCGCCAGAGCTGGGCGCGGGTCGAGGGCGACGAGCTGGTCATCAACGGCCAGAAGTCCTATGTGACCGGGGGCGGCGACGCCGACTTCGTCACCGCGCTCGTCGTCGTCGAGGGCCGGGGCCCGGCCATGGTCGTGGTCGACGCCCGCGCCCCCGGGGTGACCCTCACGCGTCGCTTCGGCACCCTCGACGGCAGCCACCACGCTGCCTTCGCCTTCGAGGAGGTGCGCGTGCCGGTGTCCAACCTGGTCGGCGAGCCCGGCCAGGGGCTCACCCGCGCCCTCGGCCAGATCGGCGACGTCCGCCTCGCCATCGCCGCCAACTGCGTCGGGACGGCGGGCTGGGTGGTGGGCTTCGTGACCGCCCACCTCTTGGCCCCCCGGCGCAATGGCGAGCCGCTCGGCTCTCACGAGCGGGTGCGCCTCCGCTACGGCGACATGTGCATCAGGGCCTACGCCGCCCGCAGCATGCTCTACCGGACGGCCCGGATCGCCGACCGGGGCGAGAACGCGGTGAACGAGGCCATCGCCACCAAGGTCTTCGCCACCGAGACCGTCGGCGAGCTGGTCGACATGGCCATCCAGCTCGTGGGCGGTGAGGCCCTGGTCGAGGGCCATCCCCTCGAGGCGGCCTACCGGCGAGTGCGCAGCTTGCGACTCGCCGAGGGCGAGAGCGACACCTTGCGGGTCAACGTGGCCCGGGGCCGGCTCGAACTCGACAAGGGCAGGATCTGATGCGCACGCGCGATCAACCCGACGATGAGCAGCGCGGCGAGTTGGTTCAGCTCGGGGTGGCCACGGTGGCGCGGATCTCGACGAGCGCGCCGGGGATGGCGAGCTCGACGATGCCGATGGCCGTCCACGCCGAGTGCGGCGGCCCCGCCATGGCGGCGCGCTTGGCCCGCATGAAGTCGCGCATGTGCTGCTGGAGGCCGACGTGGAAGGTGGTCATCTCGACCACGTCGCCGAACCCACAGCCCGCCGCGCTGAGCACGTGGCCCAGGTTGCTGAAGGCCTGCTCGAACTGGGCGGCGGCGTCGCCGGATACGGAGCCGTCCGGCTTCGTGCCGATCACCCCCGAGACGTGGACGGTGTCGCCCACGCGCACGGCCGGGGCGAACTGAAGCTTCTCGTACTGGGCCTCGAGGCCCCCGGGCACGATGTCCTGGCGGTCGGTCATGGACCCTCCCCTCGGCCCGAAGACTAGCCCCGATCTTGCATTCGAGCTCGTTCGAGCTGGTCAGCCAGTCGGCCGCATCGCTCGACCGACCAGGTGCCGTCCAGGTCAGCGGCATGGCCACGAGCCTCATGAAAGATCGGGGCTAGTGGAAAGGGCTAGTGGACGAGAGCTCCAAGGGGTCGGGGGCAGGCTCGGCGAGGCCCAGGGAGCTGACTCGTGTGGGTGCGCTCGTCGCCGGCAGGCGGGCTGGGGCGCACCAGGAGCCCGAAGCAACGGCGCCGGCCGGCCGCCTGGGTGCGCCCGTTGCCGGCAGGCGGGCTCGCACGCCTCGGGGCGCCGGTTCGACGCCCCCGAGGGCGACGGCGCGGCTCAGCAGTTGGCTGCGTACCAGTCGTCGACGGCCTGGCCGGCGGTGTCGAAGCCGGCGTCGTCGTACGCCTCGACCCCGGCCCGGAACTCCTCCAGCGTCGGCGAGTCCTCGGCCAGGCTGGCGAAGTCGTCGATCCCGCCGACCAGCTGGGAGAACTCCTCGGCGATCTCGTCGGGGGCGTCCTCCTCCGCCTCGCGCACGGCGTCCCGCATCTGCTGGGCGCCGACACGGACCTCCTCGATGGTCTCGTTGGACAGCTCACCGGTCATGGCCTCGAACTCGTCGTAGGCGTCGCAGAACGGCTCGCGGTCACCGTCGGGCGCGCCCGTCGTCTCGGTCGCGGCGTCCGTGCCGCCGGTGGTGGCCGTGGCCTCGTCGTCGCTGTCGTCACCACCGCAGGCGGAGAGCAGCAGAGCTGCCGCGACGGCCGAGCCGAGCAGCAGGTGAAGGGGGGAGCGCCGGAGCATGCGGGTACCTCGGGGGAGCTGGGAGCTGGGAGCTGGACAGCGGCGGGAGCGGGCGGCCCATCGGCGACCTCATGACGTCGCGCCCGCCGCGCAGCCGGGCGCAGGTCGAGCGGCGGGCGTGGCCCGCGCGGCGTCTCGGGGCGTCCGGCGGTCGAAGCCTACAGAGCGCCGGGCGCGGGGCCTACGCCCTGCGCACGTCCTGGGCCGAGCGCCGCGCGGCGGCGGCAGCGTCCCCGGCGGTGGAGGCCGCGGCCAGCGCCGCCCACACCGCCTCGGGCGTCAGGGGCAGGTCGACATGGCGGACGCCGAGGTGGCTGAGGGCGTCGACCACCGCGTTCTGCACCGAGGTGGGCGCCACGACGGCACCGTTCTCGCCGATGCCCTTGGCCCCGTTCGGGGCGATGTGCGTGGGGATGCCCAGCGTGTCCGTCTCGAAGAAGGGCAGCTCGGCCGCCGTGGGCAGCAGGTAGTCGGCGAACGTGGTGGTTCGGGGGTTGCCCTCGCCGTCATAGGCCACCGCCTCGAAGAGCGCCTGCCCGATCCCCGCCGCGCACCCGCCGTGCTGCTGGCCGGCCACGACCATCGGGTTCAGCACCGTCCCACAGTCGTCCACGGCAACATGGCGGCGGAGCCGCACCGCACCGGTCTCGACGTCCACCTCCACGACCGAGGCGTGCGCCCCCGAGGAGAAGCTGGCGCCATCGAGGCGGAGGTCCACCTCGGCGCCCAGGCCCGCCGCTCCCGCCGCCTCGGCCAGCTCCGCCCAGCCCAACACGGAGGCGGGCACGCCGACCACGCCCAGCCCGGCCGGGCGCCCGCCGTTGGCCGCCATCACCACCAGTCGGCGGGGTCGGCCTCGAGGCGGGCGGCGGCCAGGGCCCTGGCCTGCTCCAGCACCTGGTGGGCAGCCTGCAGCGCGGCGCTGCCTGCCATCTGGGCCGAGCGCGACCCGCCGGTGCCCTCGCCCCGGGGCACGAGGTCGGTGTCGGCGTCGACGTAGTGGATCGCCTCCAGGCCCACCCCGAGCTGGGCGGCGACCACAGCGCCCACCGTGGTGGCGTGGCTCTGGCCGTGGCTGAGCGTCCCGCAGCGCACGGTGACCGTGCCGTCCTCAGGCGCGACGTCGACCGCCCCGAACTCGGTGCGCCCGTCGGTGGCCGACACGTAGCAGGCGACGCCCACGCCGAGCTGCACCTGGTCCCTCCGGGCCCGGCGGGCGGCCTGATCGGCCCGGACGTCCTCGTAGTCCACGAGTCGCGCCGCCCGTGCCAGGGCTGCCGGGTAGTCGCCACTGTCATAGGTGAGCCCCGTCACGGTGGTGTGGGGCAGCTCACCCGGGCCCAGCAGGTTGCGGCGGCGGAGCTCGAGGGGGTCGAGCCCGAGCTGCGCCGCCGCCAGGTCGAGAGCCCGCTCGAGCCCGTTCGTGACCTCGGGCTGGCCCGCGCCCCGGTAGGGGCCGATGGGGTTGGTGTTGGTGGCGTAGGCGAGCCACTCGTAGTCCACCCGGGGCACCCGGTAGGGCCCACAGGCCAGCTTGCGGCTCATGAAGGGCATCAGCGGCCCGAAGTGCGGGTAGGCCCCGCAGTCGGCCAGGTTCCGGACCCGGAGCCCCACGATGCGGCCGTCGTCGTCGAAGCCCATGGCCAGCTCGTGGCACTGGGCGCGGCCGTGCACCATCGTGAGGAGGTTCTCGGTGCGGGTCTCGTCCCAGCGCAGGGCCCGGCCGAGGTGGCGAGCGGCCGCGGCCACCACCACGAACTCGACGGGGATGGAGTGCCTCCCCCCGAACCCGCCGCCCACGGCCGCGGCCCGCACCCGGATGTCGGCCTCGTCCATGCCCAGGGGCGGGGCCAGCTCGTGGCGGGCGACGTGCACGCCCTGGCAGGTCGCCCACACGTCGAGCCCCTCGCCGCTCGGGCGGGCCACGATGGCGCTGGGCTCCATGGGCGCCGAGGCCAGGCGCTGGTTCGGGAAGCGGCCCTCGACGACGAGCGCGGCCGTCTCGAAGAGGTCAGCGACCCGGCCCCGGTCGTAGTGGATGACGACGTTGCCGGGGGCGTCGGCGAACAGGGCCGGGGCCCCGGGAGCCAGGGCGGCGTCGGCGTCGACGACCGCGGGGAGCGCATCGACGAGCACGGCGACCTCCTCGGCCGCGTCCACCGCCTGCGCCGCCGTCTCGGCCACCACTACGGCCACGGGCTCGCCCACGAAGCGGACGCGACCGGTGGCCAGGGGGTGGCGGGCGAAGTGCTCGGGCACAGCGTCGAAGGGGCGGAAGGGCCGCATGCCCAGGTCGGCCGCCGCGAGCACGGCCACGACCCCGGGCGCGTCGAGGGCCGACGCCCGCTCGACGCCTCGTAGCTCCCCGTGGGCCACGGTGGAGCGCACGAAGGCGACGTGGAGGCAGTCCTCGGCGGGGAGGTCGCGCAGGAAGGGGGTCTCGCCCCTCAAGAAGCCGTGGTCCTCGAGGCGCAGCGTCACCGGGCGCTGCCCCTGCTGCTGAGCGGCAAGGCCTCGCCTGCCCCGGCGGTGATGGCGATCCTCATCGTGCTCCCCCTGCCCCCGGCCTGCCCCCCGCTACACAGTAGGAGGAGCCGGCCAGGGGCGCGGCCAGGCCGAGGGGTCAATCCCTCAGTAGGCGACGCAGATGCCCGCTGCCTGGTCGAACTGGCAGTTCTGGGACCGGCCGTTGAGATCGATCACCTCGCCCTTCGGCACCCACTCCTGGCCTGCCGAGTCGAACTGCAGGAGCTGGCTCCCCTCGTTGAGGTAACCGTCCTCGTTGCCGTTCATCTGCAGCCGGATGCCCGGCACCTGGTGCGCCCCGGTCATGTCGAAACTCCGCAGGGCGAGCATCAGGTTCGTGCGGGTGAGGCCACCCTCGAGCTGGCCGGCGATGATGAGCGACTGGGCCATGACCCACCCGTAGGGCCCGAAGCCCTCGCCGAGCTTGCTCGTGGTGTCGGGGTCGATGCCCTGCTCCTCGAGGAGGCCCCGGCCCCAGGCGACGAAGGGGTCCTCGGCCAGGTTGGCGTCCTTGAAGTCCTTGAAGCCGGGGCTGACGATCCACCAGCCCTCCCCGGCCGCCCCGTCCCCGCCGACCTTGTCCTTGCCGATGAAGGACACGCCCGAGCAGGTCTGGGGCTGGAAGAGGTACTTGACGTTCTGCTGCATGCCGTTCTCGGCCGCCTCGATGATGGCCTGTGTGCAGGGGGTGGCGGCCACCATGGCGATGAAGATGTCGGGGTTCTTCGACGCCAGGGTCGTCATCGGGTCCTTCACCGTGGGCGCCTGCGCCTCGATGGTCTCGGTGACGTACTCGACCTTGCCCCGAAGGATCTCCGACTCCTCGATGTAGGTCTTGAAGGTCTGGTCGTAGACCTTGCCGAAGTCGTTGTTCATGACGAGGGACGCCACCGTGACCTGGCCCCCGAACTCGGAGTCGATGCGGTCCTCGATGAACCCGCCCCAGAGCACGGCTTCGGTGCTGTAAGCCGGGTTCGGCGCCCCCGTGGTCCACGGGTGGTGCACAGGGTCGCCCCACGCCGGGTGGGCGGTCATGGCCAAGGGGTGGGGGACGCAGCGCTGGTTGATCTTGTCGTAGACCTTGAGCGTGCTCGGCGAGCCCAGCGTCCAGATGGCGAACGCCTTCTCCGAGTCGAGCAGCTCGTCCACGACGGGGATGGTGCGGGCTGAGTCGTAGCCGTCGTCCTTGGTGACGTAGTCGACCGAGCGGTCCTTGCCCTCGGAGTCGGTGAACATCCCCTCGCTGGCGTAGTGGTCGAAGATCGTCTGGATGCCCCGGGCGAAGTTGCCGTAGTCGGCGAACGTGCCCGACTGGGCGATGGCCTGGCCGATCTTGATGGTCGTGTCCGTGAGCCCCTCGGTGTCGGACCAGCCCGCCGGGCAGGCGCTCAGGTCGATGGTGAAGCCCGCGGGGCCCGTCACCGTGTTCCCGTCCGCCGACTTGCCCCAGCCCTCCGCCTCGGCCCGGGCCACGACGGCGGCCCGCTGCTCGGCCCAGAGGGCCTCCCACTCCTCCATCGAGGTGGGCACCTCGGCCGTCGTGGCTGTCGTGGCTGCGGTCGTGGCGCTGCCGCTGAGGGCGTCCTTGACCTCGCTGTCGATGGTGTTGCCGGTCGCCGCCTGCCCGCCGTCGTCGCTCCCGCAGGCCCCTGCGACCAGGGACGCGGCCAGCAGGCCCGCGCCGAGGCGCGCGACACGTGTTCGCTTCATCATTTCTCCCCGAGTGGTGTTCGCTGTGCCCCTCGTCACGAAGAGCACGGGGAACGTAGCACGGCCGTCCCCGGGCCCGGCGCCACCCCCCCTGCCCCTCTCGACACATCGCCAGCTGGGGCTAACGTCCAGGTCGTCACGTCGCCAAGGGGAGCTGAGCCGTGCACGAGCCCATGACCCGTCGTTCCCGCCCCGCTGGCGGGGCGCCGTCGCCCGCGAGAGGTGCCTGAGGTGGCCGGCCCCGGGAAGGGGCCCGGCGGGCTCGGCGACTGGACCCGCCGCCTGCGCAAGGAGCCCCCGGCCCCCAGTGCGGCCGAGCGGGTGCACGCGCTCGACGAAGCGGCCCTCGACAACGAGGTCGGGTGGGCCGCCGAGCACACCCGCCGCTACATCGCCAGCGACGGTGGGGACGACGGATGGGACGGGCCCCGTCCCATCCTCATCCTCTACACCACCGGCCGACGGTCGGGCCGGGTGCGCCGCAACCCGTTGCTGTACGTCGACCACGACGGGCAACGCCTCCTCGTCGGGTCGAAGGGCGGGGACAGCGCCCACCCGTCCTGGTACCTCAACCTCCTGGC
This sequence comes from Acidimicrobiia bacterium, assembly GCA_009377505.1. Classification (GTDB taxonomy): domain Bacteria; phylum Actinomycetota; class Acidimicrobiia; order Acidimicrobiales; family CAIXPF01; genus WHTX01. The sequence goes on from WHTX01000006.1 coordinate 33,148, forward strand.
CGAGCCCCGTGTCCACGTCCGCGTGGGGGCCGACGTCTACGAGGCCCGAGCCGACACGCTCACCGCCGAGGAGCGGGCAGCGGTGTGGCCCCACCTCGTGGCCGCCTACCCCATGTTCGCCGAGTACCAGGCCGGCACCGAGCGGGAGATCCCCCTCGTCCGGCTCGTGCGGGCCAGCTGACCCGCTCGGGCTCAGGACGCCTCGACGGCCAACCACACGGCTGTGGCCGCGGGCAGCGAGCCGTCGACGGCGAGGGCGTCGCTGGCCAGGACCACGCTGGCCCCGAGCAGCTCCGCCGGCAGGGCCGCGGGCTCGTCCGCCACGTTGACGACGCAGGCGAAGCTCGGCCCCCGACGGAAAGCCAGCACCCCGTCGCCGGCGTCGAGCCAGCGCACGGCCTCGTCGGCCGGCGCCACCAGCTCGCGCCGCAGGCGCAAGGCCGCCCGGTAGAGGCTGAGCATCGACGCCGGGCGCGCCGCCTGGCGCGCGGCGGCGAGCTCCCGCCAGCTCCCGGGCTGGGGCAGCCAGGACGCCGCCGAGGGCCCGAATCCGTACGACGGCTCCTCGCCCGACCAGGGCAGGGGCACCCGGCAGCCGTCCCTGCCCGGGTCGGCGCCTTCCGTACGCGCGAACGTCGGGTCCTGTCGCACCTCGTCCGCCAGGTCCTCGACCTCGTGGAGGCCGAGCTCCTCGCCCTGGTATACGTAGGCGCCACCGGGCAGGGCGAGCATGAGCAGCGCCGCCGCCCGTGCCCGGCGCGCGCCGAGGGCGCCTCCCCCGTACCGGGTGACGTGGCGGGTCACGTCGTGGTTCGAGAGCACCCAGGTGGGCGGGGCGCCCGTGCCGGCGAGCGACCCGATCGTCGCGTCGATGGCCTGTCGCAGCGCCCCGGCGGCCCAGGGGGCTAGCAGGAAATGGAAGTTGAAGGCGGTGTGCAGCTCATCGGGGCGGACGTAGCGGGCGAGCCGCTGCGGGCTCTGCAGCCACGCCTCGGCCACGAAGCTGCGCTCACCGGGGTAGGCGTCGGCCAGCCGCCGCCACGCCCGGTACACGTCGTGGACCTCGTCACGGTCGAAGTGGGGGTGGCCCTCCGCCGCCGGCCCGCGCCGCAGGCGCTCAGGAGGGATGTCGGGGAGGTCGGGGTCCTTGGCCAGGGCGTGGGCCACGTCGACCCGGAAGCCGTCGACCCCACGGTCGAGCCAGAAGCGCAGGATCGACTCGTACTCCCCCCGCACCTCCCCGTTCGTCCAGTCGAGGTCGGGCTGTTCAGGGGCGAAGAGGTGCAGGTACCACTGGCCGGGGGCGCCGTCGGGCTCGGTCACCCTGGCCCAGGCGCCGCCCCCGAACCGGCTGCGCCAGTTGTTGGGCGGTTCGTCGCCCCTCGGGCCTCGGCCGTCTCGGAAGAGGTAGCGGGCTCGCTCGGGGCTGCCGGGCGGCGCGGCCAGAGCGGCCCGGAACCAGGGGTGCTCGCTCGAGGTGTGGTTGGGGACGAGGTCGACGATGAGGCGGAGGCCGAGGCCGTGGGCGTCGGCGAGGAGGGCGTCGAAGTCCCCCAGGGTGCCGAAGCGGGGGTCGACGTCGCGGTGGTCGGCCACGTCGTAGCCCCCGTCGACCTGGGGGGAGGGGTAGAAGGGCGTCAGCCACAGGGCATCCACGCCGAGGTCGCGAAGGTGAGCCAGGCGCGAGCGGATCCCGGCGAGGTCGCCCACCCCGTCGCCGTCGGCGTCGGCGAAGCTGCGCACGTACACCTGGTAGATGACGGCGCGTCGCCACCACGGGGCCCGGGGGTCGGCCGCTGCGCTCACCCGGCTGATCCTGGCACGGCGGAGCCGAGCGTCCGGGCGCGTCTGCGGCACGAGGCGGGGCTCCGGCCGCCGCGACTTCGCGTCGAGAACTGGCCGCTGGCTGGCCATGTTCTCTGGGACGATGGCCGCATGCGCGCCGACCGCCTCGTGGCCACGTTGCTGTTCCTCCAGTCACGTGGCCGGGTGACGGCGGCGGAGGTGGCCGACGAGCTCGAGGTGTCCATCCGCACCGCCCGGCGCGACCTCGAGGCCCTCTCCATCGCCGGCATCCCCGTGTACTCCCAGGCTGGGCGGGGCGGCGGGTGGTCCCTGGTGGGCGGGGCGCGCACCGACCTGAGCGGGCTGACCGCGGCCGAGGCCCGCACCCTGTTCCTCGTGGCCGGGCCGTCCTCCGCGGTGACGCCCGAGGCCAAGGCGGCGCTGCGAAAGCTGGTGCAGGCGCTGCCCGAGACCTTCCGCGCCGAGGCGGAGAAGGCGGCGGCGGCCATCGTGTTGGACCCGGCGCACTGGGGGGGCACGGCCCCGCCCACGCCTCCCCACCTCGAGGCGCTGCAGCAGGCGGTGGTGCAGGGCACCCAGGTCCGGCTCGGCTACACCGACCGCGGCGGCGCGACGAGCGACCGCACCGTGCACCCGCTCGGCCTCGTGTCCAAGGAGTCGACGTGGTACCTCGTCGCCGGCACCGACGCCGGTATGCGCACCTTCCGGGTGTGGCGGGTCCGCTCGGTGGAGCCCACCGACGACCCCGTGCGCCGACCCCCGGGGTTCGACCTCGCCGAGACCTGGCGGGGCGTGGTGACCGAGATGGACGAGCGCCGCGGCGCGATGCCGGTCAGCGCCCTCGCCGACCCGTCCTTCGTCGGCTGGCTGCGCGGCCACTTCGGTACCCGGTTGACCGTCGGCGATGCCACCGAGGACGGTCGCGTCCCGCTCGAGATCGGCTTCGGGGTCACGCACAACCCGGCTATGGAGCTGGCCGGTTACGCCGCCGGCCTCGAGGTGCTGGGCCCGCCCGAGGTGCGCGACGAGCTCGCCACCATCGGCAGGCGCCTCCTCGAGCGCTACGGCACTGTCCCCTCTGCTGACCGTCGGGGCGGGGGCGGCCCTCAGCGGTAGAACTCGACGACGAAGCGAGCGTCGGGGGCCGGCTCGACGTGGTGGGGCAGGCCAGGCTCGATCACCTGCTCGTCGCCCGCGGCGAGCAGGACGCCCTCGCTCGGCCCGTCCTCGAGCACGAAGCGCACCGACCCGGCCCGGACGCGCAGCAGCCCCCACACGCCCTCGGCGACCCGGTGGCCACGCAGCAGCCCCGCCGGCACCGTCTCGGCGGTGAGCTCGTCGGTCGTCCGGCGCAACGTCGCGCCCGAGGGGATCGACGGCCGGCCGGTCACGGCGCCGTTGTAGTCCAAGACCCCTCGGCTGGCCCAGCCGCGATTCGCCGGGACTGCCTCACCTGGGCGGCGCCCCCACCGACGAGAACGCGCTGGGCGTCGGGGCCACCACCTAGCTTGGTGACGACGGACGGCCCCCGACCCGCGGCCGCCGGCGAGGACGAGCCACCCACCGTGCCCGCAGCGAAGCGCCGAAGCTATCCGCCCAGCCGATGGCGGCGCCGATCGTGGCCCCTGCGCCCATGGCCGTTGGCCGTGCTCGTCGTCCTCGCCGTGATGGTGGTGGTCGCCGGCCTCCTGGTGTGGCGGGCCCGCCGGGACGGCCTTCCCGGGCCCGAGGTCGTCGCCGGACGGTTCGCCACCGCCTGGGGCGCGGGTGACGCGGCGGCCCTGCGCGACCTCGTCGTCGACCCCGCCGCCCTCGACCGGCTCGACCCCCTGGCCACGGTGGCCGAGCTGCAGCCGACCGCCTCACACGTCACCCTCGGCGTTGTGACCAAGGCCGAGAACGGCACAGCCACCGCCGCCTTCACCATGGAGGTGCAGCTCAGCGAGGCAGGCAGCGTCCGCTGGGACGGGTCCCTGCCCCTCGTCGACGGCGAGGAGGGCTGGGCCGTGCAGTGGGGGCCGTCCGCGCTCCACCCCCGGTTCCCCGAAGGCGGGGCCTTCCGCGCCACCACGACCTGGCCCGAGCGGGCGGCCATCCTCGGCGCCGACGGCCAGCCCCTCACCGGCGAGGTCGCCACGGTCGTGGTCGGCGCCGAGCCCCGGCGCATCGAGGACCGGGCCGCGGTGGCCGCCCTCCTGGCCGAGACCCTCGGCGTCGACCCCGCGGCCTTCGCCGCCGCTCTCGACGCGCCCGGCGTGCAGCCCGACCACTTCGTGCCCATCGTCGAGGTCCGGCGCGATCGCTACGACGCGGTGCGCGACGTCATCCACCCCGTGCCCGGGCTGCTGTTCCGGGAGGGGACCGCCCGCCAGAGCGCGACGACGGGCTTCGCCCGGCATCTGCTGGGCCGCTTCGGCGAGGTGACGGCAGAGCGGCTCGCCGAGCTCGGCCCGCCCTACGGCGCGGGCGACCTGGTCGGCCTCGACGGCCTCGAGGGCGCCTTCGAGGAGCAGCTCGCCGGCCGCCCCCAGACCAACGTCGAGCTGGTCGACGCCAAGGGCGCGGTGGTCGAGGTCGTGGGCTCACCGCCGGCCGTGCTCTCCCGGCCGCTGCCGACCACCCTCGACCCGTCCGTGCAGGCCGCGGCCGAGGCGGCGCTCGCCGGCGTGGCCGTCCCCGCCGCGCTGGTGGCGGTCGACGGCGCCACCGGTGGGGTGCGCGCCGCCGTCTCCCGCCCCATCGAAGAGGACTTCGACCGGGCAGTGGCCGGCAGGTACCCGCCGGGGTCCACGTTCAAGGTGGTCACCGCCTACGCCCTGCTCGCCGCCGGCCTCGACCCCGCCACCATCGTGGACTGCCCCGGCACCCTGGTCGTGGACGGCCGCGAGTTCGGCAACTTCGAGGGCGGGGCGCCGGGGCCCGAGCCCTTCGCCGACGCCTTCGCCGGCTCGTGCAACACGGCGATGATCGGCCAGGCCGCCACATTGCCGCCCGGCGCCCTGGGCGACGCCGCGGCTACGTTCGGCTTCGGCAGCGACTACTCGCTCGGGCTGCCGACCGCCGGCGCCTCCTTCCCGGCGCCACAGGGCGAGGTGGAGGCCGCGGCCTCGGCCATCGGCCAGGCTGCCGTCGAGGCGAGCCCCTTGCACCTGGCCACGGTGGCCGCCGCGGTCGCCACTGGGACCTGGCGCAGCCCCGTGCTGCTGGTCGAGCGGGCCGACGAGCAGGTCACCCGGCCCCTCGAGCCCGCCGCGGCCGAGCGGCTGCGCACGCTCATGCGGCGGGTCGTGACCCAGGGCAGCGGCACGGCGGCCGACGTGGCCGGGCTCGAGGTCATCGGCAAGTCGGGCACGGCCGAGTTCGGCGAGGGCGACCCCCTGCCCACCCACGCCTGGTTCATCGCCGCCGTCGGCGACCTGGGCGCCGCCGTGCTCCTCGAGGGCGGAGGGGTGGGGGGCCGGGACGCAGCGCCCGTCATGGCCCGATTCCTCGAAGCACTCCCAAGCCGGTAGCGCCCCCGGTTGACGGCGGGCACCCCGGTGGTGGAGGTTCTGCCCCGCGCGACAGTCGAGGTGCGGCGTCGTGCCTGGGAGGGACCATGGAGATCGGGCAGTTCGGCTTCATCGACACCGTGGAGGGGATCACCAAGAGCCTGGAGTCGGCCGCCAGCGACGGCTTCGCCAGCTACTGGATCCCCCAGGCCTTCGGCATGGACACCCTGACGGTGATCGGCGCGGTCGGCCCCCGCGTGCCTGGTCTGCGCCTGGCCACGGCCGTCGTCCCCACCTACCCCCGCCACCCGATGGTCCTGGCCCAGCAGGCGTTGACCACCAACCTCCTCGTCGGCGGCCGCCTGGCGCTCGGCGTGGGCCCCTCGCACAAGCCGGTGGTGGAGGGCAGCTGGGGCATCTCCTTCGACCGGCCCATCCGCCACCTGCACGAATACCTGGTCGCCCTGCAGGAGTCCCTCGGCCAGAAGCCGCGCTACCAGGGCGAGACCATCACGGCCAAGGGCGACCTGTCCGTGCCCGACGCGCCGACGCCCAAGGTGCTGGTGTCGGCGCTCGGGCCCCAGCTCTTGAAGCTGACCGGCTCGGTGGCCGACGGCACCATCACCTGGATGACGGGGCCGAACACGCTGCGCGACCTCACCGTGCCCACCATCACCGCCGCGGCCGACGCCGCCGGCCGGCCCGCGCCCGAGGTGGTGGCGGGCGTGCCCGTGTGCGTGACCGACGACCCCGCCGCCACGCTCGAGCGGGCCAATCGCAGCTTCTCGATGTACGGCACCCTGCCGTCCTACCGGGCCATGCTCGACCGGGAGGGCTACGACGGGCCCGGCGAGATCGCCATCATCGGCGACGCCGACACGGTGGGCGAGCGCATCCTGGCCTTCGCCGACCTCGGCGTCACCACCTTCGCCGCCTCCGAGTTCGGCAGCCGCGACCAGCGCGCCGCCACCCGCGAGCTGCTCGTCCGCCTGCTTGCCCGCTGAGGCGCGGGATGCGGTGGTCCGCCGAGCCGCTCAGCGGCGGACGGGCTCGCGCTCCTCGACGCGACCGTCGACATGGCGGGCGAAGCGCCCCCGCTCGCGGCCGTGGTCCGGTGCCTCGTCGGGCCACGGCCACCCGCCGAACTGGGTGGCGCGGTAGTCCTCGAAGGACTGCTCGATCTCGGCCTTCGTGTTCAT
>WHTX01000265.1 GCA_009377505.1 Acidimicrobiia bacterium
AGGCGAGGCCGCGCGCCAGCCGCCCCACGAGCCGGCGACGACGACGCTCGCCACCCTCACCCCGGAGCCGGCGGTCGACGCCGCGCCGGGAGGCGGCGCGCCGGGAGGCGGCGCGCCGGGAGGTGGCGCGCCGAGCGCGACGCTCGCCCCCGTGACGTCGTCCGTCCAGGTCGCGCCGGCCACCTCGGCGACGGTCGCCCCGCCCGCCACCACTCCCCAGACCGTGCCCCCGGCACCCCCCAGGGCCACGGTGTTCGCCCTCGGGGACTCGGTGATGCTGAGCGCGGCGGCCGCGCTCGAGGGGGCCGTCGCCGGGATCGCCGTGGACGCCACCGTCTCACGCCAGGTCGACGAGGGCGTGGCGGCCCTCCATGCCTGGCGCGCCGCTGGCGGCGTGGCCGACGCCGTGGTCGTGCACCTCGGCAACAACGGCCAGTTCCACGGCGGCCAGGTGGACGAGGTCATGGCTGCCCTCGGCCCGGCGACGCGGGTCGTCTTCGTCAACGTGCGCGTCCCGCGGCGCTGGGAGGAACAGGTGAACTGGAGCCTCGGCGAAGTGGTGCCCCGCTACCCCAACGCTCGCCTCGTGGACTGGCACCAGTCGTCCCAGGCCTGCCCGCCCGGCAGCTTCGCCGAGGACGGGGTGCACCTCCAGGGCGGCGGCGGGGCCTGCTACGCCGCCGCCGTGAGCGCCGCCCTGCGCTGACCGCGGCCCCTGGCGCTCGTCGCCCTTGGGCCGACGGTTCAGCCCTTGAGGATGCTGCGGGCGATCGACCAGCGGTGCACCTCGGAGGGGCCGTCGTAGATGCGGAAGGCGCGGATGTCCTCGTAGGTGCGCCGCACGGCCGTACGGCTGGTGATGCCGAGCCCGCCCAGCACCTGCAGGGAGCGGTCGACCACCCGCCCCAGCGCCTCGGAGCAGTGGAGCTTGGCCACGGAGGACTCCACGCGGGCGTCGCCGCCCTGGTCGAGGACCCAGGCGCACTGCCAGATGGCGAGGCGGCAGAGGTGGAGGTCGACGAGGTTGTCGGCGAGCTGGAAGCCGACCCCTTCGTGCTCGCCGATGGGCTTGCCGAAGGCCTGTCGTTCCCGGGCGTAGGCGACGGCCTCGTCGTGGCAGCGCCGGGCGGCGCCGAGCCAGCGCATGCAGTGGGTGAGCCGGGCGGGGGCCAGGCGCACCTGGGCGTTGCGGAACCCTTGGCCCACGGCGCCGAGCACCTGGTGGCGCCGGACGTAGAGGTCGCGGAAGTCGACGACGGAGTGCCCGGCCACCAGGTTCGAGTCCATCGTGTCGAGCAGCTCGCCCACCTCGAGGCCGGGGGAGCCGGCGTCAGCCAAGAAGATCGTCGCCCCCTGGTCGGCGCCGGCCGTGTCGAACGTGCGGGCCATGATCATGAAGTAGGCCGCACCCTCGGCCCCGCTGATCAGCCATTTGCGCCCGTTTATGGCCCAGCCGTCGCTGGTCTCGCGGGCCTCGGTCCGCAGCATCGAGGGGTCCGAGCCCGCGCCCCCGTCGGGTTCGGTCATGGCGAATGCGGAGCGGACCTGGCCAAGGGCCAGGGGCCGTAGGTAGCGCTCCTTCTGGTCGGCGTCGGCCACACGCTCGAGTAGGTGGCCGTTGCCCTCGTCGGGCGCGGCGATGGCCAGGGCGACAGGGCCGAGGGGCGAGTAGCCGGCCTCCTCGAACACGATGGCCTTGCCCACGTGGGGGAGGCCGAGCCCGCCCCACTCGCTCGGCAGGTGGGGGGAGAGCAGGCCAGCCTCGGCCGCCCGGGCCACGAGGTCCGAGCGCAGCTCGTCGGTCGGGCCGTGGGGGTTCTGGCGCGGGTCGGCCTCGTAGGCCATGACCACATCGCGGACAAAGGCCGCCGTGCGGTCCTTGAGCTCCGCCAGCTCCGGCGTCAGGGAGAAGTCGATCACGGCGCAGTTCTAGTGTCCAGCCTGCCAGGGCACTAGCCCGGATCTGCTGCGGAGAGGCCCCGCAGGCCCGCCCACGCCACCCGGCCCACGAGGCCGGCCAGCTCGCCCACCGGCGGCACGAGGCCGCTGGCGATCCAGTGGCGCGCCGAACCCTCCGCCAAGCCCACGATGGCGAAGGCCAACAGCTCACGTTCGGCGTCCCCGAGGCCCGAGACCTCCAACAGGCCGGCGACGGACTGGGCGATGGAGCGCTCCACCTGGGCGGCGAAGGCGGCGAACTCCTCGTCGCGGCGGGTGCCGCTCCCGAAGAGCAGCGTGAAGGCCTCCTGCTCTTCGGCGACGAAGGCGAAGAAGGCGTCGAGCCCCCGCTCGACCTGCTCCCGGGGCCCGGGCGCGTCGGTCGTGGCCTTCTCGATGGCCTGGCGCAGGCGGAGCCCCACGTCGCCGAGCACCTCGAGGTACAGCGCCCGCTTCGAGGAGAAGTGCTGGTAGAGGACGGGCTTGGTCACCCCTGCGGCCTCGGCGACGTCGGTCATCGACGTGCTGTGGAAACCCCGGTGCGAGAACACGCCGATGGCCACGTCGAGCAGCTGTCGTCGCCTCACGGCAGCCGGCAGACGTGGGGCCAACGGACCTCCGGGAACGAGACGAGCAGGCCCGAGCGGGCCGGCGACCGCTCCGACCCTAGTGCCATGACCACGGCGGTCGTGGGTCTGCTCGTTGGTTCGAGTTCGTCGGTGCCCGGTGGAGCCTCCTCGAAGCGGGGTGGGTGCTCGGGCCCCGGTCCTGGGCATTGTCCCGGTGATGAATTGCCCGTGCGGGGACGGCGTGCCTGGGGGGATGCAGGGGCCGCGGGCCGGCGCGCTTCGGGCTGCCCTCCGTGCCAGCGCGCCCGCCCGCGCCATTTCGTCACCGGAGCAATTGCTAAGGACCGCGAGGGCACATGTCCTGTCCGAGGCAGCGGGCTGTCGCGCCAGAGTCACCGCCCTCAACTTGCACCGCTCTGGTCCCAGGCAGGACCACCAGGTAGGACCACTAGCCCGGGCGGCGGCGCACCCCTTCCCGGGCGCGCTCTTCGGCGTCGTGGCGGTCGGCGGCCCGCACGCCGTACCCGAACACCATGGCGGGGGGGAGCACGAAGCAGGCGACGACCAGGAGCACGAGCACGGCCGTAGTCAGCGCGCTCGTGAAGCCGACCACGAAGCCGACCACGAACAGCACCATGGCCACGCCGAGGGCCGAGTACCCGATGCGCTGGCCGAGCGTCACAAGGCGGGAGATCCTCGCCCGGCGTTCCAGGATGGGGTCGGGCCGCGGCCCCGGGCCACTCCTGTCGTTCATCGGGGGGCGCCCACCGCTGCAGGGCCCGAGTCCGCCGGCGAGGGGTCGGCGGCCGGGCCGCCGGTCGTCGGGCCATCCGTGGTCGGGCCCGTCGTCCGGCGGGCCGGGCGGCGGGACGCCGCGTTGAAGGCCACATCGGCGAGCCCGACGAGGGCTACCAACTCACCGAAGCTGGTGACGTGGCCGGTCAGGGGCACGGGGACGACGTCGCCGAGGACGGCCAGGCGGTCTCGCTCCTGCTCGAGGTGCCGCTCGCCCGCCAGGCTGCCTCCCGCCCCCGCCCGGTCACGGTGGCCCACTGCCTCGAGGGCGTCGGCAGACACGGACGTGCCGCCGTCGACCGACACGACGAGCGCGCAGGCCGCGAGACCGAGGGCGACGATCGGCGTCCCCGTCCACGCCAGGTTGCGCCACAGCCCGACCAGGAGGAGGGCGTAGGAGGCGAGGAGCAGGACGACGCCCCCGGGCAGGTCCACCACCTCGACCAGGGCCCGCAGGGCAAGGCCGGCCGGGAAGAGCCCCCACCAGCGCACCGAGGCGGGGCGTCGCCCGCGGGCGCTCGCGACGCGGACGAGACGGCCCACCGCCGCGCCCACGACGATCGCCACCACGGCCCAGACCAGCGTCCCGTAGGCAGGCACGACGAGACGCTATCGGGCCCGGCGACCTCCCTCGGGGACCAGTGGGGGTGCCGCGCGTCAGTTTGGTACGCTCCCGTGCTCGTTCGGAGCCGTCGATGAGGGGATGTCACATGGCCGAGGTCCGCGCGGAGATCGCCGCCAACGTCTGGCAGGTGCATGCGGAGGTCGGCGCGACCGTCGCCGAGGGCGACGAACTGGTGATCCTCGAGTCCATGAAGATGGAGATCCCCGTCCCCGCCCCGAGCGGCGGCACCGTCGTCGAGGTGCGGGTCAAGCCCGAGGACCAGGTGCAGGAGGGTGACGTCCTCGTCGTCCTCGGCTGAGGTCACCGTCCGCCCGGCCCCCGCTGATCGGCCCGCCCGTCGGGCTCCCGCTCAGCGACGGTGTTCCAGGCGGTGCCCACGAGGGGCACGAGGTCGCCGTCGTAGACCGAGCACATGACCATGCGGTCCCCGGCCGACCAGGTCGAGGCCACCGGGCGGAGCACGGCAACGCGCAGCTCCGACACGGCGTACTCCGAGCCCACGTACGGCGCGAACTGCGCCAGGCAGGCCTCGTACGCCTCGCCTTGGACCGCCCGCTCTCCGGGGAAGGGCGCCTCGGGCGGATAGGGGAGCGCGTGGCGGGCGAAGACCTCGGCGTCGTGGGCGCCTTCGCAGGGTGCCTCGACCATGCGGTGCACCGCGCCGGCGGCGTCGTCCACCACCTCGTTGAAGCACTGTCCCTCGACGAGGGGGTCGAAGGCGGGCTGGCCGTCGCCGGGAGGGCCGATGCGCTCGTCGCTGCCGCCTCCCGCCGCCCCGGTGGCGGTCTTGGGCGCCCCGGGGATCGTGGCCGGCGGGGCGGACGTCTCGGTGGTGGGCGCAGACGTGGACGTGGCGACCACGGCCTCGTCGGCGCTGGAGTCAGCGCAGCCGCCCACCAACGCCGCCGCAGAAAGAACGGAGACGAGCACGGAGAGTGGGCGACGTCGCCGGCGACGGCCTGACCGGAGGATGGCCCGATCGTACTGCGCGGCGGTCAGTAGGCGGGGAGCAACCGGTCGACGTTCTCGAAGCACATGTATAGCACGACCAGGAAGAACGGGCTGGCCACGGCGTACACGGACCACCGGCGCAGCCGGGCGCGGCCCTCGCCCCGACGCGACCACCACCGTGCCGCCACCCAGGCCAGCGCGCCGACGAGGGCGCTCACCAGGCCCCAGCCGATGACGGCTGGCCAGGCCGTGCTGTCGCCGCCCAGGCCCTGGTCGAGGTCGGCACGGGGGGCGGCGGCAGCCGTGGTGGTGGTGGTGGTGGACTCGGTCGTGGGCGGCGCCTCGGTGGTGGGCGCGACCGTCGTCGAGGGCACGGTCGTCGCCGGCAGCCCGTCGGGCGTGGTCACCACGGTCTCGACCTGCACGGGCGCCGCGCCCTCGGGCAGCGCCCCGAAGGGCTCGCCCACGAGCACGGCGGTCACGATGAGCCGCTCGCGGGCGCTGTACTTGGGATGGCAGGAGGTGAGGGTCAGCCGGTTGTCGCCGAACTCGTCGAGCACCTCGACCTGGTCGGGCGTCACCACGAAGGGCTCCTGGCTCACCCGGTAGGTGGCCGTGCCCAGCACCGTGGTCACCGCGATCTCGTCGCCGGCCACGAGCTGGTCGAGGTTGTGGAAGGGCGCCCCGTAGGTGGTGCGGTGCCCGGCGATGGCGGCGTTGCCCGCCTGGCCGGGGAGGGGGCTCTCGTCGTAGTGGCCCGGCCCCTTCTTGAGGTCGTCGGTGGAGACGCCCTGCACGACGACCTTCTCCACGCCGATCTTGGGGATGCGGATGAGGGCCATCGGCTCGCCGGGCTGGGGGGTCAGCAGGCTGACCAGCTCGGTCGGCAGGGGCGGTGCCGTGGTGGCGGTGGGTGAGGAGGGCGGCGGGTTCCGCAGGGACTCGAGGAGGGCGTCGTCGAACGCGTCCACCTGGGCGAGTTGCTCGGTGAAGTCGGCCTTCGCCGCCGACTGGGAGCGCCGTTCCTGGAGGTTGGTGCCCCAGAGCTGGTAGACGACGAACAGGAGCACGAGCACGCCGGACCCGATGAGCACGCGGCCCAGGACGTTGAGCGCCGCGGCGACGCTGCTCCCGAGCGAGCGTGAGCGCGACGAGCTGTCGGGGGCCTGCTCCGCGGCGATGGGTGGCTCTTCGGTGTCGATCACAGGTTTCCCTCGGCGTCGAGGGTACTGGCGTCTCCCGACGGTGCCGCGGCGCGACCCCGGGCAGCGCGGCGGCCTGGAGTACGATCTGCGCTGACCCATGGAGCCCGTGATCGCTCTCCGCGGCGTGGTCTCGGTCCTCGGCCGCTTCCCCGTCCTGGCCGGTGTCGATCTCGACGTGGGGCGCTCGGAGATCGTGCTGCTGTCCGGCCCGAACGGCGCCGGCAAGACGTCCCTGCTGCGGCTGTGCAGCGGGCTCCTGGCCCCCGTGTCGGGGACGGCCTCGGTACTCGGCCACGCCCTGCCCCGTTCCCGTCGCCGCCTGCGGCGGCGGGTGGGCTACCTCGGCCACGCCAACGCCCTCTACGACGACCTCACCGTGGCCGAGAACGCCCGCTTCTGGGCGCGGGCCGCTGGTGCCACGCCGGAGGACGCCGAGGCCGCCCTCGACCGCCTCGCCGTGCCCGGCCGGTTACGCGACGTCGAGGCGCTGCACCTGTCGGCCGGGCAGCGCCGGCGGGTAGCCCTCGCGGTGCTCGTCGCCCGGCGGCCGGAGCTGTGGCTCCTCGACGAGCCCCACGCCGGCCTCGACGCCGCCGCGCGTGACGAGCTCGACGCCCTGGTCCTCGAGGCCGCGGCCGCCGGGGCCACGGTCCTCGTCGCCAGCCACGAGCTCGAGCGCTCAGGCGCACTGGCTCGACGGGTGGTGTGCCTCGCGGGTGGGGTGGTGGTGGCCGACGACGCCGTGGCGGCGCCCGCTCCCTCCCCGTCCGAAGCCGCGGCCCCGCTGCGCAGGACGGCCTCCGATGTGGCGTGAGGTCGCTCTCATCGCCGGCAAGGACCTCCGGGTCGAGCTGCGCAGCCGCATCGTGCTCAACCAGGTGGTCCCCTTCGCCCTCGTCGTGCTGCTGCTCTTCGGCATCGCCCTCGACCCCGACCGGGGCTTCCTGCGCCGGGCGGCCCCCGGCCTGTACTGGATCGCCGTCCTGTTGTCCTCCCTGCTCGTCGTGCAGCGCGCCTTCGCCGTGGAGAGCGCGGACGGGGGCCGCGACGCGCTGCGGGTGGCCGGTCTCGACCCCGCGGCGCTGTTCCTCGGCAAGGCGATCGCCGCCGCCGCCGTGCTCGGCGGGCTCGAGGTGGTGCTCGCCTTCGGCGTCAGCCTCCTCTACGGCGTGAGCCTCACTGGCGGGCTGGCCCTCCTCCTCGTGGCATCCGTGCTGGCCACGGCCAGTCTCGTAGCGCCGGGCATCATCTACGGGGCGTTGGCCTCGGGGGCGCGGGCTCGCGAGACCCTGCTGCCCTTGCTTTTCCTTCCCGCCGTCGCGCCGGTCATGATCGGTGCGACGAGGGCGTTCGAGGCGGCCCTCCGCCAACCTGTTTCCCTCGCCGAGGGCTGGAGGTGGTGCGGGCTGCTGGGCGTCTTCGCCGTGACCTACACCGCACTGGGCCTGTTGATCTTCGAGCCGCTCCTGGAGGACTCGTGACCGCCAACCCGCCCCCCACCGCGGGGCACGTCGCGCGCCGCGCCGCTCACGCCGCGCCGGCGCCGCCTCACACCGGGTCACGGACGAC
>WHTX01000266.1 GCA_009377505.1 Acidimicrobiia bacterium
AGCCGGTGAGCTCGAGCCTGTCGGCGTAGGCCGCTTCGAGGAGGGCCTGGAGCGGGGCGGCGATCTCGACGGCGACCTCGATGCCCCACACCCAGGTCGTCTGCACGGGGACGGGAGCCGGCCGGGGCGGCGCCGGCGGGGCCGTCGTGGGCGGTGGCAGGACCGGCGAGGGCGGCGGGGCGTCACCGCCGGCCTGGTCGCCGAGGACCTCCACGGGCGGGGGCGCCTGGGCCTGGGCCGCAGCGGCAGCCGCCTCGTCCGCCACTCGGCGGGCCTCGGCGGCGGCGAGGAGCAGCTCGGCCTGGCGCCGCTCGAGCTCGGCGGCCAGCTCGGCGTCGAGGGCGACGAGGGCGGAGGACTCGGACAGCGCCCGCTCCAGGCGCTCCTCGACCTGACGGGCGGCCTCGGCCTGTGCCCGGCGGGCGGACTCGAGCTCGGTGAGGCGGGCCACAGCGTCGGCCTCGGCGGTGGCCGCCGCCTGCTCGGCCACCTCGAGGCCGCGGCGGCGGTGGGCCAGCTCGCCCCGGGTGGCCTCGAGGGCGTCCACGGCGTGCTGCAGTTGGCGGGCACGGACCTCGGCGTAGACCCGGCGCACGGGGGCCTCCTCCACCGTACCCATGGCGATGGCGGGGATCAGCGCCTCGCCCGGGGGCCGCACGTAGGCGGCGAGGGCCAGGTCACGCAGCGTGACCTCGGCGCGCAGCACCTCGAGCGTGGCCAGGCCCTCGAGTCGGCGGGCCTCGGTGAGCTGGGCGCGAGCTGCGGCCACCGCCTGGCTGGCGGCCACCACCGCGGCCTGCTGGTCGAGAACGGCGCGGTCGAGCACGGCGAGGGCGGCGGCCACCTCCGCCTCGCTCGCCACCAGGAAGTCGACCTGCCCGGCCACCCGGACCTGCTCGGCCTTGACCCGGGCGCGCTCGGCCTCGAGGCCACTGGCGTCGCTGGCCGGCGAGCTGCTGTCCTGCGCGCGCGCCGCCCCGGTCAGCGCCACTGCGGTCAGCAGCGCGCAGGGGCCACCGAAGCGAAGGAGGCGGCTGACAAGTCGGGGCATAGGCGCGTCACGAACGTGCGGCCTCCACCCGCCGACAGCACGCTACCACCGGTCGCCCCGTTCTGACCAGGGAGAACGCGAAGCGCCCCCCGCCACCGGGTGGCGAGGGTCACGTCCTCAGCGCCGTTCGGCCGGCGGCTCCGGGCCGCCGCGGCCCTGTCAGTCGACCCCGGCGTTGGCGGCGGCGACGGCCTCGGGGTCGAGGCCCAGCTGGGTCAGCTTGTCCTTCGGCGTCTGGTTGCTGATGATCGTGTACGGCGAGGTGTCGACCTCGTCGAGCGCCTATGCCCCGGCGAGCACCTCAGCCTTCCACGCTTCCTGGCGGTGGTGCCGCTCGTGGAACTCGCCCATGACCTCCGAGGCGAACAGCTCGAGGGAGCCCATGATGTCCTCGTGGCGGTTCTTGCCCGCCTGGTTGAGCAGGATCACCTGGTCGATGTTGGACTCCTCGAACTTGCGGAGCTTGTCCCGCAGCTGCTCGGGAGTGCCGATGAGGCCCCGGGCGCGGCGCGCCTTGCGGCCGGCATCGGTCTCCTTCCACTGCAGGTACTCGTCCCACAGGTTCACCGTGCCCGGCTCGACGGGGCCGTGGGTGTTGTAGAAGAGCAGCGCGAACGTGAAGAAGGTGGACCCCTCGGCTCGGGCCACGGCCTCCTCTTCGGTGGGCGCGCACATGAAGGGCGAGACCACGGCGATGTTGGGGTTGGTGGCGTAGTCGGCCAGCTTGTCGAGCCGCTTGGTGAAGGCGTTGTAGTAGGCGTTCACCCAGGCGTGGGCGGCCTCGGGCGACACGAACTGGAAGCCGAGGGCGCCCATGCCCCGGCTGGCCGCCATCTCGATGGTCTCCATCTGGCTGCACGCCACCCACAGCGGGGGGTGCGGCTTCTGGCGGGGCTTGGGGATGACGTTGCGCAGGGGGAAGTCGAACCACTCACCGTGGTACTCCCAGCCCTCCTCCCAGAACATGGGCAGGGTCGCCTTCACGGCGTCCTCCCAGACGGCGCGCTTGTCGCGGAAGCGGCGGTCGAAGGGGTGCAGCTCGGTGACCGAGGAGCCTTCGCCGAGGCCGAGCTCGACCCGGCCCCCGGACACGAGGTCGAGGGTGGAGACGCGCTCGACGACGCGGGCGGGGTGGTTGGTGGTGAGCTGCACGATGCCGTGGCCGAGGCGGATGTTCTTCGTGCGCTGGGAGGCGGCGGCGAGGAACACCTCGGGGGCGGACGAGTGGCTGTACTCCTCGAGGAAGTGGTGCTCCACCTCCCAGGCGTAGTCGAAGCCGAGCTTGTCAGCGAGCTCGATCTGCTCGAGCGCGTTCGTGAAGAGCTCGTACTCGGAGTCGGGGCCCCACGGCCGCGGCAGCTGGAGCTCGTAGAAGATGCCGAACTTCATGTGCCCTCCTCGTCCCCGCCCCCTCGGGGGGCGCGGCGCTTCACAGAGTTGACGGGTTCGTCATCTCCATGATGGCCGAGGACTGGGCCGTGTGCGAACAGCGCCCCGGGCTCACCCGCCGGGGACGGGGGTGGCGACGAGCTCGACGGCGCGCTCGCGCAGCTCGTACTTGAGCACCTTGCCCGAGGGGTTGAGGGGAAGGGAGTCGACCAGCCAAACGGTGCGGGGGACCTTGTAGTTGGCCATGTGCTCCCGGCACCAGGCGATGAGCTCGGCCGGGTCGGGCGCCTCCCCGGGCGCGGGCACGACGAACGCCGCCCCTACCTCCCCGAGCCGCTCGTCGGGCACGCCCACCACCGAGACCTGCCCGATGTTGGGGTGCTCGATCATCATCCGCTCGATCTCGGCCGGGTAGGCGTTGAAGCCGCCGACGATGAACATGTCCTTCTTGCGGTCGGTGATGTCGATGTAGCCGCGCTCGTCCATGACGGCCACGTCGCCGGTGTGCAACCAGCCGTTGGCGTCGATTGCCTCGGCCGTCTGCTCGGGGTCGTCGAGGTAGCCGGCCATGATCTGGTAGCCGCGCACGAGCAGCTCGCCGGGCTGGCCGGGGCCGAGGTCGGCGCCCTCACCGTCGACGACGCGCAGCTCCACGCCGGGTATGGCCCGCCCCGAGGTGGTGGCGATGGTCACCGGGTCGTCCTCGGGGCGGCAGATCGTGGCGATGCCCGAGGTCTCGGTCATCCCGTAGGCGGTGATGACCGTCTCGAAGCCGAGGCGTTGCTTCATCTGGACGACCATCTCCTCGGGGATCGTCGCCGCGCCCGTCACGCAGCTGCGCAGCGAGGAGATGTCGTAGTCCTCGAGGCGGGCGTGGTTGAGCATCCCCTGGTACAGCGCCGGCGGGCCGGGGAAGACGGTGATCCGCTCGTCCCGGATCTTCTGGAGCGCCTTGTCGACCTCCCACACGGCGAGGGGCAGGACGGTGGCGCCCTTCATCAGGCAGGGGATGATGCCCCCGTTGAAGCCGAAGGCGTGGAAGAACGGGTTCACGACGAGGTAGCGGTCGCCTTCTCGCACGCCAGCGAAGGTGGCGTACCATTGGAAGCCCCGCAGGATCGCCCCACCGCGGATCATCGCCCCCTTGGGCATGCCCGTCGTGCCCGAGGTGAACATGATGACCGAGGTGTCCTCGGGCGTCACGGCGGCGGAGCGGCGGCGCACCTCGGCCCCCTCGTCGAGAGCCTCCCCGGTCACCCGGGCCAACAGGTCCTCGCAGCTCGTGCAACCCTCAGGGACATCGCCTCGCAGCACGACGACCTCGTCGAGCTCGGCCAGCTCCTCGCCCGCCTCGCGCAGCAGCGCCACGTAGTCGACGCCGAGGAAACCGGTGACGGTGAAGAGCAGGCGAGCGCGGGACTTGCGCAGCACGTAGGCCGCCTCGCGGCCTCGGAAGCGGGTGTTGACGGGCACGAGCACGCACCCGGCCCGTTGGATGGCGAGGGCGGCGACGACCCACTCCCAGGTGTTCGGGGCCCAGAGCGCGACCGGGTCGCCCGGTTCGAGGCCGCTGGCCACCAGGGCCGCCGCCGTGACGTCAATGGCCTCGCCGAGCTCGGCGTAGGTGAGGGTGCGCCCGCCCGCCTGCGTGTCGAGCACAGCGTCCGACGAGGCGAAGCGCTGGCACGACCAGGCCACCAGCTCGGGGATCGTGGCGTGATCGAGGTCCATGCGCCGGGAACCTACCGCGACCTCGAGCTCGACTGCGACAGCGGTCAGGCACGGGCCCAGGCGGCCTAGGGTGGTCCCGTGCGCACCCTGGATGACCTGCTCGACTGGCACGCAGTCCACGACCTGTCGCTGCGCTACGCCGAGGCTATCGACCAACGGAACTGGCCGGCGCTGCAGGCGGTGTTCGCCGAGCACGTGGTGGTCGACTTCTCGAGCTTCACCCACACGCCGGCCCCGTCGGGCCCCCTCCCGGCGACCGAATGGGTGGCGACCGTCAGCGGCACGATCGACGGCTTCACCACGACCCAGCACATCATCGGGAACCACCGCATCACGGTCGACGGCGAGGTGGCCAGCTACCGGGCCTACGTGCAGGCCCAGCACTGGATGGACACGCACCGCTTCTACCTCATCGGCGGCTGGTACGAGAACGTCGCCCACCGGGTGGAGGGCGAGTGGCGGCTCTACGAGGTGACCATGCACCAGACCTGGGACGCCGGGGACCGCTCGCTCCTGCGCGAAGCCGCCCGCGCCGTCGCCGAGCGCTCCGGCGCCGCCTCGGCCTGAGGTCGCCCCGCCGGCGGCAGAGGCAGGTTCACGGGGGCACCGCGTCGATTCGACGTCGATTCGGCAGCAGGCCCAACCCGTCAGGCTGACCTGCAGCCAAGAGCGCGGGTTCGCGCCGCGCCAGCTGCACGTCCACGTCGGCCGCTGGCGGACCTGCAGCAGGGATGGCGGGTCTCCGCCATCGGGGCTGCAGTGGCGGCCAGCAGCAACTGCCCGAGCGCGGCCACGTCGTCACTCCGCGCGGTAGCCCGAGCCAGGCGTTGGCGCGCTGGTACGTCCTCGAACGGCACATTCCTGGCAGTGCCCCCGTGGTCATGGCCCGCGCGTTTCTGGGCGGTTGATGATTTGGCGCGTCCGCGGCCAGTCGCTCGATGATCGCGTCGTTGATCTCGGCCGCTTCACGGCGCCGCACCTCGGCGACGAGCAGGCGGCGCTCCGCCTCGGCAGCGTGGCGCAGCCGGTCCGACGCGGCGCCGACGAGGGCGCCCAACAGAACCATCGGCGTCGCCCATGCCACCGATGCCACCGGTGTCAACGCGTGTCCGCTGACCAGGATCCAGATGCCGAGGAGCGCTACACCGGCAGCGCCGGCCAGTCCCCCCACGCGCGCCGAACGTGGGTGCGAGGAGGGCGATCGGCAGCACGAAGAGCAGGGCGATGGCCTCGGTCGTGCCATGCGCGGCCGAGCGCAGCGCGAACACCCCGCGTAGAGGGCGACGGCCGTTGCCAGGGCGAGCCGCCGGTGCGCGCGTCCGGTCAGCGCAGGCGGGACGCGCGACGGAGCAGATGCTGGCGCTCGGGAAGGCTGCCTGTGCGGCGGGCCGCCAGCTGGTAGTCGGCCAGGGCGGCGGCGTGATCGCCGGCCAGTTCCAGCAGGTGGGCCCGAACGGAGTCGACGTGGTGCGACGCGGCCAGACGGTCGTCGGCAGAGAGGGTGTCGACCAGATCGAGACCGGCGCGCGGACCGTGCACCATGGCGAGTGCGACGGCCCGGTTGAGCGTGATCACCGGATTCGGCGCCAGCCGCTCGAGCACGCCGTAGAGGGCGAGGATCTGGGGCCAGTCGGTGTCCTCGGCGCCAGCGGCCTCGTCGTGGACGGCCGCGATGGCGGCCTGCACCTGGTACGGGCCCAGCGGCTTGCCCGCCAGCGCGCCGCTGACCAGCGCAACGCCCTCGGCGATGGCGCCGGCGTCCCAGCGCGTGCGGTCCTGCTCGTCGAGCGGCACCAGCGAGCCGTCCGGCCCGATGCGAGCTGGGCGCCGCGCCTCGGTGAGCAGCATGAGCGCCAGCAGGCCCGCGACCTCGCCGTCGTCGGGGACGAGACGCAGCACGATGCGGGTCAGGCGGATCGCCTCGGCGGTGAGCTCGTCTCGTGCCAGGTTCGTCCCCGACGTGGCGGTGTAGCCCTCGTTGAAGATCAGGTACAGGACATGGAGAACGACGTGGAGCCGGACGTCGAACTCGGCCTTCGGCGGTAGGCGGAACGTCGCCCCGGCCGACTTGATGTGCTGCTTGGCCCGGCTGATCCGTTGGGCCATCGTCGCCTCGGGCACGAGGAAGGCACGGGCGATCTCGGCCGTGGTGAGACCGCCCACGGCACGCAGCGTCAGAGCCAGCTGCGACGCCGGCGGCAGCGCCGGGTGGCAGCAGAGGAACAGCAGCGTCAATGTGTCGTCGCCCGACGGGCCCGACTCGACGTCTGGTACCGCGGTCATTGCCGCCTCAGCCTCCTCCCGCCGGCGGCGGGCCTCGTCGCTGCGGAGCGCATCGGTGAGGCGGCGCGACGCCACGGTCAGCAACCACGCCTTGGGGCTGGCCGGCCAACCCTCGGCTGGCCATTGGCGCGCCGCGGCGAGCAACGCCTCCTGGACCGCGTCCTCGCACGCATCGAAGTGTCCGTACCGCCGCGCCAGCGCGCCCAGTACCTCCGGGGCGAGCCGCCGGACGACCTGCCAGTCGTGCGGCTCCGTCGTCGTCACCCCACGTCGGCCTCGTGGAGCAGCGCCTTCACCTCCACGCCCCAGTAGCGAGACGCCGGGTTCTGGGCCCCGATCTCGAGGGCGCGCTCCAAGCTGTCGCAGTCGACGATCGTGAAGCTGCCGAGGTACTCCTTGGCCTCGGCGTAGGGCCCGTCGGTCACCGCCGGCGCGCCGTCCCTGACCCGCACGACCTTGGCGTCGGCCTGGTCGGCGACGCCGTAGCCGCCGACCAGCTCCCCCGAATCGAACAGCGCCTGGTTGAGGCTGTCGGTCTCGCGGATGACCTCGGCCATGAGGTCCGGATCGACCGACGACCACTGCTCTTCGTTGCCGTAGATCAACAGCATGTACTTCATGGCACTCCTCAGTCGTCGTCGCGGCCGCGGTTGTCGAGTTCGAGCCTGGCACGACCGTTGACCGCGTAGCGGATGTGGGTGACCTTCGGTGTGTCGACTACACGCAGCGGGGTCAGCTCGATCCCCTCGTCGTCCGCCAGGCCGAGGCCGGCGTCGAACAGGCGCAGCCCGTCCCCGAGCAGCACTGGCACGATGTGGAGCTCCAGCTCGTCCAGGAGCCCGGCCCGGAGCACCTGGCGCAGCAGCGTGCCCCCGCCCGCCACGGCAACGTTCTTGCCGCCGGCGGCCGCCCGGGCGAGCTGGATCGCCTGCTCCACGCCCCCGGTCACGAACGTGAACGACGTGCCGCCCTTGCGCTCGAGCACCTCGCGGGGCCGGTGGGTCACGACGAACACCGGCGCCTGGAACGCCGGCTCGTCGCCCCATGGGACCTCACCCGCGTCGAACATGCGCCGGCCCAGCACGTACGCGCCGGCCGCGGCGAACGTCTCCTCGATGATCTCCGAGTCGATCGACTGCT
>WHTX01000267.1:0-4463 GCA_009377505.1 Acidimicrobiia bacterium
GGCTCTCACGCACCCAGAGGGCCGGCCGGCGCCGGTGCTTGGGGCTCCGGGTGCGCTCCGCCCCCGCCCGCCGGCAACCAGCGCACCCAGGGCTCGGCCGCCGCCGCCTCATGGCCCGCGCCGGACTGCCCAGCCCGACCGCCGGTGCTTGGGGCTCCGGGTGCGCTCCGCCCCCGCCCGCCGGCATCGAGCGCACCCAGACGGGTGGTTCCAAGGCGCGGGAGGCCGAAGCGGTCAGTGAGCGGAGGGACGATGAGGCCGCCGAGGATCGCCCAGCCCGAGGACCGCCCAGCCCCGCCCCGACCCTCGGGACTAGCGCTCGGCGGCGACGGCGCTGCCGTCCTTGGGCAGGGCCACCGGCTCCTCGCGGGACCAGCAGAACTCGATCCACTTGTCGGTGCGCCGCCAGACGTAGTCGCACTTGATGACCGAGCGGGGCTTCTCGTACACGACCGCCGTGCGCACCTCGGCCACCTTGCCCTCGCAGAAATCGTGCACCATGGCGAGCGTGTGCCCGGTGTCGGCCACGTCGTCGACCACCAGGAAGCGCTTGTCCTCCACGCCGACGAGCTCGAGGTAAGGGGGCAGGATGACGGGGACGTCGAGACGAGTGTCCACGCCGGTGTAGTACTCGGCGTTGAGCACGAACGTGTTCTTCACCGACAGGGCGTAGCCGAGGGCGCCGGCGGGGATGAGCCCGCCCCGGGCGATGGCGAGGATGATGTCGGCCTGGTAGCCGGAGGCGGCCACCTGCCGGGCGAGGTCACGGATGCCCTCCCCGAACAACGGCCAGGTCAGGACCTCGCGATCACTGGCACCACCCACGCCGGTCCTCCTCTGCCCAGGTCGGTCCTGCCCACCGTAACCCGACCGGCCCAGGTGGGGACCACTACAGCCCACCGGGTGTCGGTCTCCCGCTCTCGGCCGCTCGGGCCATTCGCTTCGCTAGTTGTCTCCCGCTCTCGGCCGCTCGGGCCATTCGCTTCGCTCGTTGTCTCCCGCTCTCGGCCGCTCGGGCCATTCGCTTCGCTCATCGCCTCCGCGCCAGCGCGATGTCCTGGGGCCGCACCGGCACCCGCTCGAGGGCGAGGCCCGTCGCTGCCCGGACGGCGGCCACGACGGCGGGGGTGGAGGACAGCGTGGGCGCCTCGCCCACCCCCTTCGCCCCGAAGGGCGCCCGCTCGTCGGGCTGCTCCACCAGGCTGACGGCGACCTCGGGGGCGTCGAGCATGGTGGGGATGAGGTAGTCGGTGAAGGAAGGGTTCCGCACGAGGCCGTCCTCGAGGACCATCTCCTCCATCACCGCGAGCCCGACCCCCTGGGCGATGCCGCCCTCGATCTGGCCGACGACCTGGAGGGGGTTGAGGGCGCGGCCCACGTCCTGCGCCGTCGCTACCTGCACCACCCGCACGAGGCCGAGGTCGGGGTCGACGTCGACCACGGCGCGGTGGGCGACGAAGGCCCAGGCCACGTCGGAGTCGCCCTGGCCGAAGCGGTCGAGCCCCACGGTGGGGGCGTGCTCCTGGCGCGCCGAGGAGGCGAAGGGCTGGTCGGGCAGGGCGGCGGCCACGGCCACGTCGACGGTGCCGTCGCTCGACACGAGGTGCCCTTCGCGCACGGCGAGGGCGTCGCCGTCGATGCCCTCGACGGCGGCGTAGGCCAACCGCACCTGGTCCGCCACGGCCCGACAGGCTTTCTCCACCGCGCCGCCCGACATCCACGTCTGACGGGAGGCGGACGTCGAGCCGGCCGTGCCGATGGTGGCCGTCGAGGGCGGGTCGAGCACCACGTCGGGGGTCCCGAGCACGGTGCGGCCGATCTGCTGGGCGAGGGTGACGAAGCCCTGGCCCACCTCGGCGCAGGCGCTGGTGATGGTGGCGACCCCGCCCTCGAGCCGGCAGGCGGCGTGGGCGTCGTCGACGTGGCCCTCGGAGAACATCAGGTTCTTGAAGCCGATGGCGAAGCCCACGCCTCGGCGCAGGTCGGCGGCGTCGGCCGTGCGCCCGGCGCCGCCCGGCCAGGCCAGGCCGTCCGCCCCCCGGCCCGGTGGCAGCGGCAGTGCGGCGCAGGCCCGGATGCACTCCTCGACGGGGGCGGGGCCCTGCACCACCTGCCCGGTGATCATGCGGTCGCCGCTCCGCACGGCGTTGCGCAGGCGCAGCTCGGTCGGGCCCAGGCCCAGTGCCGCGGCCAGGCGGTCCATCTGGGACTCGTGGGCGAAGCAGGCCTGCACGACCCCGAAGCCCCGCATGGCCCCACAGGGCGGGTTGTTGGTATGCACCACCCAGGCGTCGACCCTGGCGTTCTCGAGCCGGTAGGGCCCGGGGGCGAACCGGGCGGCGTTGGCGACCACCGCGAAGGAGGACGAGGCGTAGGCCCCGCCGTCCAACAGGATGCGGGCTTCCACGTTGACGAGGCGGCCGTCGCCCGTGGCGTGGTGGCGCATCCAGATCGACCCCGGGTGGCGGTGTACGTGGCCGTGGAAGGACTCCTCCCGCTGGTAGACGAACTTCACCGGTCGGCCCGTGCGCAGGGCCAGCAGGCAGCTGTGCACGTGGAGGCTGACGTCCTCCCGGGCCCCGAAGGCGCCTCCCACCCCGGCCAGGTGGAGGCGCACCCGCTCCTCGTCGAGGCCGAGGCAGGCGGCGACCTGGTCCCGGTCCACGTGGAGGAACTGGGTGGAGACGTGCAGGTCGACACCGCCGTCATCGCCGGGCACGGCGAGGCCGGACTCCGGCCCCATGAAGGCCTGGTCCTGCATGCCGATGACGTAGGTGCCCTCGACGATCACCTCGCCTCGGGCCTCGGGGTCCCCGAAGCGGATGGGCAGGGCCCGCACCACGTTGCCGTCGGGGTGGATGGGTGCCCGGGTGAAGGCTTCCTCGGGATCGACGAGGGGGTCGAGCAGCTCGTAGTCCACTCGGACGGCGGCCGCCGCCAGGCGGGCCAGCTCGGGGGTCTCCGCGGCGACGGCGCAGACCGGCTCGCCCGCGAAGCGCACGACATCCGAGGCGAAGACGGGCTGGTCGGAGCTGATCAGGCCGTAGGTCGCCCGGCCCGGCACGTCGCCCTGGGCGACCACGTCGGCCACCCCCGCCATCCGCAGCGCCGCCGAGGTGTCGACCGAGCGGATACGGGCGTAGGCGTGGGGCGAGCGCACCGTGCGCCCCCAGAGCATCCCGGCCACGTGCAGGTCGGAGGAGAAGGCGAACTCGCCGCGCACCTTGGGGACGCCGTCGGGGCGGCGCGCGTCGGCGCCGATCCCCCCCGACGAGGCGCGAGCCGCGGTGGTCGTGGCCGCCCTTCCGGTGAGGTCAGTCACGAGCGCCGTCTCCCGGGCCCCGCCGGGCGGCAGCCGTGGCCTGCACCGCGGCGAGGATGCGCCCGTACCCGGTGCAGCGGCAGAGGTTGCCGGCCAGCGCCTCGCGGATCTCGAGCTCGGAGGGGTCGGGCCGCCGGTCGAGCAGCTCGTGCGTGGCGACCACCAGGCCGGGCGTGCAGAAGCCGCATTGCACCGCGCCCTCGTCCACGAAGGCGCGCTGCACGTCGGTGAGCTCCCCCGAAGGGCCCAGGCCCTCGACGGTGGTGATGGGGCACCCCGCGCAGGCCTCGGCCAGCTCGAGGCAGGCGCAGACCACGACGCCGTCGAGCAGCACGGAGCACGACCCGCACTCGCCCTGCTCACAGGCGTTCTTCGCCCCGTAGAGGCCCAGCCCGTCGCGGAGCACGGACAGGAGGCTCTCGCCGAGCCACGTCCTCTCGACGAGGTGTGCCGCCCCGTTCACCGTCAGCTCGTACGTCCGGCCCTCCAAAGTGGTCCCTCTCGCTCAGAAAGCGCGCATCAGCGCCCGTCGGGCGAGCACGCCGACGGCGTGGCGGCGATAGGCCGCGGTCGAGCGGTGGTCGTCGATGGGCCGCGCCGCCGCCGCGCACAGGGCCCCGAACGTCTCGTAGGTGCGGGGGTCGTCCACCCGGCCGGCGCCCCAGTCGATGCGCTCGGCGGCGAAGGCCGCGGCCTCGGTGCAGAGCACGGGCACCGGGCCGACCGACCCGAGGGCGCAGCGCAGCCGGCGCGAGGCCCGGTCGGCGACGAGGGCGCAATTCGCCACGGCGATGACCATGGCGTTGCGCGTGCCGATCTTGAGGAACTCCTGGGGCCCGTCGGGCACTCGCAGCC
Organism: Acidimicrobiia bacterium; assembly: GCA_009377505.1. GTDB lineage: Bacteria > Actinomycetota > Acidimicrobiia > Acidimicrobiales > CAIXPF01 > WHTX01. The sequence goes on from WHTX01000267.1 coordinate 4,178, forward strand.
ACGCCGCGGTGATCAGCTCGTCGGGCCGCCGGGCGTTGCGCTTCGGGCCGACGAGGAAGTCGAGGAGGGGGGCGCGGCGCCGGCCGCTCGCCGAGGCCAGCTCGACGGAGGCGTCGAGGGCGGCGAGGACGGGGAGGGTGTCCCCGGCCGGTGAGGCCGTGCCCAGGTTGCCGCCGAGGGTGCCCGTCGCTCGGACCTGGGGCGAGCCCACCGTGCGGGCCGCTTGGGCCAGAGCCGGCAGCAGTTCTGCCAGGCGGCCCCCCTGGAGGTGGGCGTAGGTGAGGCG
>WHTX01000267.1:4473-7570 GCA_009377505.1 Acidimicrobiia bacterium
CGCCGCAACGACAGCACGCCGGTGGGCCGGTGCCGGCCGGCGTTGACCCCCACCATGAGGTCGGTGCCCCCGGCGAGCACCGTGGCCTCGGGGTCGTCGTGGAGCGCGTGGAGGGCGGCGTCGAGGGACCGGGGCTGGTGCAGGCCGGGCATCGTCGCCCCAGTCTGCCCGGCGGCCGGGCCGGGCGAGGGCCGAATCAGGCCGCTGCCGCGTCGCTCCCCGTGGCCCGTCAGTAGACCTCGAGCGCGGCGCTGAGGTCCTCGCTGGCCGCGTAGCTCTCGGCCTCGGTGGGGAAGCGCCGGGCGCGCACGTCCTCCGCGTAGGCCCGCATCGCCTCGGTGGCCACCGTGCCCAGCTCCGCGTAGCGGCGGACGAAGCGGGGGCGGAGCCGATCCTCGATGCCCAGCAGGTCGTGGAACACGAGGACCTGGCCGTCGGTGTGCGGGCCGGCCCCGATGCCGATTGTTGGGACGGGCACGGTGTCGGTGACCGCCCGGCCCACGGCGGTGGGGACGCCTTCGACGACGATGGAGAACACGCCGGCCTCGGCCAGCGTGCGGCCGGCGTCGACCAGGTGCTTGGCCCCGTCCACGCTCTTGCCCTGGACGCGGTGCCCGCCCATGGCCAGCACTGATTGCGGGGTCAGGCCGATGTGGCCCATGACGGGGATCTCGGCGTCGATGATCGCCTCGATGACGGCGACGCGGTTGCGCCCGCCCTCGAGCTTGACAGCCTGGGCCCCGGCGCGCACCAAGCGGACGGCGGCGCGCACGGCGTCGCTCGGGCCGGTGTGGTACGTGCCCCAGGGCAGGTCGGCGACGACGAAAGGGGTGGGCTTGGCCCGGGCCACGGCCGCGGTGTGGTGGGCAAGGTCCTCGATCGTGACCTGCATCGTGGACTCGTAGCCCAGCACCACGTTGGCCACGCTGTCGCCCACCAGGATGAGGTCCACCCCGGCGGCGTCGGCGATGCGGGCGCCGGGCGCGTCGTAGGCCGTGACCATGGCCAGCGGGCAGAGCCCGTCACGGGCCTTGTGCCTGGCGAGGGCAGGTGCGTTCCACGTCCGAGCCATGGTGCTCCTCCCGAGGGAGTCAGCCGACGAGGACGCCGGCGTTGTCGATGAGGCGGGGCTTGCCGACGCGCGCGGCGATGAGGAGGCGGTACTCGCCGGGCTCGATGCGATCGGGGGACTCGAGCGTGTCGGGGCGAACGATCGCCGCGTAGTCGAGCTGGGCCAGCGGCTCGCCGGTGACCAGGCGCGCCATGGCGGCGTCGACGGCGGCGGGGTCGCGCTCGCCGGCGGCCGCGGCGGCGATGCCGGCGTCGAGGGCGCGTCGCAGCACGGTCGCCGCCCGGCGCTCCTCGGGCCCGAGGTGGACGTTGCGGCTGGACAGGGCGAGCCCGTCCCCCTCGCGCACGGTCGGGCAGGCCACGACGTCGACGGGCAGGTCGAGGTCGACGGCCATGCGCCGGACCACCTGGAGCTGCTGGTAGTCCTTCTCGCCGAAGTAGGCCCGCGATGGCCCGGCGATGGCGAACAGCTTGGCCACCACCGTGGCCACGCCGTCGAAGTGCCCGGGGCGGACGGCGCCTTCCCAGCCCGCGGTCAGCTCGGCCACCGACACGGTGGTGAAGGGGCGCCCGGCCGGGTACATCTCCTCGACCGCGGGGGCGAAGACCAGGTCGGCACCGGCCTCCTCGGCGACGCCGAGGTCGCGCTCGAGGTCCCGGGGGTAGGTGGCGAGGTCGTCGGCCTGGCCGAACTGCAGCGGGTTCACGAAGACGCTCGCGGTGACGTGGTCGCACTCGGCCCGGGCGGCGGCGACGAGCGAGGCGTGGCCGGCGTGCAGGTAGCCCATCGTGGGGACGAGGCCGACGACGCCGCCCCACGTGCGCGTGCTGTCGTGCGCCTCCCGCACGGCGGCGATCGTGCGGGCGACCTGCGTGCTCACGACCGGGCCTCCACGGGCAGCAGCCTGGCGGCCTGGTCGGCCATCGCCTCGTAGGCCGGCCTTTCGCTGGAGTCGAGGGCGGCGACGTGGCGGGCGAGGTCGCCCGGTCCCCCGCGGGCCACGGGGCCGGTGAGGGCGCCGGCCGCGCCGAGGCGGGCCACGTTGTCGAGTGTCTGTCGGGCGAGGTCGAGGTAGGCCTCGAGGGGCACGCCTGCGGGGGCGGCCACCCGTTCGACCTGGCCCATCAGGGCGACGAGGTGGTTGGCGGCGATGGCGGCGGCGGCGTGGTAGCGGGCGCGGTGCTGGGCCTGCACCCGGAACGCCCGGCCGCCGAGGTCGGCGACGACGACCTCGACGAGGGGGTCGCCGTCGGTGGCGAAGGCACAGCGGTCCCTGAGGCGCTGGGCCCCGGTCTCGACGTCGGGCAGGGAGGCGAGGGGGTGCAGCGAGGCGCGGCGGGGGTGTGGGGCGAGCACCTCGAGCGTGTGGGCGCCCGAGCAGTGGGCGACGACCGTGCTCGGCACGGGCTCGACGGCGGCCGCCACCGCGCCGACGGCGTCGTCCGGGGTGGCGATCACCAGCAGGTCGACACCGGCCGCCGCGGCCCGCCGGTCGTCGCCGCGCCCGAGGCTCGGGGCGACGTGCCAGCCGACCGGCGCGAGGGCGGCGGCCAGCGAGCGGCCGACCCTGCCGGGACCGATGATCCGCATCGTCCGCATCGATCGCCCTCCCCTCCGCAGGTGCCGCTGTCCTCGTCGACGGGCCGTTCCGCGGGCCGCAAGTCTGGTGGGCCCGTGGCCGAAGGTGCCAGTGGAGGTGACCCAGGCCACGTGGCGCGGGACGTTCCGGGTGGCGCTCGGGAGGGGTGGCTACGCTCCCCACCCGATGGCCCTAGGTGTCGAAGGCGTGCGCGTGGGGTGCTGGACGCACCCGGAGTTCCCGACGGGCGTGACGGTCGTGCTGCCCCCGGCCAAGGCGGTGGGCGCCTCGGCCGTGCGGGGCGGGGCGCCAGGGAGCCGTGAGGTCGACGCGCTATCCCCCCGAGGCTCGGTGCAGGAGTGCCATGGCATCGTCCTGACCGGCGGCTCGGCGTTCGGGCTGGCCACAGCGGACGGCGTGGTCAGCTGGTGCGAGGGGGAGGGGCT
>WHTX01000268.1 GCA_009377505.1 Acidimicrobiia bacterium
TGCCGGGCTGTCCCTCATCGAGCGCACGGTCGTCGCCGAGGAGTTCGCCCGGGCCGGCGTCCCCACCGGCGGTGACAACGACCTGTTCTCCATGACCCTGCTCGGCCACACCGTGCTGCACTGGGGCACCGAGGAGCAGAAGCAGCATTTCCTGGCCCGCATCCTCTCCGGCGAGCACGTGTGGTGCCAGGGCTACTCCGAGCCGAACTCCGGCTCGGACCTCGCCTCCCTCAGCACCCGGGCGGTGCTCGACGGTGACGAGTGGGTGATCGACGGCCAGAAGATCTGGACGAGCGGCGGGCACAACGCCAACTGGATCTTCGTGCTGTGCCGCACCAACCCCGACGCCCCCAAGCACAAGGGCATCTCGTTCCTCATGTGCCCGATGGACCAGCCGGGCGTGGAGGTGCGCCCGCTCGTCAACGCTGCCCGGCACCACGACTTCAACGAGGTGTTCTTCACCGGCGCCCGCACGGCGAAGGCGAACGTGGTGGGCGGGGTGGACAACGGCTGGGCCGTGGCCAACACGCTGCTCGCCTTCGAGCGGGGCGACGACGCCACCGTGGCCGGCATCCGCTACCGGGAGGAGTGGGACCGCCTCGTCGGCGCCGCCCGGGAGCGGGGACGCACCGCCGACCCGGTGCTGCGCCAGCGCCTGGCCTGGGCGTTCAGCAAGGTGGAGATCATGCGCTACCTGGGGATGCGGCTGCTGTCGACGTCGCTGCGGGGCGCCAGCCCGGGGCCGGAGTCGTCCCTCAACAAGCTGAACTGGTCGCACTACCACCAGGGCCTGACTGAGCTCGCCCTCGACGTCGTGGGGGCAGAGGCGACGGCGCCCTCGGGGCGGGACGCGGCCAGCGGCGTGGGCCCCGACGACGTCGGCTCGCCCTACTCCTCCCAGGCCTGGGTGACGAACTTCATCGGCGCCCGGCCGGGCACGATCTACTCGGGCAGCTCGGAGATCCAGCGCAACATCATCGGCGAGCGCGTGCTCGGCCTGCCCAAGGAGCCCCAGACCGAGCAGGGCGTGCCCTGGAAGGACCTGCGCCGCTCGTGACGCCCCGCTGACCGGCGCGGGCGGGCGCGGGGCGCCGCTCGGGCGCGGGCGGGCGCCGGGATCGTGGGTAGGGTCCGGCCCATGAGCGAGCACGACGTGGTCAAGAACCGCGAGGCCCGAGCGGGGAAGATCCGCGTCGAGATGGGCGGCGCCGACAAGGTCGCCCGCATGCGGTCCGAGGGCGACCGGACCATCCGCGAGCACATCGACGCCTTCCTCGACCCCAACACGTTCCGCGAGCTAGGCACCTTCGGGCGCTCGATGCGCCTCGAGGACCGCGACAGGACCCCCGGCGACGGCAAGATCGGCGGCCACGGCTTCGTCGAGGGCCGGCCCGTCGTCCTCTTCGGCGACGACATCACCGTGCTCCGGGGCTCCTCGTCCCTGGTCGGCAGCCGCAAGGAGCTCCGGCTCTACGAGCGGGCCGTGGAGATGGGCGTCCCCATCGTCCACTTCGGTGAGACGGGCGGCGCCCGCATCCCCGACATCATGGGCGCCGAGGGCATCTCCGAGGGGGGCGAGCTCTTCCCCGCCTTCGCCACGCGTCGCCACCGGGTGCCCATGGCCACCGCCATCGTCGGCCAGAGCTTCGGCGGCTCCTCGTTCCTCTCGGCGCTGTCGGACTTCGTGGTCATGGTGCGGGGATCGTGCCTGGCGGTCACCTCGCCCCGGGTCTTCGAGGTGGCGACGGGCGAGGTGATCACCTTCGAGGAGGTCGGCGGCGTCGACGTGCACGACCGGGTGACGGGCCAGATCGACCTCGGCGTGGACACGGACGAGGAGGCCTACGCGGCCATCCGTCGGTGGCTGTCCTTCCTACCCCCGAACGCGAGCGTCGCCCCGCCCCGCTCCGAACCGGGCCTGCGGGGCTCCCTCGACCGTGACGAGGAGCTGGTGGAGGTCGTGCCCGAGCGGCGGACCCGGGGCTACGACATGCGGCGACTCGTCGCCCGCCTCGCCGACGCCGGGTCGGTGATGGAGCTGCAGCCCTTGTTCGCCCGCAACGTGTCCTGCTCTCTGGGGCGGCTCGACGGCTGGCCCGTGGCCTTCGTGGCCAACAACCCGATGTTCTCCGCCGGCGTGCTCGACCCCCAGGCCTGCCGCAAGATCATCCGCCTCCTCACCGTGTGCGACGCCTACCAGATCCCGGTGATCTTCCTCGTGGACGTGCCCGGGTTCATGGTCGGCCGCAAGGTCGAGCACGACCTGATGCTCCACTGGGGGATGAAGATGATGCAGGCGATGCACCTGTGCTCGACGCCCACGCTGACCGTCTGCATCCGCAAGGCGTTCGGCCTGGCCTGGCAGGCCATGAACGGGGCCGGCCAGGCCGCCCTCGGGCTCTACGCCTGGCCCGGGGCGGAGATCGGCTTCATGGACCCCGGCGTGGGGGTGAACGTGGCCTACGGCTCGAAGCTGGCCGCCATCGCCGACGAGGAGGCGCGCGAGGCCGAACGGCAACGCCTGACAGCCGAGGTGGGCGAGGCCACCTCCCCCTACGAGGCGGCCGGCGTGCTGCGGGTGGACGAGATCATCGACCCGGCCGAGACGCGCCGCGTCCTGGCCGAGGACCTCGCCACCCTGGCCAACCGGCCACTCCCCCCGCCCGGGGCCCGCACGCTGGCCTCCTGGCCGAGCTGCTGAGCCACCCCGGCAGGCCCGCGCCCGGGGGCGGGCCTGCAGGGGGTCTCTTCGGTCAGCGCCTGTCGGTCAGAGGCCGAGGCGGGGCTCGAGCCAGGCGCCGATGCGGGCGACGGCGTCGTCCGCCTCGGGCATGTTGCCCGCGCCCATCTGGAACACGTGCTGCATCTCGGGGAAGACGTCGATCTTGACGTCGACCCCTGCCGCGCGGGCCCGCTCGGCCAGCCGGGTCGAGTCGTCGAGCAGGGTCTCGTCGCCACCGACCTGGATGTAGAGCGGGCACACGCCGGCAAGGTCGGCGTGCAGCGGGGCGGCGAGCGGGTCGCGGGCGTTCTGGCCCTGCAGGAACGCCTCGGCCATCCCCTTGAGGGCGTCCGCCCCCACGAGCACGTCCCGCTCGGCGTTGGCGGTGATCGACGCGCCGGTGGCCTCCATGTCCACCCAGGGCGACAGGGGCACCGCCGCGGCGGGCTGGGGCAGCCCGGCCTGGCGGATGCTGAGCAGGGTGGCCACCGTCAGCCCGCCGCCGGCCGAGTCGCCGGAGATGGCGATGTGGCCGGGCTCGATGCCGCTGTCGAGCAGGCCCTTGTAGGCGGCGGTGGAGTCCTCGACCGGCGCGGGGTGCGGGTGCTCAGGGGCGAGGCGGTAGTCGACGTTGAGCACCCGACAGCCGATGGCCTTGGCCAGGTGGCCGGTGAGGTTGCGGTAGAACTTGGCGGCGCCGATCACGTAGCCACCGCCGTGGACGTACAGCAGCACCCGGTCGGTGGCGCCACCGGCGGCGTCGGCCCAGACGGCGGGCACGCCGCCGACCTCGGCCTCCGTCCAGGTCACGCCGTCCGGCGTGCCGCACACCGAGGCGAACGTCTCGTAGCTCGCCCGCATCTCGGGCAGCTCGGTGCCCGTCAAGTTCCCGGCGAACTCGATGAGCTTGACCTTGATGGCTTCGGCCTGCGGACTTGCCATGGCGATCCCCCTTGGTCCCCTCTGCGTTGCCGACAGCCTGTCACGCCGCGGCTGGCGCTGCTCAGACGGCGGCGGCGCTCGGGCCGGGGCTCACCACGGTGGGGGCAAGGACCTCGTCGAGCAACGACTGGCTCTCGGACACCGTGCGGGCACCGGCGAGGGCACGGACCAGGTCGACGCCGTCCCGGAACTCGCAGCGAGCACCGGCACCGGCACCGAAGCGCATGTCGTCGCCGACGTCGCCGCGGTGCTGGACGAGATCGGCTTGCTGAACCGCGAGGGGGTGGAGCGGTCAGGCCGGCGCGGCCGGGTTACGGTGGCGCCGCGTCGCCGAGGGGAGGGCCGCTATGCCGGGAAGCGCCGATGCCGGGCGGGAGCAGCGCGTCGACTACCTGCCGATGGTCGACCGGCCACGGGTCACGTGGCCGGATGGGGCGCGGGTGGCCTTCTGGGTGGCCCCCAACGTCGAGCACTACGAGTACCTGCCGCCCCGCGACCCCACGCGCAACCCCTGGGTCCGCAACCCGCACCCGGACGTGCAGGGCTACAGCCAGCGTGACTACGGCAACCGGGTGGGCTTCTGGCGCATGGCCGAGGCCTTCGACCGCCACGACGTGAAGGCGACCGTCTCGCTCAACCTCGCCGTCTTCGAGCACTACCCCGAGGTGGCCGACGCCATGATGTCCCGCGGCTGGGAGGTCATGAGCCACGGCATCTACAACACGCGCTACATCCACGCCCTCGACGAGGACCAGGAGCGGGCCTTCTACCGGGAGTGCATCGACACGCTGCGCCGCCACACCGGCCAGCAGCTCCTGGGGATGCTCGGCCCCGCCGTCTCGAACAGCCTGGCCACCCCGGACCTGATGGCCGAGGCGGGGCTGATCTACCACGCCGACTGGATGCACGACGACCAACCCGTGCCGTTGCGCGTGCGAGGGTCGAACCGGCTGGTCTCCGTGCCATACACGACCGAGCTGAACGACGTGCCGGTCTACCTGCAGCACTTCGAGGCCGAGGACTTCGTGGCCATGGCCAAGGCCCAGTTCGACGTGCTGTGGCGCGAGGGCGAGGAGAGCGGGCGGGTCATGTGCCTGGCCGTGCACCCCTACCTGATGGGCGCGCCGCACCGTGCGCGCCACCTCGACGAGATCTTCGAGTACGTGCTCGGCCACGAAGGGGTGTGGCAGACGACGGCGGGCAGCATCGCCAGCTGGTTCCTCGAGCACCACTACGACGCGTTCGTCGACCACGCTCGGGACCTCGGGCGCAGCGGAGCCGGCCGTGCCCGCTGAGCGGACCTACGGCATGGACCACCCTCACTACGAGTGGTCGCCGCTACCGGCCCGGCCCGTCTTGCGCTGGCCCGACGGCGCCCAGCTGGCCCTCGGCGCGCTCGTCCTGCTCGAGCACTACGAGTGGGCGCCGCCCGAGGGCAGCTACTCGCTGCGACGGCCCTCTGGAGGGCTCATCCAGCTGCCGTTCCCGGACTACGTGCGCCTCACGCACCGCGAGTACGGCCATCGGGTCGGCATCTTCCGAGTGCTCGACACCCTGGCCGGCCACGGCGTGCCGGCCACCGTGGCCATCGACTCCATGACGGTCGAGCGGTACCCGTGGCTGGCCGCCCATTGCGCCGAGCGGGGCTGTGAACTGGTCGGTCACGGCGTCGCCGCCTCCCGGCTCATTACGTCGCGCATGGACGAGGAAGAGGAGCGCGCCACGATCGCCGCCGGGGTGGAAGCGGTGCGCTCGGTCACCGGGGCGCCGCCCGCCGGCTGGTTCAGCCCCGAGGGCGTGGAATCGCCCCGGACGCCCCAGCTCGTGGCGGAGGCCGGGCTCAGGTACCTGTGCGACTGGCCCAACGACGAGCAGCCCTACCCCATGACCGTGGCGCAGGGCGAGCTGACGAACCTGCCGCTCTTCCTCGAGGTCGACGACGAGTTCGCCCTGTGGCACCGGCGCCTCACGCCGCAGCGGTGGGCACGCCTGGTGGTCGACGTGGCCCGAGGCCTGTACGAGGACGGGGCGACGTCAGGCCGGCTCCTCGTGTTGACGCTGCGGCCCTGGTTGGTCGGCCAGCCGTTCCGCATCCTCGCCCTGAAGGAGGCCCTGGGCGAGATCACCTCGTGGCCCGGGGTCTGGCCGGCCAGCGGGCGGGAGATCGTGGAGAGCTACCGGGCCGCTACAGCTGCACGCCCCGGCTGAGAGCGCCGTCGACCACCAGGTTCGCCCCGGTGATGAAGCTGGCCCGCGGGCTCGCCACGAACACGACGGCGTCGGCCATCTCCCGGGGCGTGCCCATCCGCCCCGTCGGGTTCAGCCCGAGCGCCATCTGGTACAGGTCGGGGTTGGCGGTCTCCATCTGGTTCCAGACGCCGCCGGGAAAGTAGGTGTTGCCCGGCGACACCGTGTTGGCCCGGATGCCCTTGGCGGCGAGCTGGTTGGCCAGGCCCTGGGTGTAGTGGACGAGCGCCGCCTTCATCGTCCCGTAGGACCCGGCGGCGAAGTCGATCTCCCGGCCCGACACGCTGGAGATGGTCACGATAGAGGGGCACTCGCTGGCCTCGAGGTGCCCCATGGCCGCCCGCACCAGGCGCACCGCCCCCATCACGTCGACCTGGAAGGAGGCCTCCCAGGTCGACTCGTCGTCGCCGATGGCCAGGGCGCTCACGTTGGACACGACGATGTCGAGGCCCCCGAGCTCACCCGCGCTGGCCTCGACCCAGGCGGCGAGCGCAGGGGCGTCGGCCAGTCGAGCGCCCGCCCGGTCGCCTTCACGCCGGTGGCGGCGAGCGCCTCGACGGCCGCCGCCAACTCCTCCGCGTGGCGGGCGCAGATGGCCACGTTGGCGCCCTCGGCGGCGAAGCCCTCGGCGATGGCCCGGCCGATCCCTCGCGTCCCGCCCGTCACGATGGCGTTGCGGCTCTGCAGCCCGAGGTCCATGTCCGTCCTCCCCCTGTTCTCGATCCGCGGTTCGGCTCGATCGTCGTCCCGGCCGCCCGGCGAGCGCGGCTCAGGCCAGGTAGCGCTTGGAGATGGCGGCCCCCACCGTGTACTTGGGGTCCACGAAGTTGCCGAGGCGCACGATGCCGCACTGGCTGAGCAGCATGTACGCGTCCCAGCGGTCGAAGCCGTAGTCGGCCTCCATCCACAGCACCAGCTCGCGGTAGGCGATGCGGGCGGCGTCCTCGAGGGGCCGGGCCGAGCCGATGGCCATGATCAGGTCGCCGGTCTCGAGGCGGGGCCAGGCGATGGGCCAGGCCTTGACCACGTCGACCCGGATCGTGGTCAGGCTGGCGTGCTCGACGGCCGTGCCGCACACCTCGCCGTCCCCCTGGCAGGCGTGGGCGTCGCCGATGAACAGGCGGGCCTGCGGGCTGCGCACGGGCAGGTAGGTGATGCTGCCCGGCCCCATGTCGGGCAGGTCCATGTTGCCGCCGTGGGCGTCGGGGGTGAGGGTGTTGACCGAGTCCAGCTCGGGCGAGCAGCTGAGCGTGCCGATGTGGGGCCGGTAGGGCAGCGTCACCCGCTCGCTCCAGCGGACCTGCTCGCCGTCGAGGGGGACGATGCGCACCACCTCGGGCAGCGGTTCGTTCAGCGTGGCGGTGAGGCTGGTGCCGGTGAGCGCCCCGAACTCGGGGATCATGGCGCAGATGCCGTGGTCGGCCCGCGGCGCCATCGACTCGATGTGCACGGCGAGCACATCGCCCTTCTCCGCCCCGGCCACCATGATCGGGCCGTTCTGGGGGTTCACGAAGGGCATGGTGAGCACGGCGCTGGGCAGGTCGGCCTCGCTGCGGATGGCGCCGCCGAAGGCGTCACGGGTCTCGACGACCACCCGGTCCCCCGCCTCGACGTGCAGCACCGG
>WHTX01000007.1 GCA_009377505.1 Acidimicrobiia bacterium
CTCGGCGCAGGGCTCGAAGACGACCACCTCGCTGCCGTGGCTGCGGACCGTGGCCAGCTCCTTGGCGAGCACGCTGCGGTGCCAGCCGCGGCGCACGGCCGGGCCGCTCCACGAGGCGCGGGCGGCGTCGCTCGACATCGGGGCCACGACGACCACGAGGTCGAGGCCGAGGCCGGCGGCGAGGTCGGCGTTGGTGGTGGACCAGACGCCGCCGTCGACGAACTCGTCGCCGCCGACGCGCACGGGGGCGTACCAGCCGGGCACGGCGGCCGAGGCGGCGACCGCCTCGCCCACGTCGCCGATCGGTAGGGCGTCCCGCCCGAACACGACCCGGCGCCCGTCGCCCGCCCGCACCGCGGTGACCCACAGCGGGGCGGCCGGCCAGTCCGCGTCGTGCACGGCGCTGAGCCGGCGGCGCATGTCGTCATGGGTGCGCCGGCCGCGGGGCAGCGCCCCGGCGAGGGCGACGCCGGGCCGGGCCGGCCAGCGCAACAGGCCCCGGGCGGCGAGGAGGGGGAAAGCCGGGACCTGGGAGGCAGCCACGTCGGGAACGGGGGGGACGGGCCCATGGTCGGCCACCGCGGCCTCGGCGCGGGCGTTGAGGCGCTGGCCCGATTCGGACAGGGGACGGCCCTGGTAGAGCGCGAGCTGGTCGTCAGCGGAGAGCCCGCCCCGCAGCAGCGACGCCACCCCCGCCCCGGCCGAGGTGCCGATGAGGAGGTCGGCCCGGCGAGCGTCCCAGCCGGTCACGGTCTCGAGGGCGGCGAGCGCGCCCACGTGGTAGGCCCAGCCCGGGACGCCCCCGGCGCCGAGTACCACGCCGACGGAGCCGGGCGCGTCCGCCGGCGCCGCCTCCCGGCGCGGCGCGTCGGGCTGCTGGTGCGACATGGCCCGATGCTCCCACGGGGCCGACGACTCGGGGTAGTCGGCGGGTGCCGCGTAGCGTCAGCCACGCCGTGCCCGAGACCCCCCGCCTCCCCCGCGCGCTGGCCCGCTGGCGCCTCGCGCTGCCCCTCGGCCTCCTCGCCCTCTCTGCCGCGTCCTGTGGCGGGGACGACGCCCCCGAGCTGGGCTCGCCGCCGGCCGGGGACGTCACGATCACCGCCGATGCCGCCACGTTCACCCCGGACGAGGTCGAGCTGCCCTCCGGGCGTGAGGTCGTGGTGGTGCTCGAGATCCAGGACGGCGGCCTCGCCCACAACATCCACTTCCCCGACGTCAGCGGGGACCCCAAGACCCGCCTCGAGAAGGGGCCGCGGTACCAGACGCTCACCGTCGCCTTCGACGAGCCCGGCGAGTACCGCTACGTCTGCGACCTGCACCCCACCATGCGGGGCGTGGCCGTCGCCACCTGAGCGGGCGATGGGGTGGGCAGTGGTGGTGGCGCGGCCTTCAGCGTCGCAGCCGCAGGACCAGGCCCTTGTAGCTGTCCTCGAAGCCGGCCTCCCGTAGCACGGCCGCCTGGGGAGAGGCGCCGACCTGCTCCCCGTCGACCTTGGTGACCTGGACCTGTCGCGCCCGGCCCCGCTCGAGGAGCGCCCGCAGGGCGGCCGGCCAACCGGGGTGCTCGGCGGCGGCGGGGAAGGTCAGCAGGCTGCGCCCGCCCCGTTCGAGGTAGGCCACGGCGTCCCCGGCGACGAGCACCACGTGGGCGCCGGTGGCCCGGGCCGGGCGCCCCGCGCTCTGCGGCCAGGGCAGCGAGGCGCCGTAGGGCTGGGCGGGGTCGGTCGCGGCCAACAGCAGCGGCGCCGCGTCGTCGGCGGCGTCCCGGGCCCGGCGGAGCCGGTCGACGGCGCCGGCGAGGGCGAACTGGGCGGCCCCGAGCCCGTCCACGAAATAGCCGCGGCGCACCTGGCCGCGCTCCTCGAGCGCCTTGAGCACGGGGTAGACGCCGGCGAAGCCCCCCTCCGCGCCTTCGCCCAGGGCAGCTTCGCGGGTCAGCACGCCGTAGCGCTCCAGCAGCTGGAGCGCCCGGGCGTGGGCGACCTCGGTGGCGGAGGGGACGGGCTCGAGCAGGGGGGCGACGAGCGACCAGCGCCCCGCGCCGGCCGGTGGGCCGAGGCGGGCCAGGCGGCCCGGCCGGGGACGGCGCGCCTTGCTGCCCTTGGCCGGCGACCTCGCCGTGGCGCCCCGGGTGAAGGCGCGCAGCGGGGCGAGGGAGTCGTTGGTGACGTAGCCCGCCCACACCAGGTCCCACAGGGCGACGAGCACGCTCTGGTCGTCGTAGGGGGCCCCGGCGCGGCTCACCGCGGCCACCAGGTCGGCCCAGAAGGAGGCGCCCCGGTGGTCGAGGTGCTCGAGGAGGGCTGCGTGGGCCGGCCCGTCCGGCGGGCCATCGAGCGGGCGGGGCACGAGCAGGGCGGCGTGGTCCCGGAAGGCGAGGCGCACCCGGCCGTCGGTCGAGCCGATGGCCCCGGCGCCCACCCACACCACGTCCCCTGCGGTGCAGAGCACGTCGAGGTCGGCGGGGCGGAGGTCGCCGACGCGGGCGGCGAGCACGTCGGCCTCGAGCACCGAGGCGGGGACGGGCGCGCCCTGCAGCACGCCGAGGACTTCCACGAGGCCGTCGAGGCCCTTGGCCGTGCCCCCCACCCCCTGCCAGGCGGGCAGGAAGCGGGCGAGGGCGCGCTGGCTGACGGGCTCGACCTCGCGGCGCAGCACGGCGAGCGAGCGGCGCCGTAGCTGGCGCAGCACGTCGACGTCGCACCACTCGCGCTCGCTCCCGCCGGGCCGGAACTCGCCCCGCACCACCCGACCCTGGGTCTCGAGCGCCTCGAGGGCGGCTCGCACCCCCTCGGCGGCGAGGCCGAAGCGGGCGCCGCACTGGGCGGCGAGGAAGGGCCCGTGGGTCCGGCCGAAGCGGGCCACGAGCTCGACGAGGGGGTCGGCCACGTGCGTTGTGAAGGCGGCGGGCAGGCCCAGGGGCAGGGCGACGCCGAGGGCGTCCCGCAGGCGGCCGGCGTCTTCCGCCGCCACCAGGTGCACGTCGCCCACGAGGGGCACCTCGATGACCCGCCGGTCGGCGACGAGGGCGGCGACCCATGCCGTGACCTCGTCGGGCTCGGCCCGGCAGCGGGCGTCGACCTCGTGGCGGGTGAGGGGCCCGAGGCGGCGCAGCACGTCCCACAGGTCCTCGCCGTGGCGGGCCTGGCGCCGCTCGACGAGGCACTGCAGCTCGAGCTCGAGGTCGTGGAGGGCGCCGGCGTCGAGCAGGTCCCGCAGCTCCTCGGCGCCCATCAGGTCGCGCAGCAGGTCGCGGTCGAGGGCGAGGGCGGCGGCCCGGCGCTCGGCCAGGGGGGCGTCGCCCTCGTACATGTAGACGGCTACCCAGTCGAAGAGCAGCGAGGCGGCGAAGGGCGAGGCCTTGGCCGTGTCGACGGCCACGACCCGCACCCGGCGCGAGCGCAGGTCGGTCAGCACCTGGCGCAGGGCGGGCAGGTCGAAGACATCGTTGAGGCACTCCCGTGTCGTCTCCAGCAGCAACGGGAAGGCCGGGTACTTGGCCGCGGTGCGCAGCAGGTCGGCCGCCCGTTGGCGCTGCTGCCACAGCGGCGTGCGCTGGTCGGGCCGGCGACGGGGCAGCAGGAGCGCCCGGGCCGCGCACTCCCGGAAGCGGGAGGCGAAGAGCGCCGTGCCCGGCAGCTCGGACACCACCAGCTCGGCGACCTCGTCGGGGTCGATGGCCAACAGCTCGAGGGGGAGGCGGTCGACGGACTCGGGCAGGCGCAGCACGATGCCGTCGTCGGACCACATGAGCTCGACGTCGACGCCCCAGGCCTCGTGCAGGAGGTGGCGCAGCGCCATGCCCCAAGGGGCGTGGACCTGGGCGCCGAAGGGGGAGAGCACGCACACCCGCCAGTCGCCGATCTCGTCGCGGAAGCGCTCGACCACGATCGTGCGGTCGTCGGGCACGACGCCGGTGGCCTCGGCCTGCTCGTCGAGGTAGCGCAGCAGGTTGGCCGCCGCCCAGCCGTCGAGGGCGTTGCGGTCGCGCAGCCGGGCCACCGCCTCGGCCTCGGGCAGGGCCCGCACCTCCCGCACGAAGGCGCCCATGGCCTGGCCGAGCTCGAGGGGCCGGCCCGGCCCGTCGCCGTGCCAGAAGGGCATCTTGCCGGGCTGGCCGGGGGCGGGGGTGACGACGACCCGCTCGAAGGTGATCTCCTCGATTCGCCACGTCGACGCCCCGAGCAGGAACGTCTCGCCGGGGCGGGACTCGTAGACCATCTCCTCGTCGAGCTCGCCGACCCGGGTGCCGTCGGGCAGGAACACCCCGAAGAGGCCCCGGTCGGGGATGGTGCCCGGGTTCGTGACGGCCAGTCGTTGGGCGCCGGGGCGGGCCTTGGCCACGTCGCCCACCCGGTCCCAGACGACCCGGGGCCGCAGCTCGGCGAACTCGTCCGACGGGTAGCGCCCGGAGAGCATGTCGAGCACGCCGGCGAGCTGTTCGTCGGACAGCTCGGCGAAGTTGGCCGCGCCCCGGACGACGTCGGTGAGCTCGGCCACGGGCACGTCCTCGACCGAGACCATGGCCACGATGTGCTGGGCGAGCACGTCGAGGGGGTTGCGGGGGTAGCGGGTCGCCTCGATCTCGCCGCGCTGCATGCGGTCGACCACCACCGCGGCCTCGAGCAGGTCGGCCCGGTGCTTGGGGAACAGCTTGCCCCGGCTCGGCTCGCCGACCTGGTGGCCGGCCCGCCCGACCCGCTGCAGGCCCCGGGAGACGGCGCCGGGCGACTCGACCTGCACGACGAGGTCGACGGCGCCCATGTCGATGCCCAGCTCGAGGGAGGAGGTGGCCACGAGGCCCCGCAGGCGGCCCGTCTTGAGGTCGTCCTCTATGAGCAGGCGCCGCTCCCGCGACAGCGAGCCGTGGTGAGCCTTGACCAGCTCGTGAGCCTCGTCGGCGGACGAGGTGCCGTCGTTCTCGCCGCCTCGGCTCTCGCCCCCCGCAGCGATCTCGTTGAGGCGGGATGCCAGGCGCTCGGCGCCCCGGCGGGCGTTGACGAAGATGATCGTCGAGCGGTGGGCCTCGACGAGCTCGACGAGGCGGGGGTGCATGGCCGGCCAGATCGAGCGACGGGCCGGGCGCCCGGTGGCCTCGTCTGACGCGGGCTCGTCGGTGGCCGCACCGAGGGCGCCGAGGTCCTCGACGGGGACGACCACCTCCAGCTCGAGCTGCTTGGACACGCCGGCGTCCACGACGGTGACGGGCCGGGGGCGCGCCCGGCCCCGGCCGCCGGGCGGCGCCGACGGCACGTCCATGCCGCCCAGGTAGCGGGCGATCTCGTCGAGGGGGCGCTGGGTGGCCGAGAGCCCGATGCGCTGGGGCGGGCGGTCGGCCAGGCGAGCCAGCCGCTCGAGGGAGATGGCCAGGTGGGCGCCCCGCTTGGTGGCGGCGAGGGCGTGGATCTCGTCGACGATGACGGCCTCGACGTTGCGCAGCGTCTCCCGGGCTCTCGACGTCAACATGAGGTAGAGGGACTCGGGCGTGGTGATGAGGATGTCCGGCGGGTGGCGTAGCAGCGTGCGGCGCAGGTCGGCCGGGGTGTCTCCCGTGCGCACGCCGACGGTGGGCACGTGGATGGCGCTGCCCAGGCGCTCGGCGTGGCGGGCCATGCCGGCCAGGGGCGCCCGCAGGTTCCTGTCCACGTCGACGGCGAGCGCCCGGAGGGGGGAGAGGTAGACCACGCGGGTGCGCCGTCCGCGCTCGGGGACCGGGGAGGTGGCCAGGCGGTCGATGCCCCAGAGGAAGGCGGTCAGCGTCTTGCCCGAGCCGGTGGGGGCGAGGATCAAGGTGTGCTGGCCAGCGGCGATGGCCGGCCAGCCCTGGCTCTGGGCCCTGGTGGGCGCGGCGAAGGTGGCGTCGAACCAGGCCCGGGTGGCTCGGAGAAGAGGTCGAGTGCCACGGTGGTCCGAAGGTACTCAGGTGGTGTGACGCTTCACTGGGGGCGGGCCTGCCGTGGGGCCGGCACGCTGGGCGCCGGGCCGGCGGAGCCGCACGTTGACGTCCGTCACACCGGGGCGGATGCTCGCTTTCACGGGGCCGAGGGGCCCTGCCGTGGGGGAGGTGGCCATGCCCGCAGTGACGGTTTCCATCGACGACGTGCTGCGCACCGCCGTGGAGTCGGGCGACGCCTTCGGGGTGGTCGCCACGGCCGCCGACGAGGACGGCCCCGTCTACGAGGGCGCATTCGGCCTGCGGTCCGCCGACAGCGACGACCCGATGCGGCCCGACTCGATGCTCCGCATCGCCTCGATGACGAAGATGGTCACCACCACCGCCGCGCTGCAGCAGGTGGAGCGCGGCGCCTTCGGCCTCGACGACCCCGTCGACACGATCCTGCCCGCCTTCGCCGACCTCGGGGTCCTCGACGGTTGGGAGGGCGGCACGCCGCGCCTCCGCCCGCCCGCATCCCGGGCCACGGTCCGCCAGCTCATGAGCCACACGTCGGGCCTGTCGTACTGGTTCTGGAACGAGGGCACGGCCCGCTACCAGGAGGCCACGGGGCTGCCCGACATCTTGAGCGGCCTCGACGCCGCCTTCGTCAGCCCCCTCGCCTGCGACCCCGGCACGCGCTTCGAGTACGGCATCAACACCGACTGGCTGGGCAAGGCCGTCGAGGCGGCCAGCGGGCAGTCCCTCGACGCCTACCTCGCCGAGCACGTCACCGGCCCGCTCGGGATGCTCGACACGACGGTGCGGATGGACGCCGAGCAGCGTGCCCGTTCCGTGCCCGTCCACGTGCGGGGCGAGGACGGCGGTTTCGAGGTCACCGAGCTGGACTGGGCCCAGGAGCCCGAGTTCTGGGGCGGTGGGCACGCCCTCTACTCGACGGCCCTCGACTACCTGCGCTTCCAGCGGATGCTGCTCGGCGGGGGCGCCCTCGAGGGCGAGCGCGTGCTCGGCCAGGAGCTGGTGGACGAGGCGTTCCGCAACCAGATCGGCGAGCTCTTCTTCGAGCCCGTCA
This sequence comes from Acidimicrobiia bacterium, assembly GCA_009377505.1. Taxonomy (GTDB): domain Bacteria; phylum Actinomycetota; class Acidimicrobiia; order Acidimicrobiales; family CAIXPF01; genus WHTX01. The sequence goes on from WHTX01000007.1 coordinate 6,969, forward strand.
CCACAGTGCGGCCCGACCTGAGCCTCGACGTGGACCTCGGGCCGGGCCAGAAGTTCGGCCTCGGGCTGCTGCTCAACACGCTGGAGCAGCCGGGCATGCGGGCGGCGGGGAGCGGCGCCTGGGCCGGCATCTTCAACTCCCACTTCTGGGTGGACCGGGCGAACGGGCTGACCGGGGCGATCTACCTGCAGCTCCTGCCCTTCTTCGACCCCCGGTCCACCCAGCTCTACGGCGATTTCGAGAAGGCGGTGTACGCCTCGCGGTGACCCACGCCCGCCCCCCTGGCCGGCGGGTGGGCCGAGCACCACCGCGCCCCGGTACGCTCCGCTGCAGCCAACCGGGGGGACGACGAAGGATGACATTGGGGACGGCGCGCGCCGGAGGCGAGGTGGCTCGCCCGGAGCGGCCGGGCATGTTCGCCGCGCTCTCCGTGCCGAGCTACCCGTCCATCCTCCTGGCCGGCTGGTTCTGGGGGATCTGCCGCTGGGGGGTGAGCTTCCTCGGCGCCTACCTGGCCAACTCCATGACGGGCTCTGCCCGGTTGGTGCAGCTCACCGGGGTGGCGATGTGGGCGCCGCTGCTCATGGGCGGGGTGCTCGGGGGCGTCATCTCGGACCGCTTCGACCGGCGCCGCACGGTCATCGCCCAGTTCGTCGTCCTCGTCCCCCTGGCCGCGGCCATGGGCGTCGCCGGGCTGGCCGACCGCATCGAGCTGTGGATGGTCTACGTCTTCCTCGTGGCCGTGGGCATCGGCTGGGTCGCCGACATGACCAGCCGCCGGGCGATCATCTACGACCTGGTCGGGCCGTCCCGGCTCGACAACGCCATGGCCCTCGAGTCGCTGAGCTCGTCGACCGGGCTGGTCCTCGGGGCCCTCGTCGGGGGGTCGGCCATCGAGGCGGTGGGGACCGGGGCCGCCTACCTGTGCATCGCCGGGCTGGGGCTGGTGGCGCTCGTGCTGTTCGCCCGCGTGCCCCGCGTCCCGAGGACCACGGCGGCGCGGGCCGAGTCGGGGCTCGTGGCCATGCGGGCCGGGTTCCGCCTGCTCCGCACGGAGCGGGCGCTCGTCAGCGTGCTCGGAGTCACCGCGGTGGTGAACTTCTTCTTCTTCGCTTTCACCCCCCTCGTCCAGGTCGTCGCCACCGACCTCGGGGTCGGCGCCTTCCTGACCGGCGTCCTCGCGTCCATGGTGGGCTTCGGCATGATGGCCGGGTCGTCTTTCGTGGCCCGCAACCAGCCCCACCGCCGGGGGCGCGTCTACGTGACGGGATCGGCGATGGCGCTGGTCCTGCTCGTCCCCTTCGCCCTGTCGCCCTGGTTCGTGACCGCGGCATTGAGCCTCGTCGTGGCGGCCACGGGCATGGGCCTCTTCGGCTCGACGCAGAGCACCTTGGTGATGACCGCCGTCGCCCCCGAGCTGCGAGGCCGGGCACTCGGCCTGCTCAGCACGGCCATCGGCGTGCTGCCCATCGGCATGATCACCCTCGGCGAGCTGGCCGAGGCGGTGGGCGCCCGAGCCGCCATCGTCACCTCGGCGGTGACGGGCGGGCTGGCCCTCGTGTGCTGGCTGCTCTACCGGCCCGACGTGGCCCGCATGACCACGGACTGACGCTGCGGCGCGGGCTGCACCGTTCAGGAGCCAGGGGACGCGCCGGGACCGGTCGGACCGGGGCGGCGGCGACCGTGTCTCCCGTGGGGCTGGCGAGCGCCCGTTCGAGGCCGGTGAACAGGTCGAGGACGTCGGTCGCCTCGAACACCCGGTAGCGCTGGCGGCCGATGTTCCGCTGCCGGAGGATCCCGGCATCGGCGAGGGCCGTGACGGCGTCGGCGGTGCGGGCCTTGGAGCGGCCGATGAGGCGGCTGGCGGACTCGACGCTCACGACCGGTGCTCCCGGCAGGGCGCGCACGAGGAGGTCCGAGCCGGAGTTGGCTCGGACCCGGCCGAGTTGGTGGCGCCAGCGGCTCGTCATGACGTCGATCTCGTTGGCGTAGCGCTCGGCGTCGAGGCAGGCACGCTGGGTCGCGGTGGCGAAGACCCGAAGCCACTCGGCAGCGGCAGCCGAGCGCTCGGGGCTGTCGGCCGGGGTGAGGTGGCGGAACCCCGTGAGCCCGGTGATGTAGGTGCGGGACCACGTGGCGAGGACGAGGCTGATCGGCGGGACGAACTTCGGCGCGAGCCCGCGGCGGCGGAGCACTACGTGGATGAGCGCGCGGCCGGTCCTGCCGTTGCCGTCGGCGAAGGGGTGGATCGTCTCGAACTGGGCGTGGGCCAGGGCGGCCTGGACGAGCGGTGAGTGGTCGTCGCCGTTGACGTAGGTGAGCAGGTCATCCAGCAGAGCGGGGACGCGATCCGGAGGCGGTGGGACGAAGGCGGCGCGGCAAGGGTCGTAGGAGTTGCCGCCGATCCAGTTCTGCTCGGTGCGGGCCCGGCCGCCCAGCTGCAGTGTGGCCGACCGGTCCATCAGTGTCTGGTGGATGGCGAGCAGGTCGTAGAGGTCGAAGTCGTCCGGCGTCGACGCCCGCTCGACAGCCAACTGCATGGCAGCGATGTTGCCGAGCACCTCGACGGCGACCTGGTCGCCGGTGTCACCGCCCCGGGCGAGCGCGACCTCGGCTCCGATCAGGCGACGGGTACCGGCCGCGAGCCCCTCGATCATCGAGGACCCGACGGACTCGGCACGCAGGAGGAACCGGGCGAGGCCCTCGAGGCTGACGTGCGAGGTGCCGGCGTCGTTCAGTTGGTGGACGGCGTATTCTGCGTCGGCGATATCAGCCGCGATGTCGGCGGGTATGGCGAGCCCCCAGCCGAGGAGCGGGTCCGGCACGTATGCGTCGTAGTCACAACCCTGCCGCTCCCGGCGGCTCATGCCGTCGAACCGGGCGGTCCAGTGGTACCGCAACTGCGTCGCCATCCATCTCCTACGTTCCGGTTCTCCAACAACCGTAACTTAGACGGGTTGAACCCCAGGATCTTCATGGCTCCGCTTCAGCTGGGACCGGGTGCTCTCACGGCCACGGCGATGGTCGCTTCAGCCGGCCGCGCCCCGCTGCTGCTGAAGGGCCGTAGGTCGCCACGCGTTGATGGTCAGCGCCGCGTCAGGCGGCTGAGCCGGCGGTGACCGGCTCGGCGAGGGCGACCGCCTGGCCCAGCAGCTGGCGCACGAGGGGCGCGACCTCGGTCCCGTACAGCTCGATGCCGCGCATCAGCTTCTCGTGGGGCAGTGTGCCGAGGCTGTACTTGAGGTCGAAGCGGGCCAGGCCCAGGTCACTCGCCACCTCGGCGATCTTCGCCGCCACCGTCTCGGGCGAGCCGACGAAGAGCGCCCCGTCCGGCCCAGCGCCCCGCTCGAACTGCGCTCGGGTCATCGGGCTCCAGCCCCGCTCCCGCCCGATCCGGTCCTGCATCGCCGCGTAGTGGGGCCACATCTCGTCACGGGCCTGCTGGTCCGTCTCGGCCACGTAGCCGGGAGCGTGCACCCCGACCGGCTGCGGGCTCTGCCCGAGGTGGTCGAGCGCCCGGTGGTAGAGGTCCACGAGGGGGGCGAACGAGCGCGGCTCCCCGCCGATGATGGCCAGCATCAGCGGTAGGCCGTGGCGCGCCGCCCGGATGACCGACTCGGGGCTGCCGCCCACTCCCACCCATGTCCGCAGCGATCCCGACGCCGTCGGCGGGTAGACGGCCTGGTCCTCGAGGGCGGCCCGTGTCCGGCCCGACCAGGTGACAGGCCCTTCCTTGCGCAGCTCGGCGAACAGCGCCAGCTTCTCTTCGAACAGCTCCTCGTACTGGCCGAGCTCGAGGCCGAAGAGGGGGAAGGACTCGGTGAAAGACCCCCTCCCGAGGATCACCTCGGCCCGGCCGTTCGAGACGGCGTCGAGCGTGGCGAAGCGCTGGTAGACCCGCACCGGGTCGTCCGAGCTGAGGACGGTCACCGCCGAGCCGAGGCGGATGTCGTCGGTCCGTCCGGCGATGGCGGCGAGGACGACCTCGGGCGCGGACACGGCGAAGTCCTCGCGGTGGTGCTCGCCGACCCCGAAGAAGTCGAGGCCGACCTCGTCAGCCAGCACGGCCTCGGCGACGACGTTGCGCAATACCTGCGGCTGGGGCAGCAGTTGCCCGTCGGCGTCGTAGGTGACGTCCCCGAACGTGTCCAGGCCCAACTCCAGTTCCTGTTCCACCGTCACTCCCTGTCGTCGGCGGTATCTGATCGAAGCCAACCTGGATGATGCATCAACTATTCCGGCTCGCACTTCACTCAGCGCGGCGAGCGCGGCGGCCGGGTCGGCGAGGGAGCTGGGCAGGGTCGGGCCGCTGGGCTCGAACTGCGCGAGGTCGTGGTCGATGCCGTGGAGGAGCTGGAAGAGCTCGTCGCCCGTCCACTCGCGGCCCCCGGCGACACCCGACCTTGACGGGGACCAGGACGCCAGGCCGGTTGCTTGATTCCTCGAGTCCGACAGCAGCCGTATCGGCAGCCTTCAGCGGCGGTCGCACCCCTCGCCGACCTGGTCCTCGACTCCGCACGGCTTTGGTAGCGGTCCCCGCGAACAAGGACCTCGTTGTTGCGTAGGTCCTCGACGGCGAAGCTCATCGGGATAGCCCCTTGCACGCTGCTCGTCACCACCAGCTGAACGTGATCGGTAGACTTCAACGGCTCGTCAAGCACGGTGACCTCACGGAAACCCGGGCGCATCGAGCTCCTCGGATGACAGCGACGAGCGACAGAATGCCGACTGCCGCTCCAATTATCGGCTGTTGACTCGTGATACCAATAGTCAGAAACACACCAAACATCATCATCACACTGAATAAGACAGCTCTGTACCACCAGGAGACATATCGGGTGTCGTTAGCCATCAGCAAAATCCTCCGGCGAGGTCGCCCGCCAGTAGGCCAGGGCGTTCCTCAGTACCCCAGGGCCGCCCTGAGGCGTCTCGCCTCGGACTTCGCGTCGACGAACACCACCGTCGAGTTGGGACCGGGAAGGACCACCCGGGTGAGGAAGCCACCCAGCATCGGTGCAGCGCTAATGCCGTCCCGCGCTCCGCACCAGATCAGCCGCTTCGGGGCTGATCGGATCCGGTTTGCTTCGAACAACGCCACACGGTTGGCGCCGACGGCCAAGAGACGCGGGTAGGCGGGCCAGAGCCCTGGAATGAAACGGAACAGGGTCGGCCCACCGTTGCAGGCAACGGACATGGCGTCGGGTCCCGGGTCGAAGCCGAGGCGCGTCGCCTCAGCGAAGATGCCTCGCTCGAGGCCGTCCCGCTTCACGGAAGCCCAGCCATCAAGTCCAAGATGCTGTTCACGGGACCCGGGAGCACACCGGTGAAGAACCGGCCGAGGTTCGCTCCGAGGGTCTGGTCGTCCTCGCAGTCCACGCTGCGATTCACGCCAGACGCGAACTGGCCGAGTCCCTTCCCGGTACGGGCAGCCCCCGTGGACAACTGGTACCCGCTGAACAGCAGAGGCGGGAGACCGAAGGGGCCAGCCACGCCCGTTCCCACGACACCGGCCGCGAACCACGGAATGCCCGTCCCGATCTCCCACCCGCCGTAGCCCACGTTGAACAACCCAGCGGCAGAGGTGCCCCAGTCGACCGAGCCGAGATCCGTGTCGGCCACGTCGGCGAGCAGCGCTCGGCCGCTCTCATCCCAGGCGTTCACCAAGCCGTCGACGAAGTCGCCGGGCGACGGCAGACGCGGGAACCCGATCAGGCCGGTCGGGTCGGTGTAGTTGAGCGGGCCGTCGTCGCCGTCACAGGCGCGTGCACCGCCGCCACTGTGACATCGGTCGCTCGTCCGCCAGGACTCTTGGCGAAATCGGCCAAGCCCTCGTCCCAGTCCCTTGGGCCCGACCAGTCCATGCCGGTCGGGTCCATCCGGTTGAGTGGATGGCCGCGCGCGTAAGGCGTATGGCGAGCGAGTCACGCTATCGATGGGGTTTCGGGGTCGAGAAGGCTACTGAGAAAAGCCCAGCATGGCGGTGCCCATATCGAGTCATCTGTGGCCACTTCGTCGAGTTCGTCGAGTTCGTCGGAGCCTGATGAGCTGAATTACCCCCCAACGCAGCAGCACCGAATCCGAGCACGACAAGAAGTCTGGCCAAGCCGAGATCCTGTCTGTCTACTTCCGGCGCTGGGTCGCATGGTACAAACGCACAGATGCCCATTTCTCGGACAAACAAAGCAGCGAATCCGCCAAGCAGGACCGTTGCCAGCGCGAATGCTGCCGCGGCAGTCGCCTTCTTCGCCTGCATGCCACACTGACCCTTCGTTAGCATGGATGATGATTCCCATCTGTGTGACCGCAATGAGCGTAGCCTCCGTCCTCGAGACCAGCCTGCATCTCGAACAGGTTCGCGCACATCGGATCGCCGGCAATTAGATAGGAGGCGGCGCTACTCGTATAGTACGAGGCTGCGAATGAAATAGGGTTGCCACCGAACAGCGCCCATTGTCGCGTGTGCTTGACCTCGTGTCTCATGAGTTCAGGGCCGATAGCCCCCTTGCCGCGATTGGTGTTAAGTACGTTACCAATAACGATGATCTGTTCGCCCGAAGCGAGGGAACCTAGTGGACCGCCATAGCACACAACAGTGAGGCTCTTTGCTGCGTCACAGTCTCCGCCAAAGGCGGAGTTCAATGTGACCGCAGTTATCGTCACGGGAGCATTGATTGCTGCGACGGTGACATCGACAGCCTTGTCAACTAGACAGCGAGGTCCCCAACACAGCCCGGACGGATCGGAACGGTTGATCGGGTTGCCGCCGGTGTACGCGTAGGGGGCGCGAGTGACGTTCTCGATGGGGTCGCGGGTGAGGAAGGTGGCGGTGGTGGGGTCGTAGCTGCGCGCTCGGAGGTACTGGAGGCCGGTTTCGGGGTCGGTGTACTGGCCGGCGTAGCCGAGGGGGCTGGTGTTGCCGGTGCTGGAGTCGAGGGCGCCGTAGGGGGTGTAGGTGGCGGCGCCGGCGAGGTTGCCCGCCGTGTCGGTGAGGGCTCGGGTGGAGCCGAGTTGGTCGTGGTGGTAGTACGCGACGTCGCCGGTGGCGAGGTCGACGTGTTCGAGGGGGAGGCCGTCGGCGCCGTAGAGGTAGGCACGTTCGCCGTCGCTGAGGAGCATGGGGAGGGCTTCGGCGTGGGACCAGGTCCACTGTCTGGTGCCGGAGCTGGTGGCCTTGGCGACGCGGAGACCGTCGCCGTTGTGCGCGTAGGTGGCTGTCGGGGCGCCGCCGATGGTGACGGCGGTGAGGCGGTCGGCCTGGTCGTAGGCGTAGCTGGTGGCCGGCCCGGCCGCCGGGGTGGCGCTGGTCCGGTTGCCGTGGGCGTCGTGAGTGTAGGTGGTGGCGCGCCGGCCGGGGGGTTGGCGCAGTCGCCGGTGGGGGGAGCGGGCGCCGCCCAGCAGAGCTGGCCCGACGGGTCGTGGGAGAGGGCCGTGCCGGCCAGGACGGCCAGGTTGTCGGCGGGGTCGTGCCCGTAGAGGTCAGCACCCGCGGGTGGGGCGTCACAGGACCCGGTGCCACTCAGCGCGGCCCAGCAGAGCTGGTCGAGCGCTGTGTAACCGTAAGCGTGGGAGGCGCCGGGGAGCCCGGCGACGGCCTCGCTGGTGACCTGGCCGGCGGCGTCGCGGCCCCACGTCAGGGAAGCGAGCGTCGTCGAGCCCTGCTCGACGGTGGTGGCGGTGGGCCGGCCAGCGTGGTCGAGGGCGTAGCTGTCGACGTTCACGCCGGAGGGGAACGTGAGCTGCGTGATCGCACCGTTGGCGTCGCGGGCGTAGCTGAAGGCCCGGCCCGCCCAGTCCGTGACCGTTTCCGCCCGTCCCGCGTCGTCGTAGCCACGCGTGGCCGAGCCGAGGCCGGGGTAGTCCACCGTGGTGAGCAGGCCACGCCGGTCGTAGCCGTAGCCGACGATGGCACCGGCCCCGTCCGTCACGGAGACGAGCCGGCCCACGCTGTCGTAGGCGTAGCTCGTGGTGCCGCCGCCGTCGGTCATTGCTGCCCGCCGACCGTCGGCCGTATAGGCGAAGGCGACGTCGGCGGTCACGCCACCACTGTAGGTGTTCGTCTGGAGAGGTTGGCCCTGCCGGCGCCACGCCGACGCGTCGTCGGCCAGACTGGGCCGGTGGCAGCCTTCGAGCACGCAGAGCAGGTCGACGCGGCCGGGCCCGGCGCACAGCCCCACATCTCGGGCATGTACGCCGCCGACCACGTGTCGGCCCACCTCGGCATCGAGCTCGTGGCGGCCATGGAGGGCACCGCCACGATGAGGCTCGTCGTGGGCGAGTCGATGGTGAACGGCCACGGCCTGTGCCACGGCGGGATGCTGTTCACGCTCGCCGACTCGGCCTGCGCCTACGCCGCCAACAGCTGGGGCGAGGACGCCCTCTCCACCGGCGCCTCCATCGAGTTCCTCCAGCCCGCCGGCCTGGGCGAGGTGCTGACAGCCACGGCGCAGGAGACGGCCCGCTCGGGCCGGCGCGCCGTCCTCGACGTCATGGTCACCGCCGGCGACGGCCGGACGGTCGCCACCTTCCGGGGCGTCACCACCCAGCTACGCCGGGCCTGACCACCCAGCTACGACGGGCCTGACCGACCGAGCGCCGCCCACGGCAGCCGGGCGTGCGCGCCCTTGACCCGGTTGACCACCTGGGTGGCCCCCACGTCGGCGCACAGCGAGCACAGGGCGTAGGCCTCCTCGCCCCGGCGGCCGAAGCGGCTGACCAGGTGCGTGACCAGCGCCTCGACTGCAGCCTCCACCGCCAGGTCGAGGTCCTCGTCGAGGCCGAGGGCCACGAGGTGGCTCGGCGTCTCCGCCCAGGGCAACGCCGGCAGCGCATCGTAACGATGGGTGGACAGGCGCACCCGCGCCCGCTCCATGGACGTCTCGATGGCCGTCTGGTTGACTTCGCCGTCGCCCTGCAGCGCGTGGGCGTCCCCCACGTAGAAACCGGCCCCGGGGCGGAACACCGGCAGGAAAAGCGACGTCCCCACGACGAGGTCGCGCAGGTCGAGGTTCCCGCCGAAGGGCCCCGGGGGCACCGACGAGTGCGGCCCGTCACCCGGCGGGGCCACGCCCATGATGCCGGGGAAGGGCCGCAGCGCCAGCCGGACGCCGCCGAGCTCGGTGGCCATGGCCGCCCGGTCGAGGCGGAAGTGGTGCAGTGCCCCGGCGGGGAAGCGCCCGGCCAGCACGCCCCGGCCGAGCGGGTGGGGCAGGGCCAGGTTGAAGCCCCACTCGCCGGGGACGAGCTCGAGCACCTCGGCCCGCAGCACGTCGCCCGGCGCCGCGCCGCGCACCTCCACCGGGCCGGTGATCGTGTGCGGCCCGAGCGGGTAGCCGTCCCGCAGCGCCACCACGTCGTCGAGGGACATCGTCGGCTCCACCGCTCCGGCCCAGTGGCTCAGCGTCTCGAACTCCACCTCGTCGCCGTCCTCCACGACCAGCACGGCGGGGTGGGCGGCGTCGATCACGCCGACGCGGGTGGTGGCGGCGTTGGCGGGCAGGTGGTGGCGGGCCATCGGCGAGGGCGCCGGGGCTACCAGAGGGCCATCGGGCGGAAGGGGCTCCCGGTGGCGCCCACGATGCGCAAGGGCAGCCCCACGAAGAGGAACTCGTGGACGCCGAGGGCGGCCAACTCCTCGAGGGCCAGGTTCTCCACGATGTGGATGGCGTTGTCCACGAGGAGCAGCGCGTGCACCGAGTCCCCGGGGGAGGGGATGGCCTCGAAGGCGGGCGTGTCCGAGCCGACGGTGTGCACGCCCCGCTCGATCAGCCAGCGCGCCGCCCCGTCGCCCGGCCCCGGCCAGCCCGCCCCGGCGTTGTTGAAGCGCTCCGGTTCACCCCAGTACCGCGCCCAGCCGGTCCGCACGAGCACCACGTCGCCCGAGACGACCTCGGTGCCCTGGGCCTCGGCCACGGCGGCCAGCTCCTCGGCGCCGATGGGCTCGGCCGCCGCCAGGGTGGCCACCCCCCGCTGCCTGGCGACGTCGAGCAACACGCCTCGCCGCCACATGGCCCCGAGCTCGCCGGCGTCGAGGCTCGACAACCCCGCCGCCGTCTCGATCTCCGCCGCCGGGCAGCCCCCGTGCACGAGCCCGTCGCGGGAGAAGTGGCCGATGGCGTCGATGTGGGTGGCGGCGTGAGCCGACGTGACGAGCAGTTCGTTGGCGAAGCTGGACAGCCCCGCTCGCGGCCGGGGGTGGGGGTCGCCGTGACGGCGGTGGAGGCTGATCGTGTACGGCGCGTGGGGGCCGTAGACGGGCATGCCCGGCGTCATGGCGTGGGACAGGTCGGCGCTGCGGCCCTCGCGCACGAGCCCGGCGAAGAGCGCCCGAGGGTCCCCGCCGAGGTCAAGCACGGGCGCGCCGGGCCCGCCGAGGCGCCGGCTCAGCCGCCATTGGGGTCGGCCTCCCCGGTGAGGGAGGCCACCAGCTTCTTCACGGCGCTGGTGGCTTCGGGCCCCGCGGCGTTGCCGTACATGAGCCGGGCGAACTGGCCGCCGAGGTAGGGGTGGAAGCCCAGGTCGTAGAGGGTGCGGAAGTCGCCCTCCTCGATGGCCCGGCGCTCCTCGGGGCGCAGCGGGTAGCGGTCGAGCACGGCGGCCCGGTCCCGCTCCCACAAGGCCCGCAGCTCGGCGTCCCACTTCAAGTCCTGCACCAGGTCGTGGGAGACGAGGGTGGGGTCGAAGGCCTCGAGGCCCATCAGCGAGACCCCCTCTCGTCGCCCACGGCGTCGCCCATGTCCCAGCGCACGGCGCCCACCCCGCACTTGAAGTTGTCATAGGCGGTGTAGCCGAGCACCTCGCAGCGGCGCTCCCCGATGGCCCCGAGCACGACGAACCAGGCGTACAGCTCGGCGGTGCCCCCGGCGCCCGAGCGCTCCATCCGCTCCGGCGTCACGTCCGCCAGGAGCTTCTCGTGGTCGCCCCGTTCGAGCAGGCCGAGGAACCAGTGGTCGAAGTCCTCGTCGATGTAGAAGTACCGGGCCCCGCCGGGCTCGTGGGACAGCCCGCCCGAGCCGAAGAGCCCCACCCGCATCCCCGCCGGCAGGTCCTCCCGGATGATGTCGCCCAGCGCCCGTCCCACCTTGTAGCAGCGGTGCTGGTCGGGGATGGGCGGCACCGTGCAGTTCTGCAGCACCGGCACCACGGCCACCCCGTTCACGTCGAGGTCGCACAGCACGGTGGGCACGGACAGGTTGTCGTCGAAGCGGAGGTTCTCCTGCCGCCCGAAGAACTTGACGCCTCGGCGGCCCATTCCCCGTAGCACCGCCTCGGCCACGTCGGTCCGGCCCGCCAGGGTGTAGGGGCGGCAGCCGATCCAGGGCTGGAACCAGTCGTAGGGCCCGTGGTGCTCGGCCGCCATGCCCAGGAGGAAGTCGGGGTACTCGAGGACCTTGGAGTTGGCCAGGTGGTCGTTGGCGAAGAGCACGAGCACGTCGAGCTCGGCGGCGGCGACCTCCTCGGCGATCCTGGCGTACATCGTGCGCATCGCGTCCTTGGACTCCTCCGGTGCGCTGTCGTACAAGCCGACCAGCCCGGGCGCGTGGCTCGCGGCCACCGCGCAGACGATCTCAGCCATGGGCCCTCCTCGGTTCCCCCTCCGCCCATGATCCCCCAACCAGCGGCTGAGGCCAACAGGGCTGCCCCTTCAGCGCCAGGGGCGTACGGTGACGCGAGCCGGCACACCCGGGGGGAACCATGTCCGTACAGGCTGAGACCGACCTCGACCTCGACAGGGCGCGCCAGTTCGTGGAGGTGGCGAAGCTCCGGCGCAACGTCCGCTCCTTCGAGCCAGGCCGCCGCATCGCCCCGGAGGGGCTGCAGCTCATCTGCGAGGCGGGGCGCTGGGGCCCGAGCGGCGCCAACAGCCAGCCGTGGGAGTTCGTGGTGGTCGACGACCCCGAGCACCTGGCCCCGGTGGCCAAGCTCTTCGCCGAGCAGGCCGATCGCCTGAACCGGTACTGCAAGGGCTTCCCCCACGTGCACAAGAAGCACTGGGTGCACGAGGCCTCGGCCATCATCCTGCTCTTCGCCGATCCCCGCTGGTCCGAGGCCTACCCCAAGGCGCTGGAGCCGGCTGACGACGGCGACTACGTCGACAACCGCACGAACATCTTCCTCGTGTCGGTGGGCGCGGCGGCCCAGAACATGCACCTGGCGGCGGCGGCACTGGGCCTGTCGACCGCCTGGCTGTCGGGGGGAGGCGAGCCGACCACGGCCGCCGCGCTGCGTGGGCTGCTCGGCGTGCCCGAGCCCCTCGTGCCCTACGCCACCATCCCCATCGGCTGGCCGCACCGGCGCTCGGAGGACCGCTGGCGGCGGCCGCTCGAGGACGTCGTCCACAGCAACCGCCTCGACGTCTCCCGGGTGCGGAGTGCGGCCGACATCGAGCAGTACGTCCGCAAAGAGCGGGCCGACTCGATCTACCGGGACGCGACCACCCGCGAGCGCCTGGTCGGTGGTGGCGCTGCTGGGGGCGGCGTTGGGGGCGGCGGGCCGCTCGGCGGGGGCGGGCAGGATGACACGGGCGGCCAGCCATGAGCGGCGACCGAGACGTCACGGTCTGTCTGACCTTCGACTTCGACGCCATCTCCATCTGGGTCGGGCCGAGGCACTCGAGGTCGCCGAACCTCATCGCCCGGGGCGAGTTCGGCGAGGTGGGGGCGAACCGCCTGGTCGACCTGCTGGACGAGCACGGCGTCCCCTCCACCTGGTTCATCCCCGGTCACACCATCGACACCTTTCCCGAGGTGTGCGCCCGGGTGGCGGGTGCCGGCCACGAGGTCGGCTACCACGGCTACTGCCACGAGGCGCCCTCTTCCAAGGCGGACGAGGCCGACGAGCGGGCGCTGCTCACCAAGGCCATGGGCCGCATCGAGGGCCTGACCGGGCGGCCGCCCGTCGGCCACCGCCTGCCCGGCGGCAACCTGGGGGAGCGCTGGGCCCGGCTCCTTCTCGAGTACGGCTTCTCCTACGACTCCTCCATGGCGCCCAACGACTTCGCCCCGACGTACTGCCGGCTCGGGGACGTGGTGCGCACCGACGCGGCCTACGAGTTCGGGGCCGAGGTGGACCTCGTCGAGCTGCCCTTCGACTGGAGCCTCGACGACTGGCCCTACTTCTCCCCTGAGCCTCACCACGACGGCCTGCGCTCGCCGAACGAGGTGTTCGACATCTGGGCCTCCGACTTCGAGTTCGTGTACCGCAAGCTGGGCACCGGCGTGTTCGTGCTGACCATGCACCCCCAGTGCATCGGGCGGGGCAGCCGGCTGTTGATGCTGGAGCGGCTCATCGCGCACATGAAGGCCCACGAGGGGGTGCGCTTCCGCACCATGGCCGAGGTGGCCGCCGAGTTCCGCGCCACCCGTCCCCTGGTTACGGCCACGGCCACCGGCTGAGGGCGCGGCCCGGGCGGGATCGTCAAGGTGGGGGCGTGGCTGCCGATCGTCGTCCTCATGCCCTCGCCGCGTCGCCGACGCACCGCCCGCCTGACCGCCATCGTCCTCGCCGCTGCCGCTTCCGGCCTCGCCGGCGGCGTGCTCGCCGCCGCCCCCGCCTCCGCCGAGCCGGCGCCTGGCGGCAGCGTGGTCCATGCCTGCGGAGCGGGAGTGGGGGGAGGGGTCAGCGGTGCCGCATGTGGCAGCGAGCCGACCAAACATCACCGTGGTCCCTGAACCGGTGACCGCCGGCGACCTGCTCACGGTCAGGTTCGAGTGCGATGGCCACGAGACAAGCGCAGCGGCAACCGTCTCCGCCCCCGAGCTCCCCGCCACGCTGGACCTGACTCGGACAGGCGGCCCCGGCGCCCACACCGCCAGCGGGCAGGTCCCGCACGACTGGGCTGGGGGAACCGGCAGCGTCACGGTGACCTGTGACTATGACGGGTACGAGCTCACCGACACCGCCGACTTCGGCCTGGTCGCCGCACCTCCGACCACCACGACGGCCGCACCCACCACCACGACGGCTCCGACGACCACGACGGCGGCCTTGCCGGCGTCGCCGCCGCCGTCTGCCGGCACGCTCGACGTGTCCGTCGTGTCGCTCCAGCCGGAGGGGACGACGGAGCTGGTGGCCACCGGCTACCAGCCGGGCACGGACGTGCGCTTCGTGATCTACTCCGAGCCGGTGCTCCTGGGCTCGGCCGTTGTCGGGCCCGACGGCGTGGCCCGCCTCCTCGCCACCCTGCCCGCCGGTCTCCCCCTCGGCGAGCACACCGTCGTCTCCCTGGGCCTGGCACCGGAGGGCACCGAGCGGGTGCTGAGCCAGTCGGTCACGGTGGCCGACGCGGCCCCCGCCCCCGCCACCTTGGCCCGCACCGGCAGCGCGTCGGCCCAGCTCACGCTGCTGGGGACGCTGCTGGTGGCCGCGGGCGTCCTGGTCCTCGCCGCGCACCGTCGACGCTTCGCCCCGTCCTGACCGGCCGCCGTCGGGGCACGAGCAGTCCGGGCGCCCTGGCGCCCGCCGGGCGGCGGCATCCAACGCACCCAGAGCTGACCGGGGAGGCCGCGGCCGGGCCTCCGGGTGCGTCTCATGCCGCTGGCCGGGCTCGAGCGCACCCGGGCTCGTTGAACCGGGGATCGCCCGGCACCTGCGGTCGAGCCGCCTGCGGTCGGGGCGCCTGCGGTCGAGCCGCCTGCGGCGTTCGGGCGGCGAGAGGCCCCTGTGGGGCGAGCTCGATGCCGCGGTCGGCCGGGCCTGAGCGCGCCCAGACCCAGACCGCCCGGCCCGAGCGACCGGGCCGGGCGCACCGTTACAGCTTGCTGAGCACCTCGTCGGCGAAGCGGCGCACGGCCGTCTCGGGGTCGCCCATCCGCAGGGCGTGGGCGTTGACCAGCAGGCGCGACACGCCGGCGTCCTCGTACGCCCGGGCGCCGTCGAGTCCCTCGCGGCCGTGGTTCCAGTAGGCGGTGAGCTCGAGGGAGGCCGGGTCGCGGCCCTGCCGTTCGCACTCGGCGCGGAGCTTGCCCATCAGCTCGGCGAAGTGCTCGAGGTCGCGGTGGATGACGTACCAGCCGTCGCCCCGGGCCACGACGCGGCGGATGGCGGCGGCCGAGGTGCCGCCGACGACGACGGGCACGCCCGGTCGCCCCCCGCCATCGGGCCCGCTGGCCTGCTGCGCCGGGGTGGGCTGCATCTTCCAGCCGTGCCAGTCGACGAAGCGGCCTCGCAGCTCGACCGTCTCGCCCGTCCACGCCGCCCGCATGGCGTCGATGTACTCGTCTGCCCGGGCGCCCCGGTCCTCGAAGGGGACGCCGAGGGCGTCGAACTCCTCCTTCAGCCAGCCCACGCCCAGGCCGAGCATGAGCCGTCCCCCGGAGAGGTGGTCGATGGAGGAGGCCTGCTTGGCCAGGTACAGCGGGTTGACCTGGGTGAGGATGTTCACCCCGGTGCCGAGCCGGAGCCGTTCGGTGGTAGCCGCGGCCCAGGAGAGGGCGATGAGGGGGTCGACGAAGCGGTCCGAGCCCGAGACGGTCAGCTTCCCCTTGGGGTTGTAGGGGTACACCGAGTCGTAGTCGTCGGGGATGATGACGTGCTCGAACGTCCACACCGACTCGTAGCCGAGCTCCTCGAGCAGGCGGGAGAATCGGCCGAGGAACCCGGGAGCGAGGTAGCCGCCGGTGTTGACGGGGACGACGCCGACCTTCACGACGTGACCAGCCCGAAGGCCCGAGCGGCGTAGAGCGAGTCGGCGTACTCGTCGAGGCGGGTGATCTTGCCGTCCTGGCAGGTGTAGACCCAGGCGTACTCGTTGCGGTAGTCGCCGCCCTTGCGGATCTTTCCCGTGACCCGCTGGAGCGCGACGGCCGTGTCGCCGTCGGCGATGATCTTGTGGAGGGTGCGCTCGATGGTGTCCACGTCGAGGACCTTGCCGATGGCGCCGCCGGCGAGGGCGGCCACCGCCGCGTCGCGGCCCTCGAAGGGGCCGATGCCCATGCTCGGCGGCGGGTACCAGCTGGCGTCCTCGCTGAGCAGGGCCGTCATGGCGCCGGCGTCGTTGGCGGCCCGGGCCTCGAGGAACCGCTGGACGAGTTGGCGGGTGGCTTCGGTGTCCATGGCCTCGTTGTAGCCCACATCTGTGGCAGCGTGGCGGGGTGCGCGGAGCCCGGTGTCCGTGAGCAGCGGTGGGGCCGAGCCCGGCCTGCTCGTCGACCTGGGCCTACTGGTGTCGGCCGAGGGAGCCGACGGGGCGCTGTGGAGCCTGCCCCACGGCGGTGACCTCGATGCCAACCTGGTCCGGCTGAGCGCCGGCGCCGAGATCGGCGAGCACCGCAACGACGAGGTCGACGTGCTGCTCTCGGTGCTGGCGGGGAGCGGCACGCTGGTCGTGGACGGCGTCGTCCACGACCTCACCGCCGGCCACCTGGCGCTCGTCGCTCGGGGAGGCCGGCGGGCGGTGCGGGCGGCGGCCGAGGGCATCGTCTACCTCAGCATCCACCGCAGCCGTAGCGGCCTCTCGATCGGGCCGCGGCGAGCCCGGTAGCGTTGCGGCGCCCCCGAGCGCCCATTCGCCGCCTCGAAGCGGGCACGCCTCGCCGGGCTCGACCGGGAAGGGGCCGGCTGTCGGGGGGTCGGCGGTGCTGGGCGGGGTGCCCGGGCCGGGTGCACCGGCTGGTGCGAAGGATCCTGCACGGTGGCGGTGGACGATCCTTCGCGCCCCGAGGTGGCGACATCCGTGACGGCCAGCGTTCTGGCGGTCGCTCAGCGCAGACCGGCGGGGCGGCGCCGATTCGACGTCGATTCGACGCGCATGATCGACCAGGCGACGGACAGGGCTGTGACCTGCGATTTCGCCCCCGCCCAGCTGGCCCGCCGATTCGCCCGGCGACTTCGGTGGAGGGACGGCGAATCAACCGCCGACCCCGGCGGCCAGCGTCGCCGGGTCGACGTTGCCACCGCACACGATCACGCCCACGGCCTCCCCGCCCGCCGGCCACCACGCGCCGCTGAGCAGCGCCGCCAGCGCCGTGGCGCCCCCCGGCTCCGCCGCCACCCGGCAGTGCTCCCACAGCCAGTGCTGCGCGGCCACGATCGACGCGTCGGTCACCTTCACCGCCTCGTCCACCCAGCGCGACGATGCCTCCCAGGCCAATTCGCCGACCTGGCGGGCCCCCAGCGAATCGGCCGCGACCCCGGCAACCTCCACCGCCACTGGGCCCCCAGCCGCACGCGCCGCCGCCAGGCAGGCGCTGAGCTCGGGCTCGACGGACACCACTCGCGCCCGCCCCCGGTACCAGGAGGCGACACCCCCGATGAGCCCGCCCCCGCCCACGGCCACGAGCACGGCGCCGAGCCCGGGAGCCTGCTCGGCCAGCTCCAGGCCGACGGTGCCCTGCCCGGCCACGACGGCGGGCTCGTCGTAGGGATGGATGCGCAGGGCGCCCGTCTCGGCCACGAAGCGGTCGCACGCCAGTTGGGCATCGGCGTAGGCCTCGCCCACCACCCGCACCTCGGCGCCATACGCGGCGATACGGGCACGCTTGGTGGGCGAGGTCATCTCCGGCACGAACACGGTGGCGGTGTGGCCGAAGCGCCGGGCGGCCCAGGCCACGGCCTGGCCATGGTTCCCGCCCGACGCCGCCGCAACTCCCGCCGCAGGAACCGAGCCACTGAGCAGGGCGTTCGTCGTGCCCCGGGGCTTGAACGAGCCCGTCACCTGGGCCAGCTCCAGCTTGAGGGTGACGGGTGGCCCGCTGAGGCCCAGCTCGTCCGCCGCCACCTCGAGCACCGGGGTTCGCCGCACGTGGGGCGCGATGCGCCCCAGCGCAGCGGTGATCTCCTCGGGCCCGATCACGGCGGCCGAGCCTAGGTGCCGCCGCCCCCCACCAGCGTCAGCCGGCGCCCCCGCGCCGGCCGCTCTAGGGTCCCGCGCATGCAGCACGTGCAGCTGGGCCGCACCGGCCTGCAGGTCTCGAAGCTCTGCCTCGGCACCATGACCTTCGGGCTTCAGTGCGACGAGGAGAGGAGCCGGGCCATCCTCGACCGCGCCGCGGAGGGCGGCATCACCTTCCTCGACACGGCCGACGCCTACCCCATCGGCGGGCAGGGGGCGGAGCGGGGGCGGACCGAGGAGATCCTCGGCCGCTGGCTGGCCGGCCGGCGCGACGACTACGTGCTGGCGACGAAGTGCGGCGTGCCCATGAGCCGGCGGCGCTGGGACAGGGGCGGGTCTCGCAAGCACATCCTCGACGCCGTGGACGGCTCCCTGCGCCGCCTCCAGACCGACTACATCGACCTCTACCAGCTCCATCTCGACGACCTGCACACCCCGCTCGACGAGACGATCGCCGCGTTCGACCACCTCGTGCAGGTGGGCAAGGTCCGCTACGTGGGCTGCTCGAACTACAGCGCGTGGCGGCTGGCCCGCGCCCTCGGCCGGGCGGAGGTCCTCGGCGCCGCCCGCTACGACTGCGTGCAGCCCCGCTACAACCTCCTCCACCGCGCCGCCGAGCGTGACCTGTTCGAGCTGTGCGAGGCCGAGGGCGTCGGCGTCATCCCCTACAACCCGATCGCCGGCGGCATGCTCAGCGGCAAGCACCGCCGCGGCGACGCCCCCACCGAGGGCACTCGCTTCACTTTGGGCACGGCGGCCGGGCGCTACCAGGACCGCTACTGGCACGATTCGACCTTCGACACCGTGGAGCGGCTGGGCGCGCTGGCCGAGGGCGCAGCCATGAGCCTCGTCACCTTGGCCGCGGCCTGGTGCCTGGCCCAGCCCGCCGTCACCGCCCCCATCGTCGGGGCCTCCAAGCCCGAGCAGCTCGTCGACGCCCTCGTCGCGGCTGACACCGCGCTCGCCCCCGACCTGCAAGCCGAGGTCGACGAGCTGACCCGTCCCTACCGCCTCGTCGAACAGCAGCGCTAGCCGGCGACGCGGTCAGCGGCCCGTCTCGCAGGTGGGGAGGTCCGGTCCCAGCACCGCTCCCGGGACTTCCACGATCCCGAGCTCGACATAGAGCCGTGACGTCGGGTCGACGACGGGTGGGTAGCAGGCCGGCCCCCGGCCAGCTGCACAGGTCGGCACCTCAGGTCCCAGGTCTGAGCCGATCGAGCTCGCCACCAGGGCGACCTGGCCCGCCACTTCCTCCACGCCGATCTCGGTGTACAGGCGTGACACGGGGTCGACGACCGGGGCACGGCACTCGTCCACCACGCCCGCGGAGGGTGCTGCGCCCGCCGTAGCACGATCGAGCACCCCCGAGGTCAGCATCGTCGCACCGATCGCCACGGCCACAGCTCGCTTCACCACCTGGCTGGTCATGTCCACCCTCGAATCTGGTCGGTCCCCTGTTGGTTTCCGGCGGCCACCGTGGGCCAGGGCCCTTGACATGCGGTTGACCTCTGCTTGCAAGGTGACGGAGGCGCAGGCGCCTCGGACGTGGGCGGGCCTGCAAGGGCGTCAGTCGGGAGGGGCGATGAGGTCGAGCAGCGCTACCGGCCCTGCCGTCTGCGTCCTCGGCCCCGTCTCGCTGCTCGTCGACGGTCGGCCGATCCCCATCGGTGGCCCAATGCCCCGGCGCCTGCTCGCTGCCTTGCTGGTGAACCGCGACGCCATGGTCAGCGCCGACCGGCTTTTGGAGGTGCTGTGGGGCGACGAGCCCCCCGACAGTGCGCTGTCCTCCCTGCACAGCTACCTCTCGCGCCTGCGTCGGCTGCTCCCCCCGTCCGCCCGCCTCGAGACTCTGGCGCCCGGTTACCGGCTCGTGGTCGAGCCCGGCACGGTGGACGTCGACCGGCTCGAGGCGGCGCTCACCGCCAGCCTGGGCCGCTTGGCGTACGAACCCCAGGCCGCACTCGTCGGGCTGGACGAAGCCCTGGCCATGTGGCTGGGCGACGCGTTCGCCGAGTTCTGCGACGAGTGGTGGGCGCGAGGCGAGGCGAGCCGGCTGGAGGAGCTACGACTTCACGCCCGCGAAGCTCGGGCCGAGGCCATGTTGGCGCTGGGGCAGCACGAGGCGGCGGTCGGCGAGGCCCGCGCCCTCACCGCCGACCATCCCGGCCGGGAGCGGGCGTGGCGCACCCTGGTGCTCGGGCTGCACCGTGCCGGCCGCCAGGGCGAAGCGCTCCGCTGCGCCGGCGAGTACCGCGCCTGGCTACGGGAATCCTCCGGCCTCGACCCCTCGCCCGATTTCGTCGCCCTGGAGAACGACGTGGCCGTCGACGCCGCCCAGCTCCGTGCGGCGTCACCGGCCGAGCCCGCGGCGGTCGTGTCCTCACCCGGCCGACTGCCGGCGCCGCCCACGGACTTCATCGGCCGGGTGGCAGAGGTCGGCGCCGTCGCCGCTCTCGTGCAGGCCAGACGGGTCACCACCCTGACCGGCCCCGGTGGGGTCGGCAAGACGCGTCTTGCCGTCGAGGTCGCCGGGCGGGTGGAGGCCGACTACGCCGCCGGGGCGCGCTGGGTGGACCTCGGCTCGCTCAACGACCCGGGCGCGGTGCCCTTCGCCGCCGCCGCAGCGCTCGGGGTCACCCTGCAGGGCGGTCGCAGCCCGACGGAGAGCGTCGTCGACGCGCTCAGGGGGTGGGACCTGCTCCTGGTGCTCGACAACTGCGAGCACGTCATCGACACGTGCGTCGAGCTGGTCGGCTCGGTGCTGGTGGCCTGCCCGACCGTGGCGGTGCTGGCGACCAGCCGGGAGCCGCTGGGCCTGGCGGGGGAGGTGGTGCACAACGTTCCCTCCCTCGGCGCCGAGGGCGACGCCATGGACCTCTTCGTCGAGCGCGCCCGCAGCACGGACGACGCCTTCGTGGTCGACGACGCCGCGGTCGTGGTCGAGCTGTGCCGACGCCTCGACGGGATCCCCCTCGCCATCGAGCTCGCCGCGGCACGGGTGCGGTCGATGTCGGTCAGCGAGATGCTCGACATGCTCCACGACCGGTTCCGCCTGCTGCGGGGTGGCCGCCGGGGCGGGGTGGAGCGGCACCAGACGTTGCGTTCGGCGGTGGAGTGGTCCTACCAGCTCCTGACCCCGGAGCGGCGCCTGCTGTTCGAGCGGCTCTCGGTCTTCAGCGGCGCGTTCGACCGGGACGCGGCCGCGGCCATCTGCGGGACGGCCCCCCTCGACCCCCTCGATGTCACCGAGCTGCTGACCGTGCTGGTGGACCGGTCGATGGTGGCGCCGACCCGCTCCGGGAGGACGACGAGGTTCGGCCTCCTCGAGACGTTGCGCCAGTTCGGCGAGGACGAGCTGAACCGTCGCGGCGAGCTCGCCGAGCTGCGGGCCCGCCACCTCACCTACTTCGCGACCGCGGCGACGAGAGCCGACGAGAACTTCAAGGGCTCCTCGCACGCCGAGGGACGGGCCTTCTTCGAGGACGATTGGGACAACCTGCGCTCGGCGCTCCAGTGGGCGCTCACCGACGCCGACGCCGGCGCCGCCTGCCAGTTGGTCGCCGCGGCCGCCCGGTTCGCGCAATGGGAGATGCGCCACGAACTGGGGGACTGGGCCCGGCAGGTCCTGGGCCAGGTCGAGGCCAGCCAGGTCACCCCGGCCGTGCTCGCGGCGGCGGCCCGGGCCGCGATCGCGGACGGCCGCCACGACGAGGCGCTGCGCCTCGCGCGGCGGGGTGTGGCCGTGGCCGAGGAACGACAGGACCCCGCCCTGGGCTACTGCTGGAACATGGTCTACGCCGCGCACTGGTACTCGGGCCGCAGCGCGGCCGCCGTAGAAGCCCTGGAGCGCAGCATCGACGCGTGCGTCGCTGGCGGCGACCTCCACGGGGAGTCGTCGAGCCACGTCGCGCTGACCATCTGCTGGGAGACGCTGAGAGAGCCCGAACGCGCCGTGGCGTCCGCGGCGCAGGCCGCCCGGTCGGCGCGTGCCGCCGGCAACCCCGTCCTCGTCGGGCAGGCCTGTTGGGCGGCCGGCTTCGCCGCCTACGCCGGCGGGGACCTCGAGGAGGCCGAGCGCTGCTTCCGCGCCGCGCTGCGCGCCGGGGAGGCGGCGGGCGCGACCTTCGCCGTCGACCTCGCCCACGTGGCGCTGGCCGGCCGCATCGGCCGGGCCCGCGGTGAGGTGGGCCTGCCGCTGTTCCGTGACGCCTTGACCACCGTCTACGAGTCCCGTGACTGGCAGCACATCTGGGCCGTCCTCGAGTGCTGCGCCTGCACGCTCGAGCCCCCCACCTGGTCACATGTCGTCGCGCCAATCCTCGGCCACCTCGACGCCACCGGCCGGGGCCACTCGGGCTACGTCGAGGCCCGCCCGGGGGCCACCGCCCGCCTGGGCGACACCCCCGAGGTGCGCGCCGCCCGAGCGGCGGGAGCGGCCATGAGCCGTGAGGAGCTGGTCGCCTTCGTCCTCGAGCGGATCGGCGGCTGACCGCCGGACTCTCGGCGCGTCGGGCGCCGCTGGGCGGCTGGCGCGCCGAGATGTGCCGAATGAAGGCGGGGGACGCCGGCGGGGTCCGCCGGGCTACGGTCAGCAGGTCAGCCCCAGCAGGCCAGGCCGCCCAGCAGGCCAGGCCGCCCAGCAGGCGAGCCGAAGCAGACAGGACGGAGACGCGCAGATGCCCCAGACGGTGCGAGGCGTGGTGGCGACCAACGCCAAGGAGCCGGTCTCGATCCTCCCGGTCGTCGTGCCCGACCCCGGCCCCGGCGAGGCCCTCGTCAGGGTCCAGGCCTGCGGGGTGTGCCACACCGACCTGCACTACCGCGAGGGCGGCATCAACGACGAGTTCCCCTTCCTCCTCGGCCACGAGGCCGCCGGCCTCGTCGAGGCCGTCGGTGACGGCGTGCGGGACCTCTTCCCCGGCGACTTCGTGGTCCTCAACTGGCGGGCGGTGTGCGGCACGTGCCGGTCCTGTCGGCGGGGGCGCCCCTGGCATTGCTTCTCCACCTTCAACGCCAGCCAGAGGATGAGCCTCGAGGACGGCACGCCGCTCAGCCCCGCCCTCGGCATCGGCGCCTTCGCCGAGAAGACCCTCGTCGCCGCCGGGCAGGCCACCAAGGTCGACCCGAGCGCCCGGCCCGAGGCGGTAGGCCTGCTCGGCTGTGGGGTGATGGCGGGCCTCGGCGCCTCGATGCTGACCGGCAACGTGCAGCGGGGAGACTCGGTGGCCGTCTTCGGCTGCGGCGGGGTGGGCGACGCCGCCATCGCCGGGGCCAAGCTGGCCGGGGCGACCACGATCGTCGCCGTCGACCTCGAGGACCGCAAGCTCGCACTGGCCCGAGAGTTCGGCGCCACCCACACGGTGAACGCCGCCCGGGTCGACGCCGTCGAAGCGGTGAGGGAGGCGACGGGAGGGTTCGGGGCCGATGTCTGCGTCGAGGCGGTCGGCAACCCCAAGGTGCTGGAGCAGGCCTTCTTCGCTCGTGACCTCGCCGGGACGGTCGTGCAGGTAGGGGTGCCCACCCCGGACATGAAGCTGCCTGATCTGCCCATGATCGAGTTCTTCGGCCGGGGAGGGGCGCTCAAGCCCTCGTGGTACGGCGATTGCCTCCCCAGCCGGGACTTCCCGTACCTCGTGGACCTCTACCTCCAGGGACGGCTCGACCTCGACCGCTTCGTCTCCGAGACCATCTCGCTCGACGAGGTGGAGGAGGCGTTCCACAAGATGGAGCGGGGCGAGGTGCTCCGCTCGGTCGTCGTCCTGTAGAGGGGGCTCTCGCCCCGGCGCGGGTGGCGTCGCCGCGCTCTCACCAGGCGCAGCACCCGGGGGACCAGGCCGATAGCGCCCAGGAGCGCGGCGGCGACCGCCACCGTGACCGCGCCCCGGTCACCCGCCACCCCGTCGACGAGCTGGCCGAGGCCGCCGAGCCACAGCGCGCCGAGCAGGGCCGCGCAGAAGGCGATGGGGAGAAAGCTCCGCAGGCTGGAACAACCGAGCGCGGCGGTGGTGGCCGTGGCCAGGCGCCCGGCCGGGGCGAGGGCGGCGACGAGGACGGTGACGACCCCTGCAGAGGCGGTGGCGGGCTCGCCGGCCGTTTCCGCGACCTGGTCGGCCGGCCTGGCGTCGTCGTCCGGTTCGGCGACCCCGTCGGCAAACCTCTCGTCGTCGTCGGCAAGCCTCTGGGCGCGCCGGGCCGCTCGCCGCCAGGCCAGGCGGCGGACGAGGCTGAACACGCCGAGCTGGCCGCAGAAGGAGCCGGCAGCCGTCGAGCCCATCACCGCCGAGGACGACAGTGGCCCCGTGGTGCCGGCAGCCAGGCTCACCACGACGACCTCGCCGGGCAGCACGGGGATGGCGGCGTCGGCGAAGGCGGCGGCGAAGACGGCAGCGCATTGGGACCACAGCACGCCGTCCAGCCTGACGGGCACCTCGGGCATGCACATCAGGGCCCGACCCTGAACGTCCCCCGACCCTGACCCCGAGGTCCCGCACTAACCTCAGCGGCGCGAGGGCACCAGGCCGTGCCGACGCGAGGGGGAGCCATGACCGTCCGATTCCTCGACCCGAGAGCCGATCCCGGTGCCCCGGTCGAGCCCTACCTGCTCGGCATCGACGTCACTGCCGGCCCGATCGACATCGGCATGCTGGCCAACGGCTTCCCCGACTCGGTCGCCTTCCTCGACCAGCTCGCAGCCTCCCTCGCCGAGGTCCTGCCCGAGGCTCGCTTCCGCCACTACGACAAGGGCGACGCCTCGATCGTCGTGCCCGACGAGCTGTTGGCCGAGGTCACCGGCGCCTGCCAGGCCGTGGTGGCCGCCTACGGCCATTGAGGCAGCTGCACCACCGGCACCGTGCGTGACGGCGTGAAGCTGGCCCGCCAGGGCATCCCGGCCGTGGCCCTCGTGACCTCGGAGTTCTGGGCCCAGGGCGATTTCGTCGCCCGGTCCGTGGGCATGCCCGACGTCCCCCGGGTGATGCTGCCCCACCCGGTGGCGGCGACGGGCGTCGAGAACATTCGGCGGGTGGCCGACAGCATCCGCGACGCCGTCTTGGCCGGGCTGGCCCGCCGGCGGCCGTCGCGCACCGGCGAGGGGGAGGGACCAGATGGGGCGTGAGCTGCTGGAAGCGGTGGACGAGGCCGAGGCGCTGGAGGCCTTGCACGCCCTGGCCTGCACCGACGGGCTCCCCGTGGTGGTGCCCACGCCCGAGCGGGTCGAGCGCTTCGTCGCCGCCTCGGGCCTCGACGGCGACCTCGTGCTCGGCGACATGGGCCCGGGCCTCGGCGCGGCGACCGTCGATCTCGTGGCCGCGGCGGCGGTGATGGCGGGCTGCCTCCCCGACCACATGCCCGTGGTCACGGCCGCCGTGCAGGCCGTCTGCCAGCCCGAGTTCGACCTCACCGAGATGCAGGCCACCACGCACTGCACGGCGCCCCTCGTCATCGTCAACGGCCCGGTGCGCCAGGCCTGCGGCTTCCGCTCCGGCTTCGGCGCGCTCGGGCCTGGCTTCCGGGCCAACGCCGCCGTCGGCCGGGCCCTGCGCCTGGCCATGATCAACATCGGTGGCGGGCGGGCCGGTGAGTCGGACATGGCCCTCCTCGGCCACCCGGGCAAGTTCAGCTATTGCCTGGCCGAGGACGAGGAGGCATCGCCCTTCACGCCCCTGCACGTGCACCGGGGCTTCGCCCCCGAGGAGTCCGTCGTCACGGTCGTCGGCGCCGAGGCCCCCCACTCCGTCATCTGCATCACCGACGCCGACGACCCCGACTCGCCCCTCCGTCTGCTGCGCTCCATCGCCGCCGGCATCGCCAACATGGGCGCCAACAACGCCCACATCGGCGGGCGGGGCATGGTGACCGTCGTGGTCAACCCCGACCACGCCGCCGTGCTGGAGCGCGGCGGCTACGACCGGGCCAAGCTGGCCGAGGCGCTCTGCGAGCTGGCCGTCAACCGCCGCAGCCAGCTGGCCGAGCTGAGCCCGGCCATCGGGGCGGCGGGCAGCCCGGACGACCTGGTGCGCTCGGTACGCCACCCCGAGGACCTGCTGGTCGTGCACGCCGGGGGCGGTGGCCTCTACTCGATGGTGATGCCGTCGTGGTGCGCCGGCCCCCACGCCAACCGGGCGGTCAGCCAGCGCGTCGACCTCAACCCCGCCTGCGCCATCCCCGGCCTCGGCCTCTGAGACCGGCCGAGCCGCTCGATCCTCACCAGGCGTCGACGTGGGGCCGCTTCTTGGCCGTGCGGGGCGGCGGCGGGCGCATCGAGCGGAGCAGGCTGGCCACCCAGAAGCGCGAGTCGGCCGGGTCGATCGTGTCGTCGACGGCGAAGCCCGAGGCGTGGTTGAGCGCCTTGCCGCTCTCGTACGCCTTGGCCACCAGCGCCTCGTAGGCCTCGCGGCGCTCCTCCGCGTCCGAGATGGCCTCCAGCTCGGCCCGGAAGCCCAGCTTCACCGAGCCCTCGAGGCCCATGGGGCCGAACTCGCCCGTCGGCCAGGCCACGGTGAAGGTCGCCTCCCGGAAGGAGCCGCCGGCCATGGCGATGCCGCCGAGCCCGTAGGCCTTGCGCAGCACGATCGTGAAGTAGGGCACGGACAGGTTGGCGCTGACCAGGAACATGCGGTTGGCGTGGCGGACGAGCGCCGTCCTCTCGACCTCGGGCCCGACCATGATCCCCGGCGTGTCGCACAGGTGGAGGATGGGCACGTCGAACGCGTCGCAGAGCTGCATGAAGCGGGCGCCCTTGTCGGCGCCGTCCGAGTCGATGGCGCCGCCGAGGTGCTTGGGGTTGTTGGCGATGACCCCGAGGGGGCGTCCCTCCACACGGACGAGCGAGGTGACCATCCCCGCACCGAAGCCCCGCCGCAGCTCGAGCACCGAGCCCACGTCGGCCAGCGTCTCGATGACCTGGCGCACGTCGTACACGCGCAGGCGGTTCTCGGGGATGATCGGCCGCATCCGCCGCTGGTCGTGGGCCTCGAAGCCGGTGACGGCCCCCTGGAAGTAGGAGAGGTACCTCTTGGCCACCGCCACGGCCTCGGCCTCGTCCCCGACGGCGATGTCGACCACGCCGTTCGGCACCTGCACCGACATCGGCCCGATCTCCTCCGGCGTGAACACGCCCAGGCCGCCCCCCTCGACCATGGCTGGGCCCCCCATGCCGATGTTCGAGCCCTCCGTGGCGATGATGACGTCGCAGCAGGCGAGCAGGGAGGCATTGCCGGCGAAGCAGCGGCCCGAGGTGATGCCGACCATCGGCACCAGCCCGCTGAGCGTGGCGAAGTGGGCGAACGTGCGCGAGCCGAAGTCGCCGCCGTCGGTGTCGCCCGGCCGCCCGCCTCCGCCCTCGGCGAAGAGCACGAGGGGCATCCGGCCGGCTCGGGCGACGTCGATGAGCTTGTCGGTCTTGGCGTGGTTGCGGATGCCCTGGGTGCCGGCGAAGACCGTGTAGTCGTAGGCCATCACTGCGCAGCGGTTCACCGGGTCCCCGAACTGGTCGCCGTTGATGCTGCCGACGCCGGTGACCATGCCATCGGCCGGGCTCTTCTCGATGAGCTCCTCGGTGGAGCGGCGGCGGCGCTGGGCGGCGAGCGCGAGGGGCCCGTACTCGAGGAACGTGCCCGGGTCACAGAGGTCCTCGACGTTCTCCCGCGTCGTGCGCTGCCCCGTCGCCCGCCGGCGGGCGACGGCCGCGGGCCGGGCGGCGTCGAGCGTTCGAGCCTGGCGGTCGAGGACCTCGGCGAGATCGGCGCGGATGGCGTCGAGGTCGACCTCGACCTCGGGGCCGGCGCCGGCGCCGGCCACATCGCCCTCCTCCAGCACGAGAAGGGGAGCCGCGGCGAAGACCGTGTCCCCGCTGGCGACGAGCACGTCGAGCACGGTCCCGCCGACCTCGGCTCGCACCTCGTGCTCCATCTTCATGGACTCCATGACGAGCACCAGCTCGCCAGGGCGGATGACGTCCCCGGCGGTGACCCCGAGGGCGACGACCGTCCCCTGCATCGGCGCGGCGACGATCGTGCCCTCGGCAGTAGGGGCTGGTGAGCCGTCCGTCGCCGGTGTCGGTGTCGGTGAAGCGGTGGGAGGGGCCTGGCGGCCGTAGGCGAGGACCGCCAGGGGGTCGGCGCTGTCGACCCGGGCGCCGGCCAGCCCGAGCGTGCCGGCCGTGCCGGCGGGGCCTCGGCCAGGCGCTGTGCTGGTGGGGCCGCCAGGGGTGGCGGCGAAGAAGCGCTGCGGGTGGTCGGCAGACGGCAGTGCCGCGCTGCTGAGCTGGGC
Source organism: Acidimicrobiia bacterium (assembly GCA_009377505.1). Classification (GTDB taxonomy): domain Bacteria; phylum Actinomycetota; class Acidimicrobiia; order Acidimicrobiales; family CAIXPF01; genus WHTX01. Next base: position 35,065 of record WHTX01000007.1, read on the forward strand.
GAGGTGCTCGTCCACGAAGCTGGTCGTGAGACGGCCCGCGGCGAAGTCCTCGTGGGCGACGAGGCCCTGGAGGAAGGCGATGTTCGTCTCCACGCCCTCGATGCGGCACTCGCTGAGCGCACGGTAGGCCTTGGCCGCCGCCTCGGCGAAGGTGCCTGCGGGCCGGTGGACGACGACCTTGGCCAGCAGCGAGTCGAAGGCCGGGTTGGTGCGGTAGCCGGCGTAGCCGTAGCCGTCGACCCTGATGCCGGGGCCGGAGGGCAACTCGTAGGCGCCGAGCGTGCCCCCGCTGGGCACCACGGTCCCGTCCGGGCGCAGGGCCTCGGTGTTGACACGCACCTGGATGGCGAACCCCTGCGCCGGCGGACCGGCTCCCTCGTCGAGGCCGAGGTCGGCGAGGGTGGCCCCGCCGGCCAGGCGGAGCTGCGCCTCGACGAGGTCGAACCCGGTGACCTCCTCGGTGACGGTGTGCTCTACCTGCAACCGGGGATTGGCCTCGATGAAGGCGAACGCCGGGCGGGCGTCGTGGCGGGCGTCGACGAGGAACTCGAACGTGCCCACCCCGTCGAAGCGCACGGCACGGGCCAGGCGCAGCGCCGCGGCCACGACCGCCTCGCGCGCGGCCCGGTGCAAGCCGGGGGCGGGCGCCACCTCGACCAGCTTCTGGTGGCGGCGCTGGACGCTGCAGTCACGTTCGCCCAGGTGGGCCACCGCGCCCGAGCCGTCCCCGAGCACCTGCACCTCGACGTGGCGAGCGGCCGCCATGAGCTGCTCCACGTAGACAGAGCCGTCGCCGAACGCCGCCGTCGCCTCCGACGTGCAGCGGGCGTGGGCCTCCTCCACCTCGTCGGGGTGGCGGACGACCCGCATCCCCCGCCCGCCGCCGCCGGCCACGGCCTTGATGACCATGGCGCCGCCGGTCCCGAGGGAGCCCAGGAACGCCCGGGCCTCGCCGACGCCCACCGGGCCGGCCGAGCCCGCCAGCACGGGGACGTCGGCGGCCCGGGCCGCGTCGCGGGCGCGGGCCTTGTCACCGAAGAGGGCCAGCACCTCGGGCCGCGGCCCCACGAAGGTGACCCCGCCGCTGCGCAGGCCTCGGCGAAGGCGGCGTTCTCGCTGAGGAAGCCGTAGCCGGGGTGGAGCGCGTCAGCGCCGACGTCCGCCGCCACAGCCAGGAGCTGGGCGCCGTCGAGGTAGGCGGCGGCACCTCGCCCGGGGAGCGGTCGGGCGAGGTCGGCGGCACGCGTGTGCAGGGACGTGGCGTCGTCGGCCGAGTGGACGGCGACGGCGCGCACGCCGAGCTCGGCGCACGCCCGGCTCACCCTGATGGCGATCTCGCCCCGATTGGCGATCAACAGCGTCGATGGCAGTGCCACGTGTCTCCCCTCGAGCCGACCTCGCGGCGGCCGCCGGACACTCTCGCGCGGCGCGCCGGGCCCGCCCCGGTCGCGGGGCTGTGGGTCTGCTCGTTCGTTCGAGGCGGTGGGGCCGGGATGGCGCGCCCGTCGAAGGGGGTGGGTTCCCGGGACGCCGGTCCTGGGCATTGCTCCGGTGGTGAAATGCCCAGTGGGGGACGGCGCGCCTGGCGGGACGCGGGGGCGTGCAGGCCGCGGTCCGGCGCGTTTCGGGCTGCCCTCCGAGTCAGCCCGCGTCGCAGGTGGCAGCGGAGTACGCAGGTCTCCGCCTCCTCGGCCGCCCCCGCCCTCGTCACGAGGCGGCCGCAGGCGGCGAGTGTCCTGGAAGGTTGGTCCGTTGAGGAATTCGGCGAGGGCTGGGCGTCGCTTCGCAAGGACGAGGACGCAGGCAGGGTGGGGTGTCCCCTGGCGAGGACGAGGACGCCGCGAGCGGCGTTCAGACCTGGCGAATTACCGACATGATCAGCCTTCCAGGACACTAGCTAGGGGACGGCCCCCGGCGAGCCCGGCCACGCCTGGCGGCACCACCTGACCAGCGCGGCCGCCCCGCCATTTCGTCACGGGAGCAACGGCCATGGACAGCGTGAGGCCCCGTGCCTCGTGCGAGGCACGGGACCGTCGAGGCAGAGACACCACTCAACGTGCGACGCTGTAGTCCCAGGCAGGCCATTAGCTCGGGAGCAGACCTAGGCCCGGCCGAGCGCGGTGTCCACGCTGATCTCGATGGTGGCCCGGTCGGGGCGCTCCTTGGGCTGGCGGTAGCGGGCCGCGTACCGGCGGATGCCCTCGGCGTTGCGGGCCGGGTCGGTCGTCACGGTGGCCGTCCCCTCCAGGGTCAGCCAGCGCCCGCCGTCGACCTGGCACACCACGGCACGGCTGCCCGGGCACGTCAGGACGTTGCGCACCTTCCTCGAAGCGGTGAAGGTGATGACCCGGACGAGGCCCGAGGCGGCGTCGAAGCTGAAGCCGACCGGGGCGACGTGAGGCGACCCGTCCGGCCGCAAGGTCGTCAGCGTTGCCAGGTGCCGATCGGCGAGGAAGGCGAGCACCTCGGGCGGGAGGTCGGCGGGGTCGAAGCGGGCCATGGCCCGTTGCTAGCAGCCGCGCCAGCTACTCGGCGGCGAGGGCGTCGACCACGTCGACCCGTGCCGCCCGGCGCGCCGGCAACGCCGCCGCCGCCACCCCGGCCAGCCCGGTGGCCAGGACCACGCCGGCGAGCTGCAGCAGGGGCACCTCGAGCTGCCGGTAGCCGCCCTGGCCCACGGCTCCCAGGGTGGCCCAGGCCAAGCCCACCCCCACCACCACGCCGGCCACGGACCCGACCAGCGACACGGCCACCGCCTCCCAGCGCACCAGCGCCCGCACCTGGCGCCCGCTCGCCCCCACCGCTCGCAGCAGGGCCAGCTCGCGCCGCCGCTCGACGGTGCCGAGGGCGAGCGTGTTGGCCACGCCGACGATGGCGATGGCGATGGCGATGGCCAGGGCCACGAGGGCCAGCGCGAGCTCGAGCGCCCGGTCGACCCGCGCCTCCTGCTCCGCCTGGTACTCGCCGGGGTCGAGCAGGCGAGCTGAGGGGTAGCGGGCGACCACGTCGGTCAGCTCGGTCCGCAACCGCGAGCGGTCGGCACCGGCGTCGAGGCCCACGAACACCTGGGCGTCGGCCGGGTCGGCCTGGCGTCGGGCGAGGGCCTCCACGCCGAGGAGCAGGTCGCCGGTCAGGTCGGCGTTGCGGTACAGGGCGACGACGTGGAAGCGCTCGGGGCCCGTGGTCGGGAAGGCGACGGTCACCGGGTCGCCCAGCTCCCAGCCCTCCTCGCTCGCCCGCTCGACGTTCACGGCGAGGCCGTCGCCCCCGAGGTCGGCCACCGAGCCGCTGGCCAGGCCGACGTCGAAGATCGGGGCCAGGGAGGCGGCGTCCACGGCCGGCACCGCCTGCGCACGGCCTGCCACCTCGACCTGGGCGACGCGGACCCCGGAGGCCACGGCCACCCCGGGCACGGCGCCGAGGTCGCGGGCCAGCTCGGGGGGCAGGCCCCCCGCGCCCCCGCCGAGGGAGCCCGCGGGGCCGTCGACGACGACGAAGTCTCCCCGGAAGGTGCCCGAGACGGCGTTCGACACGCCGTTGCGCACCGACGCCGCCATGACCAGCAGGGTGCTGGCCACGCCGACGCCGACGACGAGACTGCCCGCCGTCGCCGCCACCCGCCGCGGTTCTCGGCCCAGCCCGCGGCGGGCCAGAGCCGCGGCCGGCCCCCGCCCCGACCTGCCCCCGACCACGAGCCCCGCGGCCGCCACGGCGGCCACGACGGCGAACCCCAGCCCCTCGGCGAACCGGTCGGCCAGAGAGGCCAGCCCGATCCCCGCCGCCACCGCGGCCATGGCCACGCCCAGGGCCACCAGCGCCACCCCGGTGGACGGGTGGCCGGCGAGGCGCAGGGCCGGCGCCACCAGGGCCGGTCCGGCGAGGCCGATGCCGACCACCCCCAGGGCCCCGCCCACGACCAGCGCCGCCGCCCCGCCCTGCGCGGCTCCCGTGCCCGCCAGCACGGCGCCCGCGGCGACGAGCCCGACGAGACCGG
>WHTX01000269.1 GCA_009377505.1 Acidimicrobiia bacterium
CCCGGCGGGGACGCCGACATCGTGGCCCGGCTCGCCGCCGACGGCGCCCGGGTCGACGTCGTCCCCGGGCTGGTCACCGGTACGGCCGCGGCGGTCGACGCCGCCCTGCCCGACCGCGCGGCGACGCGTCCGCTCCTCGGCCTGCGGGTGGTGGTCACCCGGGCGGCCGAGCAGGCGGGGGAGCTGAGCAGCCGCTTGCGACGCCTCGGCGCCCTGGTGGTGGAGCTGCCCACCATCCGCGTCGAGGGCCCCGCCGATGGCGGCGCCGCCTTGGGGGCTGCCCTCGAGAGCCTTGCCGGCGGCGACTGGCTGGTGCTCACCTCGGCCAACGGCGCCCGCCGGGTGCTCGACCTCGTCCCTGACGCCCGGGGCCTCGACGGGGTCCGCCTCGCCGCCATCGGGCCGGCCACCGCCGACGTGCTCGCCGGGGCCCACCTGCCCCCCGACCTCGTCCCTGCCCGCTACGTGGCCGAATCCCTCCTCGAGGAGCTCCCCGAGCCGCCCGCCGACGGGTCGGCGCGGGTGGTGCTGGCCCGGGCCGCCGTCGCTCGGGACACCCTGCCCGCTGGGCTTCGGGCGCGAGGCTGGCGCGTCGTGGTCGTGGAGGCCTACCGCACGGTCCCCGCCGCGCCGTCGCCCGAGGCCGTCGAGGCTGCCAGCCGCGCCGACGTCGTGTGCTTCACCGCGCCGTCCACCTTCGATCGCTTCGTCGAGCTGGCTGGGCTCGAGCGCCTTTCGCCCACGGTGGCCTGCATCGGCCCGGTCACGGCGGCCGCAGTGCGAGCGAGGGGGTTGGAGCCCACCGTGGTAGCCACCGAGTACACCGTCGCCGGGCTGGTCGAGGCGCTGGCCCGGTGGGCGCGGGGCTAGCCCCCGAACGGCGCCTTCGGCGCCTAGCCCCAATCTTTCATTCGAGCTCGCTCGAGCTGGTCAGCCGGTTGCCCGCATGGCTCGCCCGACCAGCTGCCGTCCTGGTCAGGGGCCTGGCCGCGAGCCTCATGAAAGATCAGGGCTAGTGGGTACCACTAGGTTCGCTGGCCGTGCCCTTGCGCGCCCTGGTGTTCGACTTCGACGGGCTCATCTGTGACACCGAGTGGCCCGAGTACCGCTCGGTGGCCGATGCCTTCGCTGAGCACGGCTTCGACTACCCACCCGAGGAGTGGGTCGGGGTCATCGGGTCCTCCTGGGACGTCGACTGGATGGGCGACCTCGAGGCCCGCCTGGGCCGGGCGGTGGACCGCGAGGCGCTCCACGCCCGGCGGCGGGCACGGAAGCACGAGCTGCTCGAGGTGACTGTGGCGCTGCCCGGCGTGGTCGATCTCATCGACGCAGCCGAGCACGCCGGCCTGGGACTGGCCGTGGCCTCCTCGAGCCCGCGGGCGTGGGTCGCCGCCCAGCTCGACCGCATCGGCCTCGGGGCGCGCTTCGACGTGGTCGTGACCAGGGACGACGTTGCGCAGGCCAAGCCGGCGCCCGACCTCTTCCTCGAGGCCTGCGCCCGGCTCGGTGTCCCACCAGTGGACGCCGTCGCCCTCGAGGACTCGGCGCACGGGGCCACGGCTGCGGTGGCGGCAGGGCTGCGCTGCGTCGTGGTGCCCAACCAGCTCACCTGTCTCACCGAACTCGGCCACGCCGACCTGCGGCTGGGGTCGATGGCCGAGGCCGAGCTCGCCTTGCTCGAGGAACTGGTGGCCCGCCTGGCCGGTGGCCCGGACCAGCCCTGAGCCTCGACCTGAACATCGCCGACGATGGTGGGCACGGCACGCGAAAAGACACCAGCCACCTAGCCCCAATCTTTCATTCGAGCTCGCTCGAGCTGGTCAGCCGGTTGCCCGCATGGCTCGCCCGACCAGCTGCCGTCCTGGTCAGGGGCCTGGCCGCGAACCTCATGAAAGATCAGGGCTAGCGGCCGACGTAGCGGGGGGCTCGCTTCTCGACGAACGCCGCGAAGGCCTCCTTGCAGTCCTCGCTGGCGATGAGTCGGTGGTGGCGCTCGGTCTCGAGGGCGATGAAGTCGCCGTAGCCGACGCGCTCGGCGGCGCTGAAGTTGGCCTTCATCCCCGCCAGGGCCAACGGGGCGGCGCCGGCGAGCCAGGTGGCGAGGGCGTCGACCTGGTCACGGAAGGCGTCGTCGTCCCACACCCTGCTCACGAAGCCGAACCCGAGGGCTTCCTCGGCCGAGAACTTCTCGCCGAGGAAGTACAGCTCGCGGGCCTTGGCCGCGCCCAGCAGGCGGGTGAGGGACCACGGTCCGCCCATGTCCCCGGCAACGCCGACGTTGAGGAAGGCAGTGGAGAAGTTGGCCGAGCGGGCGGCGACCCGCAGGTCGCACCCCGCCGCCCAGCCCAGTCCCGCCCCGGCGCAGGCGCCGTTCACGGCGGCGATGGTGACCTGGGGCATCTCGTGGAGCACCACGGGCACGCGGAAGTCCTGGTCGGTCGGGGTGATCTCGGCGACGCCGGCCGCGTCGCCGGCGGCCGTGTCGCCCGTGTAGTGCTCGAGGTCGGCGCCCGGGCAGAAGCCCCTGCCCGCACCGGTCAGCACGAGCACGCGCACGCTCGGGTCCCGCGCCACCCCGAGGAGGCACTCGTGGGACTCGTGGAGCATGGAGTTGGTCATGCCGTTCAACCGTTCGGGCCGGTTCAGCGTGAGCGTGCCCACACCGCCGGCGGCCTCGTAGCGGATCGTGCGGTAGTCGCCCATCGTCGTCTCCATCGTTCGGTTGGTCGTCGCGCTGCCTGCCAGGCGGTCGGGCCTCGGTCCGGCCGAGGCCCCAGGAGTAGCATCCGGGCGTGACGTTCCCCCAGCGCCGGCTCCGTCGGCTGCGCCGGACACCGGCGCTGCGCCGGCTGGTGGCCGAGACCCGGCTGGCCCCCGACGACCTGGTCGCGCCTCTCTTCGTGCGAGAGGGCATCACCGAGGCCCAGCCCATCGCCTCCCTGCCCGGTGTCGTACAGCACACTCGTGAGACGCTGCGCAAGGAGGTCGCCCACCTCGTCGACCTCGGCATCCCCGCCGTCATCCTCTTCGGGGTGCCGGAGCGCAAGGACGCCGAGGGCTCCGAGGCCTGGAACCCCGACGGCATCGTGCAACTGGCCCTGCGCGACCTGAAGGACGACCACGGCGGACGCCTCGTCGCCATGGCCGACCTGTGCCTCGACGAGTACACCGACCACGGGCACTGCGGCGTCCTCGACCGTCACGGCGAGCCCGACAACGACGCCACCCTGGAGCTGTACGGCCAGGTGGCCCAGGCCCAGGCGCAGGCCGGGGCGGACGTCGTGGCTCCCTCGGGGATGATGGACGGCCAGGTCGCCGCCATCCGGGGCGCGCTCGACGAGGTCGGGGCCCAACAGGTCGCGGTGCTCGCCTACTCGGCCAAGTACGCGTCGGCGTTGTACGGGCCCTTCCGCGACGCCGTCGATGTCACCATCGCCGGTGGCGGGGACCGCAAGGGCTATCAGCAGGACTGGCACAACGGCCGAGAGGCCCTCGAGGAGATCCGCCTCGACCTCGACGAGGGCGCCGACATGGTCATGGTCAAGCCCGCTCTCGCCTACCTCGACGTGATCGTGCGCGCCCGGCAGGACTTCGACGTCCCCATCGCCGCGTACCACGTCTCGGGCGAGTACTCCATGATCAAGGCCGCCGACCAGCTCGGCTGGGTCGACGGCGCCGCCGTGGCCCTCGAACACCTGTACGCCATCAAGCGGGCCGGTGCCGACGTCATCCTCACCTACCTCGCCGCCGAGGCGGCCGAGGCCCTGGCGTGAGACCCATCAGCGGAGCGAACCAGCACCTCTTCGACCGAGCCGGGCGGGTCACCCCCGGTGGGGTGAACTCCCCGGTGCGGTCCTTCCGCTCCGTCGGCGGCACGCCATACTTCGTGGCCCGTGCCGAGGGCGCCCACGTGTGGGACGTGGAGGGCACGCGCTACCTCGACTACGTGCAGTCCTACGGCGCCTCGATCCACGGTCACGCCCACCCTCCGGTGATCGAGGCCATCCGCGCCGCCGCCCTCCAGGGCACGACCTACGGCGCCCCCACCGAGGGCGAGGTCCGTCTGGCCGAGGAGCTGGTGGCCGGGGTCGAGGGCCTCGAGCAGGTACGGCTCGTGTCATCGGGCACCGAGGCGGCCATGTCCGCCGTTCGCCTGGCCCGGGGGGCGACGGGGCGACCCCGGGTGGTCAAGTTCGCCGGCCACTACCACGGTCATGCCGACGCGCTCCTCGCCGCCGGTGGCTCAGGTGTCGCCAACCAGGGCATCTCCGGGTCCGCCGGGGTGCCTCCCGGGGCCGTGGCCGACACGGTGGTCGCCCCCTTCAACGTCGTGCCCGACCTCGACGAGACAGTCGCCGTGGTCGTCGTCGAGCCTGTCGGCGCCAACATGGGCGTCGTCGCCCCCGAGCCGGGGTTCCTCGACGAGCTCCGGGCTGCCTGTGACCGTGTCGGCGCCCTGTTGCTGTTCGACGAGGTCATCACCGGCTTCCGGTTGTGCCGCGGCGGTGCCGAGCAGTGGTACGGGGTGAGGCCCGACCTGTGGTGCTTCGGCAAGGTGATCGGCGGCGGGCTGCCCTTGGGCGCCTTCGGCGGCCGCGCCGACGTCATGGCGGAGCTCGCCCCGCTCGGCCCGGTGTACCAGGCGGGGACGCTCTCGGGGAACCCCCTGGCCACAGCCGCCGGCCTCGCCGCCCTCGCCGAGCTCGACACGGGGGCCTACCAGCGCCTCGACGCCGGTGCCACGCGCCTGGCCGATGGGCTCGAGACGGCGGTGCGGGGCGCGGGGCTGGCCGTGCAGGTGCCCCGGGTCGGGCCGCTCCTCGGGGTGTTCTTTGCCGACGCCCCGGTGCGCGACTTCGTCGACGCTCAGGCGGCCGCCGAGAACGGCCGCTACCAGGCGTTCTTCCACGGGATGCTGGCGCGGGGGATCGCCCTCGCCCCCGGGCCCTACGAGGCGCTCTTCCCCTCCCTCGCCCACAGCACCCAGGACATCGAGCTCACCGTCGCCGCCGCCGGCGAGGTGGCGGCCGAGCTGGCCACCACCGTGGGCTGACGGGCCCGCCCCGCCGGGGGTGGGGGAGGTGCCGCAGGCGCCGTCGGGGGCGCAGCCCCCGGGCTAGTGTCGGCGCGTCGTCACCGATGGGAGGGCTGATGAAGGCTGCCGTGCTCAACAGGATCCCGGGCGAGCTCGAGATCGAGGACGTCACCCTCGACGCGCCTCGTGATAACGAGGTGCTCGTGCGGGTGTCGGCGTCGGGGCTCTGCCACTCGGACCTCCACTTCATGGAGGGCCTGTGGAACACGAAGCTCCCGGCGGTCATGGGGCACGAGGCCGCGGGCATCGTCGAGGCCGTCGGCGAGGACGTGACGGACTTCAAGGCGGGGGACCACGTGATCACCTGCCTGTCCGTGTTCTGCGGCAAGTGCCGCTGGTGCCTGGCCGGCCACTTGAGCATCTGCGCCAACCCCGGTGCCGTCGCCCGGCCCAAGAGCGCTCCGCCGGCCATCGTGAACGCCGCCGGTGAACGCGTAGCCCAGTTCGCCCGGCTGGGCGCCTTCGCCGAGGAGATGGTCGTCCACGAGCACGCCGTGGTGAAGATCCCCGAGAACATGCCCCTCGACGTCGCCGCGCTCATCGGTTGTGGCGTGACGACGGGCCTCGGCGCCGTCTTCCGCACCGCCCGGGTCGAGCCCGGCTCGTCGGTCGCCGTCATCGGGGCCGGCGGCATCGGGCTCTCCGCCATCCAGGGCGCCCGTATCGCCGGGGCGGCGAAGATCATCGCCGTGGACGTGGTCGACCACAAGCTCGACGTCGCCCGCCAGCTCGGCGCCACCCACGTGGTCAACGGGGCCAAGGGCGACCCGGTCGAGGCGGTCAAGGAGCTGACGCTCGGCGGCGTCGACTTCTCGTTCGAGGCCATCGGCCTGAAGCAGACGGCCGAGCAGGCCTGGGCCATGCTCGCCCCCCGGGGCACGGCCACCATCATCGGCATGGTCCCCTTCGGTACGAAGATCGAGATCCCCGGCCACGAGATCTTCATGCAGGAGAAGATCCTGCGGGGCTCGATGATGGGCTCCAACCAGTTCCGCACCGACATGCCCCGTTTCATCGACCTCTACCTCGACGGGCGCCTGCTGCTCGACGAGATGGTGACGGGGCGCATCACCTTGGACGAGGTGAACGAGGGCTACGACCTCATGCGCCGCGGTGAGAGCACCCGCACGGTCATCTCCTTCGAGAACTGAACGGGCAGGGACCGTTCGTGGACCGCTGGACGCGCTACGGCGGCGCGCCCCCACGCCCCGCACCAGGGTGGGCGCTCGACACCGTGTGCGGGCCCAGCCAGCTGTGGGGCGCCAACGGGATCGTCGCCGCAGCGCGGCGCGACCCGGGGCGCGGGGCCGGGGCACGGGCGGGGGGGACGGACCTCTACGTCACCCAGGTCTTCGGCTCCGAAGTGCCCTGCATCGACGCCGACTCCGCAGAGCTGCGCGCCTTCGCTCCCCTGGGCTCGGGCGTCGACGCCCCTGACGACGGCGTCTTCGGCCACGACGGCACTTTCTACGCCACCGCGCCCATGCTCTCCACGGTCACCGCCCGCCGCCCAGACGGCTCGGCGCGGGTGCTCTCCGACGAGCTGGTGGGCGTCAACGGCATCACCGCCGACGGCGAGGGGCGCCGGCTCTTCGCCGACGAGTTCCGCCCCGGGGGCCGCCTGTGGGAGCTCGACCCGGCGGGGGAGCGGCCGCCCCGCCTGCTGCTCGACGAGCTGGCTACGCCGAACGCCCTCGCCGTCGGTCCTGACCGCGGCCTCTACTTCCCCCTCGTCCTGCCCGGCGAGATCTGGCGCTACGACCTCGACGAGGGTGGCGCCCGGCGGGCCTTCGGCGACCTCGCCCAGCCCACGGCGGTGAAGTTCGACAGCGCCGGCCGGCTGCTCACGAGCGAGGCGGGCACGGGCCGCGTGGTGCGCTTCGACCTGAGCACCGGTGCCCGCGAGGTCGTCGCCCAGGTGGCGCCAGGGATCGACAACCTCGCCCTGGGCGCCGACGACCGCCTCTTCGTCTCCCACTTCACCGACGGCAGGGTCGCCGAGGTCACGCCCGTCGGGCCCGGTGGCACGGTCGGCTCGGAGCGGGTGCTCTCCCCCTCGGGGTTCGTGGGGCCCTTCGGCCTGGCTGCGCTCGACGGGGGCGAGGTCCTGGTGGCCGACGGGCTCTCCCTCGCCGTGGCCGGCCCGGGAGGCGTGCGCCGCACGCACCTGCTCATCCTCGATCTGCCCACCCTGGTGGTCAGCGCCGCCGTCGTGGCCGGCGCGTGGTGGGTGATCGGGGCACGTGGCCAGGTGTTCCGTTGTGGCGAGGGCCGTCGGCCCGAGCCCGTGCTCGGCCACCTCGCCGACCCGACGGCCCTGGCGTCCGACGGCGCGGAGGGCGCTCTCCTCGTCGAGCGGGGGGCGGGGCGGGTGCTGCGGCTGGGCCCGGACGGGGAGGTCACAGGCGAGGTC
>WHTX01000270.1 GCA_009377505.1 Acidimicrobiia bacterium
GGCTACGCCACCTGCGCACCTCGACGGCTGAGCCGCGGCCCTCGCCCGAGCGCTGGGCGAGGGGTTGGGGCCGGCGCGGGGGCCGAGGGTACCGTTGCGGCCCATGACCGAGTTCACCTACACCGAGCTGCTGCCCCTCGGGGCTGACGAGACGTCGTACCGGCAGCTCGGCGTGGGTGGCGTCTCAACCACCGAGGCGGCGGGCGCCCGGTTCGTTCGCGTCGAGCCCGAGGCCCTCACCGCGCTGACCGAGGCGGGCATGCGGGACATCGCCTACCTCTTCCGGGCCGGCCACCTGGCCCAGCTCCGCACGGTGCTCGAGGACCCCGAGGCTTCCGACAACGACCGCTTCGTCGCCCTCGAGCTGCTGAAGAACGCCTGCATCTCGGCCGGGCGGGTGCTGCCCTCGTGCCAGGATACGGGCACAGCAAAAGGGCAAGAAGGGCCAGTACGTGCTCACGGGGGGCGGCGACCACGCCGCCATCGCCCGGGGCGTGTTCAACGTGTACGCCTCGGACAACCTGCGCTACTCCCAGATGGCGCCCGTCACCATGTACGAGGAGCAGAACACCGGCTCCAACCTGCCGGCGGAGATCGAGATCGAGGCCGTCGACGGGGACGCCTACAAGTTCCTCTTCATGGCCAAGGGGGGCGGCTCGGCCAACAAGACGTACCTCTTCCAGGAGACCAAGGCGCTGCTGTCGCCGGAGCGGCTCGTCGCCTGGGTCGACGAGAAGATCCGCACCCTGGGCACCGCGGCCTGCCCGCCCTACCACCTCGCCATCGTCATCGGCGGCACCTCGGCCGAGCACACGCTCAAGACGGCCAAGCTCGCCTCCGCCCGCTACCTGGACAACCTGCCGTGGGAGGGATCGGCGCGCGGCCACGGGTTCCGCGACGTCGCCCTCGAGGCCGAGGTCCTGGCCGTAGCCCAGCAGAACGGCATCGGCGCCCAGTTCGGCGGCAAGTACTTCTGCCACGACGTGCGCATCATCCGCCTGCCCCGCCACGGGGCGAGCTGCCCGGTGGGCATCGCCGTGTCGTGCTCGGCCGACCGCCAGGCCCTGGCCAAGATCACCGCTGACGGCGTTTTCCTCGAGCAGCTCGAGACCGACCCGGCCCGGTACCTGCCCGAGCACACCGAGGACGAGCTGGGCGGGGACGTGGTCCAGATCGACCTCAACCAGCCGATGGACCAGATCCGGGCGACGCTGTCCCGCCACCCGATCAAGACGCGGGTGTCGCTCTCGGGGCCGATGGTCGTGGCGCGGGACATCGCCCACGCCAAGCTGAAGGAGCGCCTCGACGGGGGCGAGGGCCTGCCCCAGTACCTGCGCGACCACTGCGTCTACTACGCCGGGCCGGCCAAGACGCCCGAGGGGTACGCCTCGGGCTCCTTCGGGCCGACGACGGCGGGGCGCATGGACAGCTACGTCCACCAGTTCCAGGCCGCGGGGGGCAGCCACGTGATGCTGGCCAAGGGCAACCGGTCCAAGCAGGTGGCCGACGCCTGCCGGGACCACGGTGGCTTCTACCTGGGCTCGATCGGGGGGCCGGCGGCTCGCCTGGCCAAGGACTGCATCCGCAAGGTCGAGGTGCTCGAGTACCCCGAGCTGGGCATGGAGGCGGTGTGGCGGATCGAGGTCGAGGACTTCCCCGCATTCATCGTCGTGGACGACAAGGGCAACGACTTCTTCGACACCGTCCAGGGCGCGTCCGTGTCCGTGCGGCGCTAGCGGGGGGGCCGTGGCTGAGGGTGCCGCCTCCGACGGCCTCACGCCGCAGGCCCGGGCGGCCGAGCTGACCGCCACCTTCGAGGGCACGCTGCACGGCCTGCTGGGCATGACCTACGACGAGGTGGCGCACGGTCGGGCGCGGAACCGCCTGACGGTGCGGCCCGAGCTCTTCGCCACCAACGGTTTCCTCCACGCGGCGACGATCGTGGCCCTGGCCGACTCGGCGTGCGGGCACGGGTGCATGGCCTCCCTGCCCGAAGGCGCCACCGGGTTCACCACGCTCGAGCTGAAGGCCAACTACCTGGGCACGGTGCGTGACGGCGTCATCGTGGGCGAGGCCACGGTGGCCCACGGCGGGCGCACCACCCAAGTATGGGACGCGGTGGTGCGGGCCGAGGGCAGCGAGCGCCCCCTGGCCCTGTTCCGCTGCACCCAGCTCATCCTCTACCCCCGCTGATACTCAGTCCGCCCCAGCGTGACGACCCCGACGGTGTGACGGCGTCGATATCGTCGTGGTCCAGGTCTGGTATCGGCAGGTGGAGGGACCATGGCGCGAACGGTGGTCGACATCGATGACAAGGTCCTGGCGGCGGCAGCGGCCGAGCTCGGCACCACGACCAAGGTGGAGACGGTCAATCGGGCGCTGGCCGAGATCGCCGCTCGGCCCCGGCGCCTCGCCGTCCTCGAGCGGCTACGCGAGGCCGACGACGACCTCGGCGACGTCGAGGTCATGCGGGGCGCATGGCGATAGCTCGCCACCTCGCCGACAAGTCGGTGCTCGAGCAGCAGCGCCACAGCGACGCCGCCGGCGGCCTGTTGAGGGCGCTCGTCGCCGACGGTGCGCTGTACATGACCGAGATCGTGGCTCTGGAGCTGCTCTACTCCGCCCGCCGCTGGCGTCCGCATTGAAGCAGCGGCGTTTCGCTTGGCGCTTCCGGTTCACCTCTCGCCTCTCCACAGCCCAATGGCTGTGGCCTCATTGAAGCGCCTCGTGGCTCCTCGCCGAGGGGGTGCCGATCACGGCTCTCCACAGCCCAATGGCTGTGCGACCGGGAACTGGATCAGCTGGATCGGTGGGAATTTCCGGCGGAGCAGGAGAATCTCGGTCAGCAGAAAGAGCAGGTTCAGCAGGATTGTGAGCGTACCCACGCTCAAGACGGTCGCCAGCGAGAGAACGGTGGGAAAGGAGCGGATGGGCGACGTTCCCAGGTTGGCGCGCACCGATGCCACGACACCGAGTGACATGATGAATACGCCGAGCAGGAACGTCGCCACCCGGTCGAGTTGGAGGATCAACGCGCGATCACGGCCGCGGTCCCCTACTGCGAAGTACAGGCAATGTTCCATGTACTATTACCTTAGCTCTCGCCGGGACATTCCCCGTCAGATAGCACGAACCGGCGGGAGAGCTGCGACTCTTCGACTCCCTACTGATCAGGGCGCTGGGCGATTGTGGACCAACGAGGTCAGGCGATAGGTGAGGACGGTCTCGTCGTGCTGGTTGCTGAGGCGGGTGCTGTTGGTCATGATCCCCATGTTCGGGCGACTGCTCGATTCTCTCATCTCAGTAATCGTTGTGACCAGCGATAGCTCGTCATCGGCAAAGGCCGGAGCTAGCATTCGCACCTCGTCAAGGCCGAGTCCGGCTGCCATGGCGATGTCGAAGTAGCCGCATTCGTGGGTGAGCTTCTGACTGATGCAGAGTGTCAGGAGGGCGCTCGAGAAGATCCGTCCGACCAGCTTCTCTGCTTCCGCTTCATCCAGATGGTAAGGCTGGGGGTCCCAGCGCCGGGCGAAGGCATTCATCTCGTCCGCGTCGACGCGACACGGGCGGAGCGAGCGGAATTCATCACCAACGTTGCATTCATCGAAGTATCTCATTCGTCTGGTCCTAGGATCGGAAGCAATGTGGGTCGTCCGGCACCGGTCCAGCGTGTGCTCGTTTACCAGACAAGCGCTACTACCTGCGAGGTAACGATGAGGTCGTGGGCGACGGCCCGGCGCTGGCCCCCGTGCCCGGACGCTGTTACAGCCGCGAGAAGCCCGATGAGTGGCAAAGGCACGGTCGCTTCCCGTCGTGCTCGGTAGGGTGGGCGCGATCTGCCGGCGCCAGTGGCGGCGCGAGGAGGATCCGTGCCGTGCTGCCCGGGTCCCTGCTCGGGCTCCAGGTCCTACGGGCGGTGCTGGGAGTTCCCCCCTCTCGAACCCAACGGAACCGTACCCCTGCACGGGCCGGAGGACATGAGCGGCGCGGTCGCGGGCCCGCCCGGCAACCGCTTCGTCCGCTGAGCCGTGCCCGACCCTCGACCGAAGGGAAGGCCCATGCGCAACCGACGACTGCACCTGCTCGCGGCCATCTCGGCGGTAGCGGCGCTGGGAGTGCTGCTACCAGCCGCGACGGCCCACGCCGACGACCCGCCGCGCTACGAGACCTACTACTCGATCTTCACCCGCGGGGAGCAGAAGATCCCGTTCCTGGACACCACCCCCTACGTGCCCCAGGGCCTGGCCCACCTGCCTGAACAGGACGCGATGGTCGTCTCCTACTACGACGACCGCGGCGGCAACGCGCAGATCGCCATCCTCGACCGCGCTACCAGCACGCACGTCAAGACCCTTGTCCTCGACGACACCGGCCACGTCGGCGGGCTGGCCACGAGCGCGAACTACCTGTGGGTGTCGAGCACCAACGGAGCCGACAAGCGGCTCATCCGCTACGCCAAGTCGAGCCTCGCGGAGGCGCCGGACGGCTCCCAGGTCGCCCGCGACGCCGACTACGCCGTGCCGGCGAGCTCGTTCGTGGAGATCTCAGGCGACAAGCTGTACGTCGGCCTGTTCGACGCCGACCAGGAGGGCACGGTCCACCAGTACACGCTGGACGCCAACGAGAACCCTCAGGACGACAACCAGCCGTTCGCCATCCCATCGAGCGTGCAAGGCATGGCGGTCACGCCGGAGCACATCATCTGGAGCCGCTCGTTCGGCCGGGACAACGACAGCGAGCTCGTGGTCGACCCGCTCGGCGGGCAGGCCGGCCGGACGGTGACCGCGCCCAACATGTCCGAGGACATGGCCATCGTCGACGGTGAGCTCCACGTGGTCTACGAGTCCGGCGCGCAGAAGTTCTCCGACGCCGACTACAAGGTCCGCACGATCCACCACGGCAGCCTGTCCGCGCTGATCTCGTGAGGGCCCGCCGAGCAGCCGGCCACACCTGGCCACTCAGGCGGTGATGCCGCCGTCGACCACGAACTCGGCGCCCGTCGAGTACGAGGACTCGTCCGAGACAAGGAAGAGGACCAGGTTGGCGACCTCTTCGGGCTGGGCCATGCGCCGCAGGGGCGTGTGGCGCACGAGGCGGTCGCTGCGGCCGCCCTCGGTCATCTCGGCGATCATCGGCGTGTTGATCACCCCGGGATGCACCGAGTTGACCCGGACGCCGTAGCGGCCGAGCTCGAGGGCGGCCGCCTTGGTCATGCCGGTGACGGCGAACTTGGAGGCGGCGTAGGCGAAGGACCCGGCCGTTGCCCGGATGCCGGCCCCCGAGGAGATGTTCACGATCGACCCCGAGCCCTGCTCCTTCATGTGGGCCGCGGCCGCCTTCATGCCCAGGAAGACGCTCATCTGGTTCACGTCGGTGGTGCGGCGGAAGTCGTCCTCGGTGGTGTCGAGCAGGCGCCCGGTGAGAAGGATGGCGGCGTTGTTGACCAGGCCGTCGACGCGGCCGTGCTCGGCGAGGGTGCCGCTCACGACCGAGTCCCACTGCTCGGCCGAGCTGACGTCGTGGCGCTGGAAGCGGCCTCCGATCTCGGCGGCCACGGCCTCGCCCTCGGGGCGTAGGTCCGTGAGCACCACGGTCGCCCCTTCCCGGGCCAGCAGGCGGGCCTCGGCCGCGCCCTGGCCCCGCGCTGCGCCCGTCACGATCACGACCTTGCCCTCGACTCGTCCCGGCATCGCTCCCCCTCGCTGTCGACGCTTGTCTAGTCGCCGGCGGTGTCCCGCCGCGAAAGACCAGCTCATAGCGTTGGGGCTGGGCAGCGCCGATTCGACGTCGATTCGACGTCGAATCGGCGGGGGCGTGGGGCGGTGGTCAGCCCGCTGCCGTCGGCGCCGGTTGCAGGATGGCCGTTCGTGGTCGCCCGGCGAGGGCCGGCGCGCTCGTCGACGAGGCCCAGACCCGGGCCTCGAGGAAGCGCAGGAACGACGCCGCCTGCTCGGCCGTGGCGAAGTCGAGGTCGACGACGATGTACCGCGGGTCGTCGACGGGCTGGGTGACCCGCTCGCTCATGACGCCGTTCTGGCGGCGAGCGTCGGCCAGGCCGTCGAAGGCGGCGCGCCACGTGGGGTAGTCGGTGATCGGGTGTTCGATGTGCAGGGTGGCCATGAGCTGAACGGTACGCAGGCGCTCGGCCCCGGCCCATCCCAGGTACTTGGGGTTCCTCCTCCCGTAGGGTTTGCCCGTGGCGGCCCTCGATCGCTTCGAGCGGGTCTGCGGTCTTGGCCTCGACGACCGGGCGCTGCGGACCGCGCTCCTGGCCGAGCTCCGCCGCACGGTGCCCTTCGACGCCTACGCGTGGTTGCTGACCGACCCCGAGACCTGCGTCGGTGGGGCGCCGTTGGCCGAGGTGCCGGCGCTGGCCGAGCTGCCGGCGCTCATCCGGCTGAAGTACCTGACGCCGACCAACCGGTGGACGAGCCTGGCGTCCAACACGGCGGCGACCCTGGTCCAGGCGACAGGTGGGCATCGGGCAGCGAGCAGGCTCTGGGACGAGCTCCTGGCTGGCTACGGCATCGACGACGTCGTCTCCACCGTCTTCCGCGACCAGTTCGGCTGCTGGGGGTTCCTCGACCTCTGGAGGGCGGGCGCCCCCTTCACCGCCGCCGAGCGCGACCTGCTCGCCGACCTCTCGGTGGTGGCCACGCCGGTGCTGCGCCGTTGCCTCGCGCCGACCTTCACCGTCGGGCAGCGCGACCACCCGCCCCAGGCTGAGCCGGTCGTGCTGTTGCTGTCGGACGATCTCCAGCTGTTGGACCAGACGCCCCGGACAGACGCCTACCTGCGGTCCCTGCTGCCGACCGAGGCAGACCGGGTCCCCGTCCCCGCAGGTGCCTACAACGTCGCCGGCCAGCTCCTCGCCTGTGAACATGGCGTCGACACGCACCCGCCCTCGGCACGGGTGCACCTCAGGGACGGGCTCTGGGTGACACTCCGGGCCGCCCGCCTGCTGGGGGGCTCGCCCGGTCCGGGCTCGATCGCCGTCAGCATCGAACCGACGCCCCCGGCCGAGCGCACCGCCCTCTACGCGCGGGTCATCGGGTTGAGCGATCGGGAAGCGGAGCTGCTGGGACACCTCGTCGCCGGCAGCGACACACGCGAGCTCGCTCGTCGGCTGTTCGTGTCCGAGCACACCGTGCAGGACCACCTGAAGTCCGTCTTCGCCAAGGCCGGCGCCCGCAGCCGCCGCGTCCTCATCGCCCAGGCCACGGGCGCCCGGTAGCGCACTGCCCCGTCGCCGGGCGAGGACCGACCGGACCGGGCGTCTGGCAGCGCGCTCGGCGGAGAACCGCGCTGCCTGCTGCCTACTGGCCCCAATCTTTCATTCGAGCTCGCTCGAGCTGGTCAGCCGGTTGCCCGCATGGCTCGCCCGACCAGCTGCCGTCCTGGTCAGGGGCCTGGCCGCGAGCCTCATGAAAGAT
>WHTX01000271.1 GCA_009377505.1 Acidimicrobiia bacterium
GGCCGCAGCCGCCGCCCCCGACGGCGCCCCGGAACCGACCACCGGGTCGATCGAGGGGCCGAGGCCCTCGGCCGCGCCCACCGTGCCCGCCGCGGCCAGGGCCGCACCGAGGGCGACGGAGTGCTTGGGGTGGGCGTCGACGGCCACCGGCCGCCCGAGGGTGTGGCCCACCAGCTCGCCCACCAGGGGGATGCGGGACGAGCCCCCGACGAGCAGCACCGTCGACACCTGCTCGGGCGTGACGCCGGCCGAAGCCAGCGCCCGGCGCAGCGCGCCCAGCGTCTCGAGCAGGGTGGGGCGGATCATGGCCTCGAGCTCGACCCGGGTGAGGCGCACCTCGGTCCGAAGCTCGGGCAGCATGACGGGGATCGACACCTCGGTGTCGACGGACAGTGCCTCCTTGGCCTCCACGCAGTCGGCCCGGAGACGGGCGACGGCCCCCAGCATGGTCTGGTCGGTGAGGTCCAGGTCCTCGAGGGCGCCGTCGAGGGAGCGGTTCACGTGGGCGAGCACGGCGGCGTCGAAGTCGATGCCGCCCAGGCGCTCGATCCCCTCGGGCACGCCCATCAGCTCGAAGCCCACCGTCAGCTTGCGCAGGATGGCGGCGTCGAAGGTGCCCCCGCCGAGGTCGTACACGGCGATGACGCTGCCGGGCTCGACGCGCTCCTGGGAGGCGTAGAAGACGGCCGCGGCCTCGGGCTCGGTGATGAGGCGGGCGTCGGACAGCCCGGCGAGGCGCACCGACTGCTGGAGCAGGTCCTTCTTGTAGGGGCCCCAGTTGGCGGGGTGGCTGACGGCGACGGCGTCCGGCTCGCCGCCCTGGGAGGCGGCGGCAACGTCGAAGACCCCGCGGAGCAGCTTGGCCATGAGGGCCTCTGCCGAGTAGGGGGTGCCCCCGAGCAGCACGGGGGTGGGGTCGCCGACCCGGCGCTTGAACTCACGGGCGATCCGCTCGGGCTCGGTCACCGCCCGCCGCTGCGCCGCCTCGCCGGTGAGCACCATCTCGTCCTCGCGCAGGAAGACGACCGACGGCACGACCGGCGCGCGGTTGCCGAGCCCCACCACCTCGACGCGCCCGTCGCGGGCCACAGCCGCGGCCGAGTAGGTGGTCCCGAGGTCGATGCCAAGCTGGTAGCCCACGCGGTGCTCCTCCTGCGTCGCGGCAGCTTAGGACGGCACCGGGCCCGGCGAAGGGCGCTCCGCCCCACGACGTGCACGTGCTCACAGGGGCGCGGCGGGGACCGCTCGGGACGCGTGGCACGGGGCTCGGCAGGGGGATGTCCCCGATACCGCCGACCTGGGGTTGCCCTACGTTGAGCGTGCACGACCGCGGCCGACCCCTGGTGGGGCGCCGCCAGAGCACGTGAGGAGGTGAGCCGTGGCCGAGTACAGCTTGCTCGAACTGGCCAGCCGCCTGGCGGCCGACCCTGGTGAGAAGGCGATCTACCAGACCGACCCACCGGGGTACCTCGACGCTCGCGGCTACGGGGAGCTGAGCCCCGGCGAGCTGCGCGACGCCCTCGGCCACGTGGCCGACAGCGTCCCGCCCGAGCTCGCCGCGGTGATCGACCCGTCAGCGGGGCTCGACCAGCTGGCTTCGGCCGACCTGGCCGAGCTCGGCCTCGACGAGCTCCACGGCATCCCCGTCGAGGACACCCTGGACGACGAGCTGGAGGCCAGCGCCCTCGAGGCGTTCGACGCCGACCCCGGCGAGCTCGACGCCCTCGAGGTGCCCGACAGCGGCCCGGGGCCCGGCCCCGACGCGGCCCGGCACGACACCGACGTCGACGGCACCGACGTCGACGGCACCGACGGTGACGACGACCTCGCCCGCACGGCAGGCGAGGCCCTCGGAAGCGACACCGGGGGCACCGTGGACGAGCCGGGCACCGGTGCCGATTCGTTCGAGGACGAGCTCACCGCAGCCGAGCCCGCGGTGGCCTCGTCGGGCGCCGGCTTCGCAGCGCCCGAGGACCCCTTCGCCGAGCTCGACGACGACATCGACGAGATCAGCCCGGACACGACGGAACCGCTCGAGGCGGGCCTCGAGGGGCCCGAGACCCTGTGGGAGGACTTCGACGTGTGACCCCCGGGCGCGTCCCCCGGCCCGAGGTGGCGGGGGCGTCGCCCGGGCCCCCCAGGGGAGAGGCGGGGAATGGGGGGATCCCCGATCCGGCCCCAAGTCGGCACCCGTACGGTGACGACAGTGGCCCGGAGCAGAGACGGAAGGCCCAGAACGACAGGCAGGGGATGGACATGGAACTCCAGGATCAGTTCAGCGCAGCGAAGAACACGGTCGACGCGGCCCTCGATTCGCTGACCGACTTCCTCGTCGGGATCTTCACCGACGAGGAGGCCGCCGAGCGCTTCGTCGCCGACCCGGTGGAGGAGCTCGAGTTGGCCGGGCAGGGCGACGCGGACCTCGACCGGCTCAGCCAGGCCATGGAGGACGCCATCGACCGCCTCCCCGAGACCACGGCCGCTGCGGTGCGCCAGAGCGTGTCCTCCATCGACACTGCCCCGCCGCCCGAGGTCCAGCGGGTGATCGCGGCCCGGGCCGCGGCTGCCCCGCCGCAGGTGCGCGAGGTCGTCCGCCAGGTCACCCGGCACGTGACCGAGGTGCAGCCCCAGGTCGTCCGCCAAGAGGTCACCAACCAGACCCTCAACCAGACGAACGTCGACAACAGCGTCAACAACAACATCCAGGCCGAAGGCGACGTCGAGCTCGACATCGAGACGAACAACGTCACGGCCACCGACGGTGGCGTCGCCGCCGGTGACGACATCAAGGACTCGGCCGTCAACACCGGCCGCCTCGAGGGTGTCCAGAACGCCGGCGACGGCGAGGTCGACGCCGAAGGCGCGGTGATCGGCGACGGCAACACCACGGTGTCGGACTCCGAGGTCGGCGCCATCTCCACGGGCCGTGGCGACGCCACGAACGTCGAGGCCGACAACGCCAACCTGGGCGACGGCGACGTCAACGACGTCGAGGCGGAGAACGCCAACGTCGGCGACGGCACGCTCACCGACGTGGAGACCGATGGCGAAGGCCAGACCGTCGTGGGCACGGGCAACGAGGCCACGGGCGACGTCGACGTCGAGGCGGAGAACGTCGAGGGCAACCTGGGCGTCGCCGTGGGCGACGAGAACGAGCAGGCCGCGGTGCAGGACAACGACACCTCGGTCGACCAGTCGGACACCGACAACAGCCAGACCGAGACGACCGTGGACAACAGCGTCGAGGACTCGCTCAACACCGAGGTCGACGACTCGCTCAACACCGACCAGAGCCTCACCTCGACCGTCGAGGACAACGACACGACCGAGGACAACGACCTGTTCAAGGACAGCTCGTCGACGGAGCTCTCCACCACCGAGCTCGATGCCGACCTCACCCTCGAGGACACCGAGGACACCGACGTCGACTTCGACGCCAACTGATCACACGGGAACCAACGGTGGCCGGGGCTCGTCCCCGGCCACCGTCGCGTCTCGGCCGCGGCGGGCGCGGCAGCGGTGGGCGCGCCCGCCGCCAAGCGCGCCGGGCGAGGGCTCAGGCCGGGTCAGCCCGGATCGGGCTCATCGTCAGGTCGGTGGCGGGGGGAACGAGGGGGGCGGGGCCGTGGGCCCGGGCGGCACGCCGGGAGCGACCGGAGCCTCGGGGCCCCGCCTCCGGCGAGCCAGGAACGGGCCGATGCCGAGCCCGCCGAGGAACGCGCCGAGCACACCGGTGACGAGCACCAGCGTCGAGACGCCCCGGCCGGCGCCCTCGCCGCCGTAGCTGGCCACCGTCGGCGGTGGCGCGACGACGGCCTGTTCGCCGCCCCCCTCCCCCTCGCCAGGGGCGACGGGGGTGGTCTCGAGGGTGACGTCGCGGTCGGGGTTCTCGATGCCCTGGCCGAGCACGACCATCACGCCGGTCATGCTCGCCGGGTGGATGGTGCAGCGGTAGCTGTACGTGCCCGGCTCTTCAGGCACGAGCAGGCTGGCCGAGCCGCCGGGGTCGATCGTGCCCGTGTCCACCTCGACCTGGTCGAAGGTGGCGGTGTGAGGCGCGGCGCCGGTGTTCTGCACGGTCACCTCAGCCCCCGAGGCGAGGGTGAGCTGTTGGTCGCGGAAGCCGAAGTCGAACGCCTCGAGGTTGGCGGCCGTGGGCCCGGCCGCTGGTGGTGGCGGTGCGGCCGCGGCAGCGCCGGTGACCGTCACCTCCCCCTTCATCGCCTGGGGGTGGATCTCGCAGAAGAACGCGAACGTGCCCGGCTCGGACAACGTGACCGTGGCATTGGTGCCGGCGAACCGGCCGCCCTCGGGCCCGGGGGCGATGATGTTCGTGCCGAACGTGCCGTCCTCGGCGGTGAGCGTGTGGGGCTTGCCCCCCACGTTAGCGACGAGCAGGGTCGTGCCCGCGGCCACCTCGAGCTGGGGCGGGTCGAAGCGAAGCGTCTCCCCTTCGAGGTTGCCGTCGTCGACGGCCTGCACTCGCACCACCGGTGCGGGCTCGGCGCCCTCCTCGACGACGATCGTGGCGTTCATGCGCGACGGGTTGATGCGGCAGAAGTAGAAGTACGTGCCCGGCACGGACATGGCGACGGTCGCCGTGGCCGCCGGGGGGATGGGCTGGGTGTCGAAGGCGCCGCCCCGGTCGGTGGCCGTGTGCGGCTGGCCGCTGGTGTTGGTCCAGGTCACCCGGGTGCCGACGGGGACGCTCACCTCGGGGGCGTCGAAGCCGAAGTCGATGATGGAGACGTCGGCCTCCCCCCCAGCCTGGGCAAGCCCTGCGCCAGCCTGGGCAAGGCCTGCGGGCGCGACGGCGGGGGGAGGCGCCGGTGGCGGCTCGGTGGCCGCCGCGCCCGGCGTCCACAACGCGGGTGCCAGCACCATGGCCAGCCCTACCAGCCCTACCAGGAGGACTCGGCGCATGCTCACCTCACGGAGACGTAGTCAGCGACGCTCGTCGCCCACACAGCGGCGAATGACAGGAACAACCCGATGCCGGCGGCCGGCAGCAGCCGCGCCGCCGAGGGCACCACCTTGAGGACCAGGAACTTCGCTACCAAGGCGGCGAAGACCAGGGAGCCGAAGACGGTGTGGAGCACGACCCGGGTGGGCGACGTCGCGCCGGCCGGGCCGGCGAGGCAGGCGAGGGCGACGAGCATGGCGAGCACGATCGTCGCTCGGCCGCTCCACCGGTGGACGCTCGCGGCCACGTCGGGGTTCAGCCCGGGGAAGCCGGTGACCCCCCAGAAGCGGGCGGCCATGGCCACCTGCAGGCCGGCGAGGGCGAAGACGACCGTGCTGAGCACGACCTTCCACAGCAACAGCTCGCCGCCGGTGAGGTCGTTGAGGAAGCCGACGAGGTCCACGCCCTCACCCCTCGAGCTCGATCGTGCCCGCCATGTTCGAGTGGATGGCGCACAGGTAGTCGAGCGGCTCGTTGATGACCAGTGCGAAGGAGTCACCCGGGGCGAGGAGCCCCGAGTCCACCGAGCCATCGGTCGCCGTCACCGTGTGCGGCGCGACGTCGTCGTTGCGGAACAGCACCTCGGTGCCGACGGCGACTGCCAGGGTCTCCGGGGTGAAGCTCAGCCCGGCCATGCCCACCTCTCCGGGCGCCCCCTCGTCGTCGCCGGCGAAGAGGACCTTGGCCGGCCCGGCGAGGGCGAGCACCACGAAGAGCCCGACGAGTGCCAGCCCCGCCACTCGCCGGGGCCCGGGGCGCGCCTCGGGCGGCGAGCTGACCATGTCGGTGACTGCGCTCATAGAGGGCGACCCACGCGATGACCTTCTCCCCCTCACGGCCTCTCCCCTCGCCGCGCGCCGCTCTGGCGGCGAGTTGTACCACGCGCAGCGGCGGCCGGGTTGCGCGGACGAGAAAAATGAACAAAAGACGGGGTTGTCCCCGATGCGGAAACCCTGTGGGGGCCCGTACGGTACGAGTTGGTGCCGCCGGTCCTAAGGCGGCGAGGGAAGGGGACCACCATGGCTGACGACCGCAAGATCAGCGACCTGAGCGCCGAGGGCGACATCGACCTCGACATCGACGAGGACCTCACGAGGGCGGACCGTGGTGCGGTCGCTGTGGGTGACGACATCGATGACAGCGCGATCAACACCGGCCGCTTCGAGGGGATCCAGAACGCCGGCGACGGCTCCGTGGACGCCGAGGAGGCCGTGATCGGTGACGGCAACATCACGTTCAACGACTCTGACGTGGGGGCGGCCAGCTTCGGCCGGGGCGACGCCACCAACGTCGAGGCCGACAACGCCAACCTCGGTGACGGCACGATCAATGACATCCGGGCCGACAACGCCAACGTCGGCGACGGCACGCTGACCGACGTCAACACCTCCGGCGGCGGCCAGACCGTGGTCGGGTCGGGCAACGAAGTCGTAGGTGACGTCGACGTCGAGTTTGACGATGTGTCGGGAAACGCCAACTTCGCCCTGGGCGACGACAACCAGCAGCTCGCCACCCAGGACAACGACAGCTTCATCGACCAGTCCACGACGGACAACTCGGTGGAGCTGACGAGCGTCGACAACAGCATCGACGACTCCTTCAACAGGACCTTCGAAGAGTCGTTCAACACCGAGCAGGACCTGACCTCGGTGGTGGAGGACAACGACGTCTTCGAGGACAACGACAGGTTCACGGACAACTCGACCTTCGAATCTGAGTTCGAGAGCACCGAGGTCGACGTCGATCTCGAGAGGGTCGACGACACCGACCTCGACGTCGAGGCCTGACCAGCGTCGCCCCCCGGGGCACGCTCCTCACCGACGGCACCGGGCCCCTTCGCTCACGGGCGAAGGGGCCGCTCCCCCAACTCCGCACCCGTCGGCCGCCGCGCCACCTGCATCAAGTAGCGTGACGCGGCGGCCGACCCGCGCCTGTGCACCATGTCCGAGACCAGCCAGGGCAACTCCGCTCCCCCGCTCCAGCGGGCCCTCCAGGCCGTCGCCGCCGTGCGACAGCTTGCTGCGGCGCGCGAGCGCACCGACTTCGTCGCTCGGCTCGACGCCGCCAAGGAACGGCTGGAGAACCTGAACTACCAGGTCCTCGTCGTGGGCGAGTACAAGAAGGGCAAGTCGACCCTCATCAACTCCCTCGTCAACGCCGAGGTGTGCCCCACCGACGACGACATCGCCACGGCTCGCCCGGTGATGGTCCACCACGCCGACGAGCCTCTCGCTGAGCTGCTCCTCGAGCCCCGGAGGTCGAGTCCCGGGGACGGGGGCGCCGACGAGCGAGCCGACGAGGAGGCCAACGGCGCCCCGGCGACGCCCCGCCCGCCCCAGACCCGCGCCATCGACGTCTCCGAGATCGAGGCCTGGGCCACGGACAGGGTGCCGAACGACGGCCCCGAGGTGCGCGCCGTGCGGGTCGGGCTCCCCCGGACGCTCCTGGCCAGCGGCCT
>WHTX01000272.1 GCA_009377505.1 Acidimicrobiia bacterium
CCGTTCGCTGCGCTCACTGGGCTCTCCGCTCCCGGCCGCTCGGGCCGTTCGCTGCGCTCACTGGGCTCTCCGCTCCCGGCCGCTCGGGCCGTTCGCTGCGCTCACTGGCCTTCCTCCTCGTCCTCGTCAGCGGCGTGGTCGCCGGTCCCCGCGGCCACCCTCGACAGGTCCTCGGCGCCCCGGGGCTCGGGCGCAGGGCCCTCGACCTCACGGAAGTCGGGCACGTGCGCCTCGACGTGGGCCAGCAGGCGTTCGACCGCGGGCTCGATGCGCTCGATGACGGGCTTGGGGTAGACCCCCATGAAGATGATCGGCACGATGAAGGCCAGGATGGCGAGGCCCTCGCGCGGCCCGACGTCGGCGAAGCGCTCGTTCTCCTCGCCCTTGGGCGTGCCGTGGAAGACCCGCTGGTAGGCCCACAACAGGTACAGGGCGGCGACGATCACGCCCGCCGTCGAGGCCACCGCCCACCAGCGGCTCGAGGCGAACGCGCCCAGCAGGATCATGAACTCGCCCACGAAGCCGTTGAGCCCGGGCAGCCCGATGGAGGAGAGCATGACCACCGTGAACGCCGCCGCCATGATCGGCGCCGACTTCTGCAGGCCCGAGAGCTGGGCGATCTCCCGGGTGTGGCGTCGCTCGTAGATCATCCCCACGAGGAGGAAGAGCGCCCCGGTCGACAGGCCGTGGTTCACCATCTGCAGCACGGCGCCCGTCCCGCCCTCGCTGTTGAGGGCGAACGTGCCGAGGACGATGAAGCCGAGGTGGGCCACCGAGCTGTAGGCCACGAGCCGCTTGAGGTCGCGCTGCATGGCCGCGACCACGGCGCCGTAGAGGATGCCGATCGTCCCGAGGGTCAGGAACAGCGGGGCGAAGAAGTGGGAGGCCTCAGGGAACAGGTACAGGCCGAAGCGGAGGAACCCGTAGGTCCCGAGCTTCAACAGGACGCCGGCGAGGATGATCGACCCGGCCGTGGGCGCCTCGGTGTGGGCGTCGGGCAACCAGGTGTGCAGCGGGAAGATCGGCACCTTGATGGCGAACGCCAGGGTGAAGGCCAGGAACAGCCACCGGCCCGTCACCACCGAGAGGGCCTGGGCGTCGGCCAACTCGACGAGGTCGAACGTGACGGGGCCGCCCGTCGCCCGGGCGGTGAGGACGGCCAGGCTCACGATGCCGACGAGCATCACGGCCGAGCCCACGGTCGTGTAGATGAAGAACTTCAGCGCCGCGTACGTCTTGTTGCCGTGCCCCCAGCCCCCGATGAGGAAGTACATGGGCACGAGGACGATCTCGAAGAAGACGAAGAAGGCGAACAAGTCGAGGACGACGAAGACGCCCATGCAGCCGGCCTCGAGCAGCAGCAGCCACGCGTAGTACGCCTTGTCGTCGTGACCGGGCTTGACCGCCAGGATCGAGAGCGGGAACAGGAAGGCCGTCAGCACGACGAGGAAGAGCGAGATCCCGTCGAGGCCCAGGTGCCAGCCGATGCCGAAGTCCTCGATCCACCGGGCCTGCTCGACGTACTGGAAGCCGTCCGCGGAGCGGTCGAAGTCGGCGAGGAGCCAGATGGCGAGCGCCCCGGTGGCCAGGGAGGAGATGGCGGCGACCTGGCGCACCGTCTCAGGCCGGCGGCGGCTGACCAGGGCCACGAGGAGCGCCCCGGCGGCCGGGAGCACGATCAGCGCCGTGAGCAGGGGGAACGTCGCCGCTGGTTCGCCGGCGGTGGCCGCGAGGAGGGAGGTCATGGTCAGAACGAGGCCTTCGAGAGGAGGAGGCCGAGCAGGGCGACCGCGCCGACGGCGACCCCCAGGGCGTAGGTGCGCACGTAGCCGGTCTGGAAGGTCCGCAGGCCGGCGGCGGTGCTCCTCACGACGCGGGCGAGGCCGTTCACCGCGCCGTCGATGACGTTGCGGTCGAACCAGGCACAGGCGTCGAAGAAGCGCCGGCCCGGTCCTGCTGCCACCCGGGCGAACGTCTCGTCGACGAACCAGGCTCGGGCGAAGGCGGGCTGCTCGATGGCTCCCCGGTTGCCCTGGCCCCGCAGGTACACCTGCACGGCGACGGCGATGCCGAGGAGCCCGCCGGCCACGGCCACGGCGGCGAGCAGCACCTGGGTCACACCGCTCAGCCCGAGGTGCACCTCGTTGCCGAGCATGGAGGGCTCGAGCCAGTTCGCGAGGAAGTGCACGCCGTTGGAGAAGGGCAGGTTCAACATGCCCGCGACCAGCGCGCCCCCGGCGAGCACGACGAGGGGCAGGAGCATCTGCCACGGGCTCTCGTGGGGGTGGAACTCCCGGCGGTGGGCGACCTCGGGGGCGAGGTACTCGTCGATGGCGGGGTCGACCACGGGCGCCTCGAGCAGGTCGACCATGGTGGGCGTGGGCACGTGGCGGGACGCGTCGGCCCGGGCGGCGGCCACGACGGTGCCCGCGCTGGCGGCGTTCGTCTCGGCCTCGCCCACGCCGCCCTCGGCCTCGGTGACCGCAGTGCGGGCGGTGGCCAGCGCGGCCTCGGCCTTGCCCAGGGCCGTGCGCGACTTCTCGAGGTCCTTCGCCGGCTTCTCGAGGTCCTTCAGCGCCCGGTCAGCCGCCTTCTTGGCGTCCTTGTCGGCGGCCTCGGCCACCGCCGTCCGGGCGGCCTCGAGGTCGGCGGCGGGCACCGCGGCCGCAGCCCCTTCGGCGCTGTGGGCGTCGCCGGTGGCCTTGGCCAGGGCCACCTCCGCCGCCTCGAGCTGCTGGCGGGCGCTGGCCACGGCCTCCGAGGCGGTGGCCACCACGCCCTGCGCGTCGCGTGCCGAGGCCTCCGCACCGGCGGCGCGCGCCTCCCAGGCCTCGTCCATCTCCGCGGGGGTGGGGTCGGCGTAGCGGTAGCGGCCGAAGAAGGTCATGAAGACCTCGCGGGCCATGTAGAAGGCGGTGGCCACGGCGGCCACGAGGCCGACCAGCCATAGGGCGAGGTTGTGCTCGTAGGCGTGGGCGAGGATCTCGTCCTTGGACCAGAACCCCGAGAACGGCGGTACGCCGGCGATGGCCAGCCAGCCCACGATGAAGGTGGCCGCGGTGACCGGCAGCAGCTTGAACAGCCCGCCGTAGCGGCGCATGTCCTGCTCGTGGTGCATGCCGTGGATGACCGAGCCGGCACCGAGGAAGAGGAGGGCCTTGAAGAACGCGTGGGTGACCATGTGGAAGATTGCCGCCGAGTAGCCCCCGACGCCGACGGCCAGGAACAGGTAGCCCAGCTGGCTGATCGTCGAGTAGGCGAGCACCTTCTTGATGTCGTTCTGGGCGATGGCGATGCTGGCGGCGAACAGCGCGGTGATGGCGCCTACCCAGGCGATCAGGTCCGGCGCCCAGTCGTAGGCCGCGACCAGGACCGGGCTCACCCGCACGAGCAGGTAGACGCCGGCCGTCACCATCGTGGCCGCGTGGATGAGGGCGGAGACGGGCGTCGGGCCGGCCATGGCGTCGGGCAGCCACACGTACAGGGGGAGCTGGGCCGACTTCCCGACGGCACCGAGGAACAGCAGCAGGGCCAGGCCGGTCGCCGTCACCCCGGCGATCTCGGGGGCCCGGGTGAGCAGCTCGGCGTAGTTCAGGGAGCCGACGGTGAACACGGCGAGGAACATGGCGAGCATGAAGCCGAAGTCGCCGATCCGGTTCGTGACGAAGGCCTTCTTGCCGGCGCTGGCGTTCGCCTCGTCGGTGAACCAGAACGAGACGAGCAGGTAGGAGCAGGCGCCCACGCCCTCCCAGCCGACGAAGGTGAGCAGCAGGCTGTCCCCGAGCACGAGCAGCAGCATCGAGAACACGAAGAGGTTCAGGTAGATGAAGAACTTCGAGAAGTCCGGGTCGCCCGCCATGTAGCCCACGGCGTAGAGGTGGATGAGGGCGGCGATGCCGGTGACGAAGAGCACCATGGTCATCGACAACGGGTCGACGAGGAAGCCCACGTCGACGGAGAAGTTGCCGAGCGGCACCCACTCGAACAGCGTCTGGATGAAGAAGCGCTCCTCACCGGGGCGGTCCACGAGGCCGGCGAAGACGAGGCAGGCGATGACGAAGCTGCCGGCGACGCACGCCGTCGCCACGTAGCCCGCCATCGGCTCGCCCAGGCGCCGCCCGAAGACGATCAGGAGCAGGAAGCCGACGAGGGGCAGGGCGGGGATCAGCCAGACCAGGTCCAACACTCGATCCTCACCCCTTCAGCATGGAGATGTCGTCGGCGGTGGCGCCCGGCCTGGTGCGCAGCACCGACACGAGGATGGCGAGGCCGACGACCACCTCGGCGGCGGCGACGACCATCACGAAGAGCACCACGACCTGGCCCCCGATGTCGTCGAGGGCACGGGCGAAGGACACGAACGTGAGGTTGACGGCGTTGAGCATCAGCTCGACGCACATGAACATCACGAGCGGGTTGCGCCGGACCAGGAGCCCGACCGCGCCGATGGCGAAGAGCAGCGCGGCGAGTACGAGGTACCAGGTGGGGGTGGGGGTCATCGGTGTTCCAGGGCGTCGTCCGGCGCGGCGGCGTCGTCCGCAGCCGGCGGGAGATCATCGCCGCGCCGGGGCCGCCGAGCCAAGACGACGGCGCCCACGACCGAGATCGTGAGCAGGATCGCCGTCACCTCGAAGGCGAAGACGTAGTCGGTGAACAGCACACGGCCGATCTCGGTGATGTTGGCCGTGGTGCCGTCCGGGGCGCCGCTCACCGATCGCTCGGCCGACAGCGACTCACCCCGGGCCACGAGCAGCGTGAGCAGCAGGCCAACGGTGGCGAGCCCGGCCACGAGGGCGAGGGGGCGCTGGCCGACGAGGGGCTCCACGGCGAGGTTCTCCGCCTCGTCCACGCCGAGCAGCATGATCACGAACAGGAACAGCACGACGATGGCGCCGGCGTACACGATGACCTGCACCGCCGCCAGGAAGTGGGCGTCCTGGGCCACGAAGAGCACGGCCACGCCGAAGAGCGTGCCGACCAGGTTCAAGGCGGCGCGCACCGGGTTGGCCGACACGACCACCCCGAGCCCGCAGGACAGCACGATGGCCCCGGCGATGACGAAGACCACCAGCTCCATCAGGCGTGGCCCCCGTCGTCGGCGCCGTGGTCCGCGGCGCCGTGGTCGTCGGCGGCGGTGCCGTGGCCCCCGTCGGCGCCCTGCCCGTGCTCGTGGCCTGCGCCCGTCATACCGAGTGCCGGCCGCTCGGCGGTCTGGCCCCGTTCCGGCGCGCGCACGCCGTATCCCAGCTCGCCCGACCAGGAGACGCGGCCGACGTAGTCCGCGTCCCCCGAGGGGGAGGTGGCCCGCATCCAGGCCGACGTGTTGAGGTCGTCACCCTCCTGCCAGTCCTCCCAGGGCAGCTGGCGGGGCTTGCCGTCGTCGTCGACGAGCAGCTCGTCCTTGGTGTAGATGGCGTCCTGGCGGTTGGTGAAGCTGAACTCGAAGAGCTTGGTCTCGGTGATCGCCTCGGTGGGGCACGCCTCGACGCACAGGTCGCAGTGGATGCAGCGCAGGTAGTTGATCTCGTAGACGAAGCCGTAACGCTCACCGGGAGAGACCGGGTCCTGGGGGTCGTTGTCGGCGCCCCGCACGTAGATGCAGGAGGCGGGGCAGACCCCGGCGCACAGCTCGCAGCCGATGCACTTCTCCATGCCGTCCTCGTAGCGGCCGAGGACGTGGCGCCCGTGGAGGCGCTCCGGCTTCTCCCGCTTGGCCCCCGGGTAGCTGACCGTGTCGATGCCGCCACCGAAGAAGCCCTTGGCGAACTTCCTCCCGGTCACGGCGAAGCCGTCGAGCAGGCCCATCAGACCAACACCTCCCCGAACTCGTCCCCGGACGGCGCGTCGGCTGCCTCGGCCCGTGTCCGCGCCGCCGCCCGCATGGACAGCAGCAGCAGGCCCCATCCAGCCAGCAGCACGGCGAGGGCGACAGCCCAGGCCAGCACGACCTGGCCGGTGCTCCAGTCGGAGCTGTTGGCCACGCGGATGGTCCCGAGGAACAACAACCAGGCCAGCGCGGCCGGGATCAGGCGCTTCCAGCCGAAGTCCATGAGCTGGTCGTAGCGCAGCCGGGGCAAGGTGCCCCGGAGCCAGACGAAGATGTACAGGAACACGACCAGCTTCAGGAAGAACCAGAGCATCGGCCACACCCAGCCCAGCGTGTCCGTCAAGATCGGTCCGGCCGGGCCGCCGAAGAACAGGGTGACGACGATCGCCGACATGGTGATCGTGCCCATGAACTCGGCGAGGTAGAAGAGGGCGAAGCGGACCGAGCTGTACTCCGTGTTGTACCCGCCGACCAGCTCCGACTCCGCCTCGGTGAGGTCGAAGGGGGGCCGGTGCGCCTCGGCCGTCCCGGCGATGAGGAAGATGACGGCGGGCACGAAGCCGGCCACGAACAGGTTCCAGTTGGGGACGATCCCCCGGAACCCCTCCCCCGCCTGGACGGCCACCATGTCATGGGTCGAGATCGCCCCGCTCACGAGCACCACGGCGGCCGTGGACAGCCCGAGCGCCGCCTCGTAGGAGACGACCTGGGCCGAAGCCCGCACCCCACCGAGCAGGGGGTACTTGGAGCCCGACGACCAGCCGGCGAGCATGACGCCGTACACGGCGAGCGCCGACATGGCGAGGAAGAACAGGATGCCCACCGGCGGGTCGGCCAGCTGGAGGTAGGTGCGGTGGCCGAACAGCTCGACGGTGCCGTCGCCGCCGGAGAAGTCCCCGCCGACGGGCACGATGGCGAAGATCAGGTACGCCGGCAGCAGCATGAGCAGCGGCGCCCGGCGGAACACCGCCCGGTCGGCCCGCTCCGGCAGCAGGTCTTCCTTGAAGAACAGCTTGGTGCCGTCGGCGAGGGTCTGCAGGATGCCCCAGGGGCCGGCCTTGTTGGGGCCGATGCGGTGCTGCATGTCGGCGATGATCTTGCGCTCGAACCAGACCATCAGCATCACCGAGACGAGCAGCAGCACGAAGGCGACGATCGCCTTGAGCGCCACGATGAGGAAGACGGCGAGGTCGATGTCGCCAGCGAGGAGGGGATCGCCCATCAGATCCTGTCCACCCGGATGTCGGTGATCGGGCTGTCTGCCGAGAGCAGGCCGTTCAACTCGGCGCCGGGCAGGTTAGCCACAGCCAGCGCGCAGCCGCGCGGCACGGTGTCGTCGGCCAAGGCCACGAGGTCGACCTCGGCGCCGGTGCGAGGCGACGTGAGGCGCACCGTGGCCTGCTCGGCCACCCCGACCTGGGCGAGGTCGGCGGGGTTCAGCCTCACCGTTGCTTCGGGATGCAGCCCGGCCAGGGAGGGAGACTTCGCCGTGCGCGTGGCGGCGTCGTACATCCGGCGCTGCACGACGAGGCGCAGCGACGTCGGGGCGAGCGAGGGCGCGGCTCCAGGGTCGACTGGCGCCCAGG
>WHTX01000273.1 GCA_009377505.1 Acidimicrobiia bacterium
TCGCCTGTCGAGGGCCCGCGACGCCGTGGCCGAGCTCAGCCTCGACGCGTTGCTCGTCACCAAACTGGACCACGTCCGCTACCTCACGGGCTTCACCGGCTCCGCCGCCCTCCTGTTGCTCCGCCCGACGGGCACGCTCTTCGTCACCGACGGGCGCTACCGCGACCAGGCTGCGGACGAGCTGGCCCGGGCCGGGACCAGCGGCAGCGATGGCGGCGTCGACGACCTCGCCGTCGTGACGAGCCGGGACGAGGAGCAGCAGCTCGTGAGCGCGGCGTCTGGGGGGCTCGTGCGCATCGGGCTCGAGGCTGCGGACGTGAGCTGGGCGCGCCAGCGCGACCTGGCGGAGCGATGGTTCCCCGACTGCGAGCTGGTGCCCACCGAGGGCCTGGTCGAGGCGCAGCGAGAGGTGAAGGAGCCGGGCGAGGTGGCGCGCATCGAGGCCGCCGCGGCCATCGCCGACGCCGCGCTGGCGGCGGCGGTGGCCCACCTCCACGAGGAGCCCACCGAGGCCGAGGTCGCCCTCGAGCTCGAGGCCGCCATGCGCCGCCTGGGCGCCGAGCGGGCGGCCTTCGAGACGATCGTCGCTTCGGGCCCCAACGCTGCACTGCCCCACGCCCATCCCGGCCTGCGGCGCGTCCGCGAGGGCGACCTCGTCGTGCTGGACTTCGGCGCGGTGTGCGAGGGGTACCACTCCGACATGACCCGGACGGTCTGCGTCGGCCAGCCGACGGCCGACCAGCAGCGCCTCTACGACGTGGTGGGCGCGGCGCACGACGCGGCTCGAGCTGTGGCCCGGGCCGGAGCCGAAGCGTCCTCCGTCGACGGTGCAGCTCGGGCCGTCATCGAGGAGGCTGGTTGGGGAGCGGCCTTCTCGCACGGCACGGGGCACGGCGTCGGCCTCGAGATCCACGAGGCCCCGTACGTCGGTCGCACGTCGACTGCTACGATTCGCCCGGGCAGCGTCATCACCATCGAGCCCGGCGTCTACTTGCCGGGCCTCGGGGGCGTCCGCACCGAGGACACGCTCCTGGTCGACGCCGGGGGGTGCCGGGCGCTGACCAGGTCCCCCAAGAACCTCGCGAGCTGACCAGCGCGGTCAGGCCCCGCGAGCGAACCCCGCACGCCGAACCCGCGGTGCGGCCCTCCGAGGTGAGCGAACCATGGCGATGATCTCCACGAACGACCTCAAGAACGGCATGACGTTGAGCCTCGACGACGGGCTCTTCAACGTCGTCGAGTTCCAGCACGTCAAGCCGGGCAAGGGCGGCGCCTTCGTGCGGACCAAGCTGAAGAACGCCCGCTCGGGCCAGGTGCTCGACCGCACGTTCCGGGCTGGTGAGAAAGTCGACCGGGCGATGATCAACAAGCGGGAGATGCAGTTCCTGTACCGCGAAGGCAGCGACTACATCTTCATGGACGACTCCTCCTACGAGCAGCTCACCGTCGGCCCGGCGGCGCTCGGCCCGGCGGCGGGCTACCTGGTCGAGACGATGAATGCCGTCCTCGCCATGTACGAGGACGAGATCGTCGACATCGAGCTGCCGGCCTCGGTCGACCTGGCCATCGCCGAGACGGAGCCCGGCGTGCAGGGCGACCGGGTCTCGGGCGCCCGCAAGCCGGCCACCCTCGAAACGGGCAAGGTGGTCCAGGTACCGCTGTTCGTGAACCCTGGCGACCGGATCCGTGTCGACACGCGCAGCGGCGAGTACCTGGGCAAGTCCTCGTGAGCGAGCGGGGATCACCGTGACGGGGCCGAGCGGCAGGGAGCGGGACGCCCCCCGAGCGGAGGGCGGGACGGCACCTCGAGCCGCACGGGCCGCAGGCGGTGGGACGCGGCGCCAGGCCCGCGAGCGCGCCCTGGGGATGCTCTACGAGTCGGCGACGAAGGGCATCCGCCCCGACGAGGTCGTCGACGCGCAGCCGGTGGCACCCGACGCCTTCGCCGTGGAGCTGACGGTGGGCGTGGGCGCCCACAGCGCCGAGCTCGACGACATGATCCGCCGCTTCGCCAAGGGGTGGCGCCCGGAGCGGATGCCCGTGCTCGACCTGATGTTGCTGCGGATGGGGGCCTTCGAGCTCACCCACCGCCCCGACGTGCCCACCGCGGCCGCCATCTCCGAGGCTGTCGACCTGGCCCGGCGCTTCTCCACCGAGGACTCCGGCCGCTTCGTGAACGGCGTGCTGGCCCGCATCGCCGAGGAGGTCCGGCCGGGCGACGCCCGTCCCGCCCCCCGCCGGTGAGCGGCCGGGCCGGTCCACGCCGGGCCCCGACCCAGCCCAGACGACCCTGCCTCCCGCGGTCCCGCCTGCTAGCCTCGGCTCCGACCGTGAAGCGGGCCCCGTGAGGCCCGTACGGACAGGAGTCAGATGACCGACCACCCGCGCCGGGTGACGCGTCCGGTGATCACGAGATGACCGAGGTGACGCCCCCGGAAGGGGGCGTTTTCGCGGCCAGGGTGATGGACGGCGCCGACCTCGAGCGTGCCACCCGGCGCATGGCGCACGAGATCATCGAACGCAACCACGGCCTCGAGGGGGTCGTGCTGGTGGGCCTGCAGACCGGTGGCGCGGGCCTGGCCCGTTCGCTCGCCGCCGTGCTGGAGCGGATCGAGGGCGCCCCCGTCCCCGTCGGCCTGCTCGACGTCGCCTTCTACCGGGACGACCTGCGGCTCCGTCCCGTCACCCCCCACGCCATCACCGACATCCCCCTCGACCTCACCGCCCGGGTGGTCGTGCTCGTCGACGACGTGATCTTCACGGGGCGAACCATCCGTGCCGCCCTCGACGCGCTCAACGACCACGGCCGGCCACGTGCCGTGCAGCTCGCCGTGCTCGTGGACCGCGGCCACCGCGAGCTGCCCATCCGGCCCGACTACGTGGGCAAGAACCTGCCCACGCGCCTCGACGAGGTGGTCGACGTGCACGACGACGGGGTGGACATCGTGCGGGCGCCGGGCACGTGAAGCACCTCCTCGGCATCGCCGAGCTCGGCCGGGAGGGCGTGGAGGAGGTGCTGCGGGTGGCCGACTCCTTCGCCGAGGTCAACGCACGGGCCATCCCCAAGGTGCCGGCGCTGCGGGGCCGCACCGTGGCCACCGTCTTCTTCGAGGACTCGACCCGCACCCGGCTCTCCTTCGAATCGGCAGCCAAGCGGCTGTCGGCCGACACGCTCAGCTTCTCGGCGGGCTCGTCCTCGCTCAACAAGGGCGAGTCGCTGCGCGACACGGCCCTCACCATCCAGGCGCTCGGCGTGGACTGCCTGGTGGTGCGCCATCGCGCCGCCGGCGTGCCCTGGCAGCTCGCCCGCTGGCTCCACGCCTCCGTCGTCAACGCCGGGGACGGCTGGCACGAGCACCCCACCCAGGCCCTCTTGGACTGCTGGGCGCTGCGCCGCCGCCTCGGTGCCGTCGAGGGCCTCCACGTGGCGATCGTGGGCGACATCAAGCACTCACGAGTCGCCCGCTCGGACGTGGCCGCCCTGAGCCTGCTCGGCGCCGACGTGACCCTGGTGGCCCCCTCCACGCTGCGCCCGCCGAGCGTCGACGGCTGGGCCCCCGGCCCGGGACGGCTGAGGGTGACCGGTGACCTCGACGGCGTGATCGGCTCATGCGATGTCGCCTACCTGCTGCGCATGCAGCTCGAGCGGCAGGGCGAGGCGCTCGTGCCGACGCTTCGCGAGTACACGTCCCGCTACGGGCTCACCGCCGAGCGCGCCGAGCGGATGGCCGAGGGCGCAGTGGTGATGCACCCCGGGCCCATGAACCGTGGGGTCGAGATCGCCGCGTCGGTGGCCGACGGGCCACGGTCTCTCGTCCTCGACCAGGTCGAGGCGGGCGTTTCCGTGCGCATGGCCGTGCTCTTCCTCGTCCTCCAGGGAGGCCCCCTATGACCGGCCCGAGCGGCCGGGAGCGGGCGGGCACACCGAGCGGCCGGGAGCGGGCGAGCACAGCGAGCGGCCGGGACGTCGTCCTACGGGGTGGCACGGTGCTCGACGCCGCCGGCGAGCGGCGCGCCGACGTGCTGGTCGGGCCGGACGGGCGCATCGCCGCCGTGGGCCTGGGCCTCGACGCCACGGTCGTCCTCGACGCCGGCGGCTGCCTGGTGGCGCCCGGCCTCGTCGACCTGTTCGCCCAGCTCGGCCAGCCCGGCTTGGAGGACGCCGAGACCATCGCCGAGGCGAGCCGGGCCGCGGCCCTGGGCGGGTTCACGGCCGTGGTGGCCCGCCCCGACACCGACCCGCCCATCGACGGTGCCGCCGTCGTGCGCGAGGTGCTGTCCCTGGCCGAGGGCGCATGCTGCGAGGTCCGCCCCGCCGCCGCCCTCACCGTGGGCATGAGCGGCGAGCAGCTCACCCCGATGGCCGAGCTCGCGGCGCTCGGGGTGCGGCTCTTCGTCGACGAGGGGCGGGGGGCCCAGGACGCCCGTGTCCTGCGCCGGGCCCTCGAGTACGCCGTCGACCTCGGGGTCGTGGTGGGCGAGCAGCCCGAGGAGGCGGCGCTGGCCCGCGGCGGGTGCGCCCACGAGGGGGAGTGGGCGTCACGGCTCGGGCTCCCCGGCATCCCGGCCGAGGCCGAGGAGCTCGCCGTGATGCGCGCCCTGGCTCTCGCCCGCCTCACCGGCGGGGCCCTGCACCTGCGGCGGCTCTCCACCGCCTCCTCCATCGCCATGGCCGCCGCCGCCCGTGCCGGGGGGGTCGCCGTCACCGTCTCGACCACGGCCCAGCACGGCCTGCTCACCGACGCTGCGCTGCAGGGCTACGACCCGGCGTTCCGCTTCGGGCCTCCCCTGCGGCCCGAGGCCGACCGGGCCGCGGTGGCTGACGCCCTGGCCGAGGGCCGCGTCGACGTGCTGGTCAGCGACCACTCGCCCCAGCCCCCCGAGGCCAAGGAACTGCCCTTCGACGCGGCCGCCCCCGGCGCCGTGGGCCTCCAGACCGTGCTCGGCCTGGCGCTCGGGCCGCTCGGGCTCGAGCCCGCCCGCGCCCTCGAGGCGCTCAGCTGGCGCCCCGCGGAGATCGCCGGCCTGGAGGGCGCTCACGGCGGCCTTCTCCAGGTGGGCCGGCCCGCCAACCTGGTCGTCCTCGACCCCGAGGCCCGCTGGCGCCACGACCCGGCGGCGGGCGCAAGCCGGAGCCGCAACACCCCCTTCGGGGGCTGGGAGCTGCGCGGCCGGGTGCGCCACACGCTCCTGTGGGGCGAGCCAGTGGTGGTCGAGGGCGCCGCCCGACGATGAGCTGGGCACGGGGACGCACGGGGTACGAGGATGCAACCGGTGTCGGCGAGGGCCCCACGGCGAGGATCGGACGAGGGACGAGTCCCAGCGGGATCGCGGGACGTGAGCGAAGGAGGCTGACGTGACACGGCTGACCCCGGCCCACCTGGTGCTGGCGGATGGGACGACGTTCGAGGGGGAATCGGCGGGCTGGTCCCCGCCGGAGGGCGTCGTCGCCGGCGAGGTCGTGTTCAACACGGTCCTCACCGGTTACCAGGAGGTGGTCACCGACCCCTCCTACGCCGGCCAGATCATCACCTTCACCTACCCCCACATCGGCAACTACGGCGTCGCCCCCGCCGACAACGAGTCGAGGCGGCCCTTCTGCCGAGGGGTGGTCGTGCGCGACCTCGCTCGTCGCCCCTCCAACTGGCGCGCCACGAGCTCGTTGGCGGCGTTCCTCGACGAGCACCGGGTGCCGGCCATCACCGGGGTCGACACCCGCCGTCTGACGCGCCACCTGCGGGTGCACGGCTCGATGCCCGGCGTGTTCGGCACCGCCCCCCTCGCCACTCTCGAGGAGGCGGCCCGGCGCGCCGCGGGCACCGACGGCGTCGACCACGTGAGCGAGGTGACGACCGACGTCCCCTTCACCGTGCCTGCGACTGGGGGCCGGCCCGGCCGCCGCGTCGTCGCCTACGACTACGGCATCAAGTCCTCGATCCTCGACCAGCTCTCCAAGATCGCCGAGGTGGAGGTGGTCCCCGCGGCGACGAGCGCGGCCGACGTGCTGGGGCGCGCCCCTGACGGGGTCTTTCTCTCCAACGGGCCCGGCGACCCCGCCGCCCTGGGATGGGCGGTCGAGGACGTCCGTCAGCTCGTCGACCGGGTGCCCATCTTCGGGATCTGCCTCGGCCACCAGATCCTCGGCACGGCTCTCGGCGGGCGGACCTTCAAGTTGAGCTTCGGCCACCACGGCGGCAACCAGCCGGTGCGGCGCGAGGAGACCGGCGCGGTGGAGATCGCCAGCCACAACCACAACTACGCCATCGCCGCGGAGTCCCTCCCTGGGGTCGAGATCACCCACGTCAACCTGAACGACCAGACCGTCGGCGGCCTCCGGGACCGCAGCCGCTGGTGCTTCGGCGTGCAGTACCACCCCGAGGCGGGCCCTGGGCCCCACGACCCCCGCTACCTGTTCGGCGAGTTCGCGCGGATGATGGACGACTTCGAGCGGGCGCGGCCCGACGGCGGGCGGGGCTCGGCGGCGCCGGGCGGAGGTGCCACCTGATGCCCCGCCGGGACGACATCGCCACGATCCTCCTCATCGGCTCGGGGCCGATCGTCATCGGCCAGGCCTGCGAGTTCGACTACTCGGGGACCCAGGCCTGCCGGGTGCTCAGGCAGGAGGGGTACCGGGTCGTGCTCGCCAACTCGAACCCGGCGACGATCATGACCGACCCCGAGTTCGCCGACGCCACCTACGTCGAGCCCCTCGACGCCGAGGTCCTCGAGCGCATCATCGCCCGCGAGCGGCCCGACGCCCTGCTGCCGACCCTCGGGGGCCAGACGGCGCTGAACCTGGCCATGGAGCTGGTCGAGTCGGGTGCTCTCGAGCGCTACGGGGTCGAGCTCATCGGCGCCAACGCCGAGGCCATCGCCACGGCGGAGGACCGCCAGCGCTTCAAGGACGCCATGGTCGAGATCGGCCTCGCCGTCCCCGCCTCGGCCACGGCCCACACGCCGGACGAGGCCCTCGCCGTCCTCGACCAGGTGGGCCTCCCCGTCATCATCCGCCCGGCCTACATCCTCGGCGGGCGGGGCACGGGCATCGCCCACACGCTGGCGGAGTTCCGCGACCTCGCCCGCCGCGGCCTCGACGCCAGCCCGATCAGCGAGATCCTCGTCGAGCGGTCGATCGAGGGCTGGAAGGAGTTCGAGCTCGAGGTCATGCGCGACCGGGCGGACAACTGCGTCGTCGTGTGCGCCATCGAGAACGTCGACCCGATGGGCGTGCACACGGGCGACTCCATCACCGTCGCCCCGGCCCAGACGCTCTCCGACGTCGAGTACCAGGCCATGCGGGACGCCGCCTTCGCCTGCATGCGCCGCGTCGGGGTGGAGACGGGCGGCTCGAACGTCCAGTTCGCCGTGGAGCCGACGACCGGTGCCATGGTCGTCATCGAGATGAACC
>WHTX01000274.1 GCA_009377505.1 Acidimicrobiia bacterium
GGTCAAGGCGGCGATGGCACACCTCGCCCGGGTGGCCGTCGTGGCCGGTGCCCGTCGCCTGATCGTGGCTGGCGGGGAGACCGCGGGGGCGGTGACCTCGGCGCTCGGGGTGCGGTCTCTCGAGATCGGGCCGACGATCGCCCCGGGGGTGCCGTGGACAGCCGCCGTCGACGCCGAGGGCCGTCCGCTCGCCCTCGTCTGCAAGTCGGGCAACTTCGGCGGGCCCGACTTCTTCGCCGACGCGCTGGCCGTGCTCGAGCGCGAGCCATGACCGCCCCGGCGCCGCCAGGCCATCCGGCCGGCGCCGCGGCGGTGGCGGCCGAGCTGGTGTCCTTCGGGGCCCTGCTCGCCGCTCGTGGGCTGGCGCCCGGCGCGTCGGGCAACCTCAGCGTGCGCCTCGCCGAGGACGAGGGCGGCGGCTACCTGCTCACCCAGACCGGCGCCCGCCTCGGCGCCCTCGAGGCCGCCAGCCTGTCCTGGCTCGACGAGCGGGGCGATCACCGGGCCGGGGACCCGCCGACCAAGGAAGTGGCCCTCCACCTGGCCGTCTACGTGGCCCGGCCGCGGGCACGGGCGGTGGTGCACCTGCACAGCAGCTGGTCGGTGGCGGTCTCCTGCCTCGACGGGCTCGACGCTGCCGACGTGCTTCCCCCGCTCACCGCCTACTACGTGATGCGGGTGGGCCAGCTCCCCCTCGTGCCCTACCACCCGCCCGGGTCGATCGGCCTCGCCGGCGCGGTCGGCGCGCTGGCCCGCGGCCACCACGCCGTCCTGCTCGCCAACCACGGCCCGGTGGTCGCGGGGACGACGCTCGACGAGGCCGTCGCCGCCGCCGAGGAGCTCGAGGAGACCGCCCGGCTCCACCTCATGCTCGCCGGGCGCCGCACACGCCCGCTCAGCGCCGAGCAGGCAGCGGCGCTGCGGCCCCGGGGCGCCCCGGGGCGCTGAGCGGGCGCCAGCGAGTCGGCTTCGGCCCCGATTGGCAGCGGGGTGCGCGGTTCTCCGCGGTGCGAGCTGCCCGTCGCGTCACTGGCGGGTGAAGAGGAGCTGCACCTCCATCACCCCGTGGTCCTCCACGGAGAGCACGATCTGCGCCGAGGGCGTCTCCACGCCGTAGTCGGAGAAGGTGATGGGAAGGGATCCCACGACCACGATCGTCTCCCCGCTGAGCTGGGCCTGGAGGGGCAGCTGCACCGGGCGGGCGACGCCGTGGATGGTGAGGTCGCCCATGGCTGTCACCTCGACCGGGCTGCCCGAGGCCGCGGCCTCGCCGAGCTCGATGGGCTGGGTGAGGACGAAGTTCGCCGTGGGGAACTGCTGCACCTCGAGCGCGCCGAGCGCCCGGTCGTCGCGACGTGAGTCGTTCGTGGTCAGGGCGGTCATGTCCGCCTCGACGGTCGCGGCCCTCAGCGTGGTCCCCTCGATGGTGAGGGCGCCCGAGACTGCGGGGGTGCGGCCGACGGCGGTGGCGGAGCCGATGCCCCGCAGCTCCTCGGCGATGCGGAAGCCGGCAAAGGACCCGGTGGCCGCCTCGTAGTCGAAGGTACCCAGGCTCGTGTCGACGGCCCACGCGCCGGCGATGCCCGAGCTCGCCGGGGCCGGCGTGGAGGCTGCCGGCGCGCCCTGGGCGGCGGCGGTGGTCGTGGCCGCGTCGGCCTCCCCCTCGGTCGTCGAGGAGGCGAGAGCGGCCGTGGCCGCCTCGAGGCTCACCGCCGGCGGGGAATCGTCGTCGAAGAGCCAGACGAGGGCGGCGCCGGCGCCGAGGGCGAGGACGGCGAGCACGCCGAGGGCGGTCACCCATGGCCACCTCCGCCGCCGTCGCGGCGGCCGGCCGGGCGGCGGGAGGTCGGGGCGAGAGGTCGATTGCGCGGTTGCCATGGTGAGCTCCGGTGCGGGTCGAGATCAGTGGTGAACCTAGGGACCGTGCCCGACATCGAGCTGAGACGTGGCTGAGAGTTCCCAGAGAATCTCGGGGCAGGCTCGGTCGGGGGTTCAGGGAGAGGCGGGCAGGGCCACGGTGAAACGGGCCCCGCCGTCGGGTGCGTTCTCGGCGCGCACCTGCCCACGGTGCGCGGCGACGATGGCGGCCACGATGGCCAGGCCGAGGCCGGCGCCGCCGGTGGCGCGCGAGCGGCTCGGGTCGACGCGGTGGAAGCGCTCGAACACCACGTCGAGCTGGTCGGCGGGCAGGCCCGGGCCGTGGTCGCGCACCTCGAGGACGACCGTGGCCGAGGCTGTGCCCGCCTCGACCCGCAGGTCGACGGGGCTACCGGCCGGGGTGTGGGACCGGGCGTTGCCCAACAGGTTCGTCACCACCTGCACGAGCTGGCCCGGGTCTCCCTGCACGAGGGCGCGCTCGGGGGCGGCGAGGCTCACGGGCCGGCCCGGCTCGATGGCCTCGCTGTCGGCCACGGCATCGCGGGTGATGCGCACGAGGTCGACGGGCTGGTGGTCGGTGGGGTGCTGGGAGTCCAGGCTGGCCAGGGTGAACAGGTCGTCGACCAGGCGGCGCATGCGGCGGCTCTCGGCGTCGATGCGGCGCATGGCGCCATCGCGCTCGTCGTCGGTCCGCAGCGCCCCCTTGCGGTACAGCTCGGTGTAGCCCCGCACAGCGGCGAGGGGGGTGCGCAGCTCGTGGGAGGCGTCGGCCACGAAGCGGCTCAAGGACTGCTTGGCCAGCTGCTCGGAGCGGTAGGAGTCCACGAGCTGGCCGACCATGTCGTTGAGCGCCCCGCCCAGCCGCTCGAGCTCGCGCGGGGCGCCCCCCTCGGGGATGCGGCGGGACAACTCGCCCCCGGCGATGGCCGCGGCCGCCGACACCATGCCGTCGACGGGGCGCAGGCTGCGGCGCACGCTCCACCACGTGGCGAGCCCGCCGAGCACGAGCACGACGAGCCCGGTGAGGAGGAACGTGCGCACGAGCCGGGCCACGGTCGCGTCCACGTCGTCGAGGGGTGCGGCGAACACGTCGACCCCGCT
Organism: Acidimicrobiia bacterium; assembly: GCA_009377505.1. Classification (GTDB taxonomy): domain Bacteria; phylum Actinomycetota; class Acidimicrobiia; order Acidimicrobiales; family CAIXPF01; genus WHTX01. Next base: position 2,980 of record WHTX01000274.1, read on the forward strand.
CGCCCCCCGGCTGAGCAGCACCGCCCGGTAGGAGCCGCCGCCCGACTCGGCGGGCACGGTGACGATGGGGGCGTACTTGCCCTCGCGCGGGGTGGCCGCGAGGCCGGTGGTGTCGGGGAGGGGGTAGGGGTCGTCGGCGTAGCCGCAGGGCTGGGAGGCCACGACCCGCCCATCGGGCGCCAGGACGACGTGGGCCAGGGAGCGACCGCCGGGCCCGGCCGGCTCGGCCGGCGAGTCGGGGGCGCCAATGGGGGGGCCGGCCTCGGAGCGGCTCGGCCCCGCCTCCTCCCGGCGTTCGATCTCGCGCAGCTGGTCGTCGATCTGGTCGACGAGGGCGGCGCGGGTGGTGTTGGCGAGCACCACGCCGAGCACGCCCGTGGCCACGACGAGCACGACGGCGAAGGACAGGACGAGCCTGCTGCGCAGGGACATGGCCTTCACGGCCCCGACGCCCGCAGCACGTAGCCCACCCCCCGGACGGTGCGGATGAGCGAGCCGTGGGGGCCGAGCTTGCGCCGCAGGTAGCTGATGTAGCGCTCGGTGATGGCGGCGTCGCCCTCGAAGTCGTAGTCCCACACGTAGTCGAGGATCTGCATGCGGGACAGCACCCGGCCGCCGTTGAGCAGCAGGTAGTGGAGCAGGCGGAACTCGGTGGGGGAGAGCTCCACCTCGGTGTCGGCCACGAACACCTGGTGGGCGTCCTCGTCGAGCACGAGTTCGCCGCACTGGAGCCGATGGGGGCCGTTGCCGCCGCCCTGGGCGCGCCGAAGGACGGCTTCGATGCGCAGCACCAGCTCCTCGAGGCTGAAGGGCTTGGTGAGGTAGTCGTCACCGCCGTGGCTGAAGCCCGTGCGCAGGTCGCCGGGCTCGCGCCGGGCGGTGAGGAAGATGACGGGGGTGACGATGCCGTCGGCCCGCATGCGCCGGCAGACCTCGAAGCCGTCGAGGTCGGGCAGGTTGACGTCGAGCACGACGAGGTCAGGGCCGGCGGCCCGGATGGCGGCGAGGGCGCCGAGCCCGCCGGCCTCGGTGCTGACCTCGTAGCCGGCGAAGCGGAGCGCGCTGGACACGAGGTCGCACAGCGAGTCCTCGTCGTCCACCAGCAGGATCCGGCTCACAGGCGCCTCTTCCGACGTCGCGGTGCTCGTCGAGGCCCAGTCAAGCGCCCGTTCCTGAGCGTGGCCAGAGAGCCTGCGCGGCGACAGCGCAGGACGCCTCCCTGGGGCCCCGGGCGCCGGCGCCAACTCGTTCGCGTGCTCGGGCTCGGTCGTCAGCTTCTCGGCTCGGGGAGGCGTTCCATCTGACGGACGGCTCGACGACTGGGGCGATTGGTTTCGTCGCAGGATCTGACGTCGTCAACCGTTCTCAGCGCAGGTGGTCCTACTGAGGATCGGCCATGACATCACAACGTCGATCCTCAACATTCGGAAACTGTCTGGTCCAGACGGCTCTCACATGATCGAAGGTGCAGCGCACAAGGCGGACGCGATCGCGGCAGAGCAGGAGTTTGCGAGCCCAACCTATCAATCGACTGTCCTGACCGATGCGATGCTCTTCGGCCGCTTCGGGCTCACAACCCGCGCGCGCGCGGTACAACGTCTATTCAACGACCTGTCGAGGCACCGCTGGAACTGGAAGCTCGTGTGATGAGTTGCGCTGTATGACATCGTAATCCAGGCGTGGAACACAGAAGAGCCGACATTCCCGTGGCTGCTCAAGACGTGGTCCCACTGGCCGCATCAGCTCACCGGTACATTCTTGTTCACACAGGAGGCGCGGTCGATGGCCCTCACCCCGTCTTCGTGGCCGTCGGGTTCGAGGACTTCGACGACCCAGATTGGCCATGGCCGGATGCTCCTTCGATGGCGGAGTTCGTCAACCACTTCCTCCTGACCTTCGAGGCAGGAACCTACTACTGGGACTCAGAAGCAGGGTCCTGGGGCGGGAACGGCGTGCTGCCGCCCAGCGTCCCCGAGGTCCGCTATTTCTGACTTGACGTTAGGATCTTGACTCTCTCGCGCGACTTCGTAGAAGAAGTAGGCGGCGCCGGACTGACGCTGGAGGGTCGCCCTTTGTACTGCGGCCCACGCCGCGGTGTGCCCGGCGAACCGGTCCTACTGACTGACCTGAGCTGACCGGAATCTCTGAACTGAACCGGAGGTCTTCGACGACGTCGCTCTCGGACCCGGCGTTGGGGGACAGCACCACAGATCAGATGTCACCGGAAGGCGCGGCAGCCAGCCCGAGCAGACCTCCCCCTCCTACTTACGCTGGGCGCGGATGGCCGCCGTGGCGGTAGCGGTGGCCAGAAGCTCGCCGCGCTCGTCAACGAGCTCACCAGCGACGAACGCGACGCTGCGGACCTTGCTCACAACTCGGCCCCGCCCGATCACCGGACCGGGATTGGCAGCCCGGACGAACTGGACGTGAAGGTCGAGGGTGGGCGCGAACTGGTCCGGAGCGAGCGTGGCGACCAAGGCGGGACCAAGCGTGTCGTCGAGCATGGCCGCGAGGAGACCGCCCTGGATGTTGCCAACCGGGTTGCAGAACCCGTCGGTCGCGTCGAAGGACACCTCGATGGTCCCGGCGTCAGGGTCCACGGCTACCAGCTGCCACCCCAGCAGTGCAGCAGCAGCGGGCATCGGCGCTCGTCCGGCCAGGACGTCCCAGAAAGGCCCCTGTCGCGGCGCCGCGGCATCGGCAGATCGGCGGTTCGTCTGCTTCCGCATCGCACACCCCTCTTTCATCCGAACTAGAACGGATGAAATACTGGTGGGCGTGCCTGCGCAGGTCAAGCGTCGCCGCTACGACACCTCCGGCCGGCGGGCGGCCTCTGAGCAGACCCGGGCGAGGATCCTGGCCGCGGCCGACCAGCTCCTGCACGAGCGCGGCTACCGGAACACCACGCTCGCAGCGATCGGCCGTGCAGCAGAGGTGCACGTCGATACCGTCTACTCGCTGGTGGGCCGGAAGGCCGAGATCGTCCGCGAGGTCATCGAGCTGGCGCTCTCGGGGACCGATCGTCCCATCCCCGCCACCGAACGGCCCTACGTCGCCGCCATTCGCGCTGAACCCGACCCTGCGTCGAAGCTCACCATCTACGCGGTCGCGACCTGCGACATGCTCGTACGTCTCGCGCCGCTGTACATCGCGCTCCGCGACGCGGCCGGCACCGACGAGCCAGCCGAGCAGATCTGGCGCGAGTTCAGCGATCGCCGAGCCCGCAACATGCGCGAGTTCATCGCGCACCTCGCCGACACCGGCGGACTGCGCGCCGGCCTCGCCCCCGAGATGGCGGCCGATACCGTGTGGGCGACCAACAGCCCCGAGATCTACGTCATGCTCACCCGCGAACGCGGCTGGACACCCGGCAGTACCAGATGTGGCTCGCCGACACCTGGGTGCACCTCCTCCTGCCGGCCTCGCCCGGAGCCACCCGCTGACGCGTCGAACACGTCAATCCACCAGCATGTGGCGTCCCCCAAGTGCCGGTCGAGGGGCGGCACCGGCAGGGCTGTCGTGTCCCCCGCCGCCAGCACCCTGCGTGAGGAGATGGCCGTGAGTGGGCAGCGTCTGCTGGCCGCCAGCGGGCAGATTCCGATGGCCGCTCACATTGCTGCGTAGGTCGAACGGGGTGAGCCTTGCCCGGTCCGAGCCAGGCGCGAGCCGTCGACAGCTGGCGCGGCTCGGTCCGGGGACGCGAGGGTGGGAGCGGCTCCTCGTCCCGGCACGCTGGCTGCATGCCCGAAGCTGTTGAGGGCCGCTTTCGGACCCACAAGCACTACGTCGAGGGGTTCTGCTGGCTTGCCCCTGGCCCCACCGGGGTGACGGGATCGGGTTGTCCTCTCTCGCCCCCGACAGCACCTGGTGCTCGAAGAAGGCCCGCACCGCGGCGGCTCGACGGTTGACCGAAGCGGGGGCCGGTCCCCGCCCAGCCCTGATCGCCACGACCTCCGCCCGACCCGGGCGGCGCACCGACTGCCAGTCGATCCAGTCGAACACGTCGGTCGGCATTACCGAGCAACATCAATGCCCCGCTCGTCCGAGAACCGAGCGACGTTCACCAGGTCGAACGCGTAGGCGCGCACCGTCGCCGACGAGAACGCCCGGGCTTGGAGCTGGGCCAGGAAGGCGTTGGCGGCGTCGACCCCGACCACGAGCCCGTCAGGCGGTGCCCGGATGCGGGCGCAGCTCGATGGCCGAGCGGAAGGGGTCGATGTCCTGCGTCCCGACGAGCTGCAGCCCCGCGGCCGCGCCCAGCTCGCGCCACTCTTCGAGGGTGCGCTCGTGGCTGGCGAAGAGCAGCCGCATGAGCAGGTCCATGCGGGTTTGCACCAGGTCGGGGGCCTCGGGGTCGAGGATGGTGTCGACGACGAGCACGCGACCCTCGGCGGGAACTGCGTCGGCGACACGACGC
>WHTX01000275.1 GCA_009377505.1 Acidimicrobiia bacterium
TCGGCCACAGCGGCCACGTGGCCCTGCCTTGCGGGCGGCGGCCGGCGGCGGCCGACGTGGCCCTCGTGCCCCAGAACCCTGTCGTCCCCGAGGGGATGACCGTCACCGAGTACGTCCTCGTGGGCCGCACCGCCCACCTCGGGTGGCTCGCCCGCGAATCCCACCGCGACCGCTGCATCGTGGCCTCGGTGCTGCGCCGCCTCGGCCTGGCCGGCTTCGCCTCCCGCCCGATGTCACAGCTCTCGGGCGGGGAGGCCCAGCGGGTGGTCGTCGCCCGGGCCTTGGCCCAGCAGACCCCGGTGCTGCTGCTCGACGAGCCGACCAGCGCCCTCGACCTCGGCCAACAGAACGCGGTCCTCGAGGTCGTCGACGACCTGCGGCGCAGCGAAGGGCTCTCGGTGGTCGCGGCCATGCACGACCTCACCACCGCCGCTCGCTTCGCCGACCGTCTCGCCCTCATCCACGACGGGCGTATCGTCGCCACCGGCACGCCCCGGGGCGTCCTCGTCCCCGAACTGCTGTCCGCGGTGTACGCGGCACCGCTCGTGGTGCGGGTTCTCGACGGCGAGCTCGTCGTCCTGCCCGCACCGAGGGCGCCGGGCTCGAGCCGGGCGGCGACGTCGTGAGCACCGGCTCGCCTGGCACCGGGCTCGGGCAGGGGCACTCCGTCGCGGGGGCGAGTCGGGCGACCGAACCGGTGCTCCGCCCCCCGGCCGACGGGCACCGGGGGGCGCTCGTGTGGCGATGGACGGGGGACCTGCTGGCCTTGTCGTCCGCCGCCGTCGGCGGTGGGCTGTCGCGGCCCTCCTGGGCCCTGAACATCGGCGTGCCCCTCGACTACGACCGGACCGACCTCGCCGCCCACGCCGCCGAGGTCGCCGAGGCCTACGGCCTCGCTGGTGGTGGCGTGGCCCTCTTCACTGCCGCTGACGTCACCCGGGCCCGGCGTCGCACGTGCGCCGGGGTCGCCGTGGACGCCACCGTGGGGGTCACCAAGCCGACCTGGGCCTCCGACCCGAGCGGCGGGTGGGAGCCATGGACGGCCGGCACCATCAACCTCGTGGTGCAGGTGCCGGTCGGCCTCGGGCCCGGCGCCGCGGTGAACGCGGTCATCACCGCGACCGAGGCCAAGGCCCAGGCATTGCGAGAGCTCGGCGTGCCGGGGACGGGGACCGCCAGCGACGCCATCGTGGTCGTGTGGCCGGCGGCGGCGCCGGCCGAGGCGTTCGCCGGCCCGCGCTCCCTGTGGGGGGCGCGGATCGCCCAGGCTGCCCATGCCGCGGTCCGATCAGGCATCGAGCCCCCCGGGGCGTGACCGACGCGCCGTGCCACTCGTCGGGGTCTGCCATGGGCCCGCCGGCTGGCTGAACGGCGGAGGCCGCAGCGAACTTCAGCGGGGGAGCGGTGCCGATGACCGGGCAGGTAATCGTCGCCACGACAACGGTCCCCGAGGATGGGCTCCGACACACCGTCGAGGCGCCGCCCAGCAAGGCGCTTCCCCAAGGAGCACCACCATGGCCAACGCCATCACCGTGACGCCGTCCCGGGCCGCCCGCGCCATGGAGCGCCCGGCCCGCAACCTCCGGGCCGTGCTCGCGGCCAACGCCGCGACGTCCGCCCTCGCCGGGGTGGCCGGGCTGGTCGCCGCCGGCTGGTGGGCCGACGAGCTGGGCCTGCCCAGCGTCGCCGTCGTCCGCATCGTCTCCGCTGCCCTCGTCGTCTTCGCGGTCGACGTCGCCCTCGTCGCCAGGAGGGCGACCGGCCGGCTGCGCCCCGCTGCGCTGGCCATCTCGCTCGTCGACCTGGCCTGGGTCGTCGGCACCGTGGCCGTCCTGGCCACCGTCGACCTCACCACCACCGGGCGCCTCGTGGCCATCGTCATGGGCCTGGGCGTGCTCGACTTCGCCGCCCTCCAGCTCTGGTTCCGCTCCCGCCTCGCCTGAGGCCGGCGAGCCGGCCGGCCGCCTCGGGTCGGGTCAGGTCGCCTCGACCCGACCGAGCCAGGCTTGCAGCGTCTCGGTGGTCCACGTAGGGACCCCCGTCCCGAGGAAGTCGTTGTCGTTCGTCCAAACTCCAGCCGACAGGGCGAGCGCACAGGCGACGACGGGCCAGTCCTGTGGGTCGCGCACCGAGCGAGCCCTCGCCTCGTCCTCCAGCGCGGCGCACACGGCCTCGTCGATCACCGCCACGTTCGCCTCGATCGCCTCGAGGCAGCGCGCCGCGAGCTCCGTACCGATGCGCGGATCGAGGCTGCGACGCCTCGTGAGCCCCTCTGTTCGGCGCACCAGCTCCACCCGGGCCTCGTGCCACATCTGCTCGGGGAGGAAGAGGTCCAGACGATCGTCGGCCAGCCGCTCGCGCCCCTTCGATCGAAGGAGCTCACCGACGAGGACGCTGGTGTCCACCACCAGGCGCATCAGTGCCGGCGTCGGGGCCGCGACATCTCGCGGGCGAACTCGTCCTCCCCCAGTTGGGGACCTGGTGCTCGACCCCTTGGGCGGCGCCGCCTTCGCCGAGTCGTTGGCGCTCATCGAGGAAGAGCTCTTCGCCGCCGACTGGGCCGACGCCCGAGCCCGCGTCGGCGAGGGCGTGACGGTCGCCGACCTCGGCCGGCCCCGGCCCAGCGCCGGGCCGACGCCCTCGTCGAGATGGCCGTACGCGCCCGCACCGCCCCGGCGGGCGGGCGCCGCCCCGCCCCCCTGTTCACCGTGCACGTCGGCTACGAGACCTTCGCCGGACGGGTCTGCGAGCTCGCCGACGGCGCCGTCGTCGCCCCCGGCGCCCTCGTCCCCTGGCTCGACAGCGCCGACATCGAACGCGTCGTCTTCGCCGGCCCTTCCCGCGTCATCGACCTCGGCGCCCACGCCCGTTTCTTCCTCGGCGCCGACCGCCGGGCCATCGAGGTCCGCGACCGCACCTGCTACCACCCCACCTGCGACCAAGCCACCCGCCTCCAGGTCGACCACGTCCAACCCTGGGCCGAAGGCGGCGCCACCACCCAGGACAACGGCCGCCTCGCCTGCCCCCACCACAACCAGCTCCGCAACCGCCGACCAGCACCACCGACCCAGGACGGCGACGAGCCGCCGCTACTAGAGACGGCACGACCCCGCAATCGGGGGGTGGGCCGGCGCGGCTCAAGGCGGGAGGGTCGGGGCATGACACGCCACAAGGTCGTCGACCCCATCATCCTCGGGCCGGGCGAGGGCAGGGCCATCCCGGGGCCCGAGGGCCTCGTCCTCAAGGCGAGCGGTGCGGACACCGGCGGCGCGATCGGGTTCCTCGAGGCCACCTCCCCGCCCGGGTTCGGGCCGCCGCGTCACGTCCACCACGACGCCGACGAGCTGTTCTTCGTCCTCGCCGGCCAGTTCCAGTTCCTCGTCGGCGACCGGCAGGTCACCGTGTCGGCCGGCTCGTTCGTCTTCGTCCCCCGGGGGACGGTCCACGCCCCCAAGGTCGTCGGGACGGCGCCCGGCAAGGTGCTCACCGCGTTCGTCCCCGGGGGCCAGGAGCGCGCCTTCGAGGAGTTCGCCGCGCTGGCGGCCGAGCTGGGGAGCGACTTCGACCTGGCCGGTGACCGGGCCCAGGCCATCGCCGCGAAGTACAGATCGGAGTTCGTCGGGCCGCCCCTGTAGTGCCCCGGCCCCTGGCCCCCCGATCATCGGGTTCGCCGGGGGCCAGGTCTGGGTACGGGGGCGTCCCGCTGGGGCAGCGCCACCTCGCGTGGCTGATCGATGATGGGGGACCCTGCGCCAGAGGACACCAGCGATCACCCGGCGCCGTCGGGACGAGCTCGTGCAGCGCGTCCAGCACGCCACCGAGGCCGTCGACGTGTTCGCCGCGGCGTCGACACGCCTGCGTCGCCTGCTCCCCTTCGACGCGGCCGCGTGGATGACGACCGACCCTGCCACCGGGTTGCCTACCGCACCGACGCGGCTGGACGACCTCGGCGAACCGAGGCCCGACCTCTGCACCAGCCAGTGGCGCCGGGAGTTCCTCGTCGACGACGTCGTGCTCTATCGCGACCTCGCCCGGGCCGAGCGTCCCGCCGGCGCGCTTCGGGCCGCCGTTCGCGACCCACGCCAGAGCGCCCGCTACCGCGAGTTCCTCCACCCGCTGGGGTTCGACGACGAGTTGCGGGCAGTGCTGCGTGTGGGCGCGAGCCCCTGGGGCGTGTTCAGCCTGTTGCGCCGCCGGGGCGAGGCTCCCTTCAGCCAGGACGAGACCGCGCTCGTGGCCAGCTTGTCGGCGCCCCTCGGCGAGGCCCTGCGGGCCCGTGTCCGCCCGGCCGAGTCGCTGCGCGGCCTCCTCCGCCACGACCCGCCGGGGTTCCTCTTGTTCGACCGCCGCGGGGCGCTGACCTCGGCCAACGAGCAGGCGAGAGCATGGTTGGCCGAGCTCCCCCATGAGCGGTGCCTCCCCAGCGACCTCGGGGTCGGGGTGCCGATGTGGATGATGGCCACGGTGTTCCGTGCCGCGGCGGTCTCCCGTGGCCAGGGTGACGGGACGGCTCGCGCCCGGGTCCGTTCGCGCCGAGGGCCCTGGTTGGTGTGCCACGCCTCGTGCCTGGGCGATGCCGACGGCTCCATCGGGAGCGTCGCGGTGGTCATCGAGCCCGCCAAGGCGGCCGAGATCGCCCCGATCATCGTCGAGGCGTACGGCCTGTCCGAGCGCGAGCAGCAGATCACCCGCCTCATCGCTCGCGGCTCGAGCACGGCCGAGATGGCCGACGAGCTGTTCCTCTCGGGCCACACCGTTCGCGACTACGTCAAGGCGGTCTTCCACAAGGTCGGCGTCACCAGCCGTGGCGAGCTCGTCGCCAAGCTCTTCGCCGACCACTACGAGCCGGTCCACCTGCAGAACGTCGTCGACGTCCACAACGACTGATGCCGGTCCTCGACCAGATCCGTGGGCAGGCAACGTGAGGCCGGGGGTGGGATACTGGGCCGGTCCCGAGTACGCCGACAGGTTCTGGGGGGAACATGAGCGAGCTCGAGGTTGAAGCCATCGACGCCACGCTGGGCGCCGTCGTGACCGGGGTCGACCTCGCCGCGCTCGACGACGCGACCTGGGCCCGGGTCGAGTCGGCCTTCCACGACCACGGCATCCTCGTCTTCCCGGGCCAGCACCTGACCACCGAGGCCCAGGGGGCGTTCGGGCGGCGCTTCGGCAGTATCGAGCACCTCGTCGAGGACGCGATCGTGGTACCCATCAGCAACCAGCGCCGCGACGGGTCACTCCTCGACGAGGGCGACCTGCGGATGAAGGTCATGCGGGGCAACGAGGGCTGGCACACCGACAGCTCCTACATGCCGCTCGCCGCCAAGGCGTCGATGCTCACGGCGCGTGTCGTGCCCAGTACCGGCGGCCAGACCGAGTGGGCGGACATGCGCGCCGCCTACGACGCCCTCGACGCCGAGACCAAGGCCCGGATCAGCGGCCTGACCGCCTACCACTCGCTGAAGTACTCCCAAGCCCGCATCGGCGACGAGGCCCCCCGCAAGGGCGCCTACGGCTTCTTCGACGGAGAGCCCCCGCTTCGCCCGTTGGTCAAGGTCCACCCCGCCACCGGTCGGCGCTCGCTGTTCATCGGCCGGCACGCCTACGGGATCCCCGGCCTCGAGCCCGACGAGTCGGCGAAGCTGCTCGACGACCTGCTCACCTTCGCCTGCCAGCCGCCCCGCACGTACCAGCACAGCTGGGCGCCGGGCGACCTGGTGGTGTGGGACAACCGCTGCGTGCTCCACCGGGCCCGCCCCTGGGACCACGCCGAGGCCCGGGTGATGCACCACACCCGCGTCGCCGGCGACCCCGCCACCGAGCTCGCCCTCGTCTGACCGCCTTCCCGGTCACCCGGCCTCCCCGGCCGCCGGGGCGCACGCCGTCAGGCGGCGGCCCACCGGAGGCTCACGGCCTTGCCTGCCCGAACGCCGGCCCCCGTCGTGGCCCTGTCACGGCAGCTCGCTGGGCCACCAGCTCGGTGAGGACGAGGCTGGCGAGGAGGAACACCTCGGTGAGCAGGAGGCAGCGCACCACGATCATCGTGCGGAACCCGCCGTCCCGTACCCAGGTGCCCAGCTCGAGCTCGCCGGCGGCCAGCACCACCACGAACACGGCGAAGCACCCGAGGGCGGCGACGGGCAGCCACAGGCCGCTGCCGAGACCACGTCGTCTCCGGTCCTGCCGGGCGACGATCAGCCCAGCGGCGATGACCAGGCCCGCCCCGAGGACCGTCGTGCGGGCATAGCCCCACAGGCCCCGCACAGCCGGCTCGACCCGGTCGACCTTGTCCTGCTCGCCGCTGAGCAGCTCGACGACACCGCCCGCGGTCACGTCCTGGAGCGGGTCGGTGACGTAGTACCCGGCGATGGGCGGCCAGGCCAGGCCAGCGACGAGCGCCAGCGCCAGCACGCCGACGGCGCCGCGGGCACGGCGTCCCTCGCCGGCCAGCCAGCGCAGGGCGGCGAGGGGGACGAGCAGGCCGCCGACGACGACGAGGCCCTCGCCCTTGGTCAGGGCCGCGGCGGCGAAGCACACCGCCGCCAGCGGGGCCGTGCCCGCACGTCGAGGCAGCACCAGCGTGGCGACGGCGCCGGCCATGGCGGCACCTGCCCACAACAGGTCGGCGTAGCCCCGGGTGCCGAACCCGCCGGCGACCCCGAAACAGCCCACCACGAACAGCCCCCCGAGGGTGGCCACCCCCAGCTCGGCCCGGCGCCCCACGGCGGTGACGACCAGCATGGCGACGAGCAGTACAGCGCCCCAGGTCTGCAGCGTGGTGACCCACTGGGCCAGTCGCAGGTCGCCCCCGTCCACCACGGACCACAGGGCCGCCGTGGTGCCCGGCACGAGGGGCGGGTAGTCGGGGTGGGCGTAGTCGAAGGCGGGGTTGGCCAGGGCGGCCCGGGCGACGTCGCCGCCCTCCCAGGACCAGCGGGCGTGGAAGTACCAGATGGCCTTGGCGTCGTACTCGGTGGGCGCGGCCACCCCCGCGGCCAGCAGCGGGGCGCTCACGAGGGCGGCGAGGCCGAGCGCCCGCAGGCGGGGGGCCGAGAGCCCGGCGCCTCCCCGATGGCGGGCACGGCCGATGACCAGGGCCGACAACGCCCAGCCGGCGACGACGCAGGCCAGTGCCCAGGGCCACAGCGCCGTGCCGGTCACGAGCGAGCCCACGGTGGCCGGGGAGAGGACGACGCCGGCGACGAGGCCGCTCAGGGGCAGGGCGAAGGCGCAGTGGCGGGTCAGGGCCCAGGCGGGAGGCAGGCCCACGACGAGGAGGAACGCGGCCGCCACGAGCAGGTGGGCCATCAGGCGGCCCTCACCACGACACCGTCGCACCCCTCGGCCGTCCCGGCGAC
>WHTX01000276.1 GCA_009377505.1 Acidimicrobiia bacterium
GTGGCGGGGCGGGGCCACCACAGGACGCGTCGCGCCCCGGTGGACAGGCACGTCGATGCCCGCCAGCTCGCAGACGAGGAGCGCGTTGCGGGTCGTCTGCTCGAGGGGGGCGTTGCCGGCGACGGTGGTGACCCCGACCAGGTCGGCGTGGCGCGCCGCCACCAGCAGGGCGAGGACGTCGTCGTGGCCGGGGTCGCAGTCGAGCAGCAGGGCTGGCCGGGTCACGTCGCTCCCGTGCCAGCCCGCTGGCCCGCCTCGACCTCCCGCACGAGCTCGAGGCCGTGGGCCAGGGTGGCCAGGCGCTCGTCGAGCGACCGGCCCTCGGGCTGGAGTCGCAGCGTGGTGATGCCGGCGTCGCGGTAGGCGCGGATGCGCGCTCGCACCTGGTCGTCGTCACCGAGCAATGTCGTCGTGGTCACGAGCGCGTCGGGCACCCGGGCGATGGCCTCGTCCCGCTTGCCGTCGAGCCAGAGGCGTTGGATCTCCTCGCAGGCGTCCTCGTATCCGGCCCTACGGAAGGCGGCGTTGTAGAAGTTCTGCTGGCGCGAGCCCATGGCGCCGATGGGGAAGGCGAGCCCGGGCCGGTAGCGGGGGACGAGGGCGTCGAGCTCGCCGAATGCCAGCGACCCGCCGGCCTGCAGGTCGACTTCGCCCATGGCGCGCCCGGCCGCCTCGGCCCCGGCCCGGATGGCCTCGAGCAGCACGTCGGCGGCCTCGGGCACGAACGAGGTGCCCACCCAACCGTCGGCCACCTCGCCCGTGTAGCGCAGCGACCGGGGCGAGAGGGTAGCGAGGTAGAGGGGGATGTCGGCGTTGCCCGGCTGGGCGAGCCGCAGCGCCTTGCCCTGGCCGCCGGGGCGGGGGAGCTGGTGGTGGCGGCCCTCGTGGACGAGCTTCTCGCCGGCGAAGGCGAGCCGGACGACATCGACGTGCTCCCGGAGGCGGCCGATGGGGTCGGCGAAGGGCTGGCCCTGGAGGCCCTCGACCACCTGCGGGCCCGACACGCCGAGGCCGAGCACGTAGCGGTTGCCCGACACCGTGGCCAGCGTCAAGGCCGTCATGGCCGTCATGGACGGGGTGCGGGCCGAGACCTGCATGATCCCCGAGCCCAGCCGGATGCGGTCGGTGACCGCGGCGAGGTAGGCGAGGGGCACGACGGCGTCCTGCCCCCAGGCCTCGGCCGACCACACGTCCTCCACGCCCAGCCGCTCGGCCTCCACCACGTAGTCGACCTGCTCCTGCCAGTCGTCCCGCTTGCCCGAGTTGGCCCCTCCGATGGCGATCGCAACCCGCATCCTGCCCCCTTCGGCTCTCGTCCCGTGCGGCCCGGGCCGCTGCTCGCCGGCTCGGGCCGGCTGGCTGTGGCATCGGGCCGGCTGGCCCTGCCATCGCGCCGGCTGGCCATGTAGCTCTCAGCCCGATGCGGCCGTCGGCCCGGTGCAGCCGTCGGCGCGGATGGTATCGCCCGCCTCCCCGCCCTACCCTCCGGCCGTGGTCGCGCTGGCCTGGGTGGTCGAGGGCAACGGCGAGGGCCGGCCCGTCCTGTTGCTACCGGAGGCCAGCCGGCCCGCCGCGGCCTGGCCGGTCGGGCTGGTGGGCGCCTTTGCCGGCGCCGGGCACCCCGTCGTACGGCTCGACCTGCGCGACCAGGGCCGCTCCCCCTGGGTGGAGGAGCCCTACACGCTCGCCGACCTCGCCGCCGACGTCGCGGAGGTGCTGGGCGCCCTCGGGGCAGGCCTCGGCGCCGCCCACGTGGTGGGCTGGGGGCTCGGCGGCGCTATCGCCCTGGCGTTGGCGTGCGCCGAGGGTGCGGGTATCGCCGGGCTCACCCTGGTCGGCACCTCGGGATGGGTCGTCGACCCCGCGCTGCCCGGCCCCGACGAGCCCACCGCCGTGGCCCTCGTGTGGCGCACCCGGGGTGGGACGTCGCCCGAGGCGCTCACCCGTGCGCTCGGGCGCGAGCACCGTGCCCTGTGCGGCCGGCCCGACCGGCCCGACCCGGCGACGGCGCTCGGCGAGGCGGCGCGCTGGGTCGAGTGGGGCTTCAACCCCCACGACCGTCAGCGGGCCGCGTGGCTCGGGGCCGGGCCCCTCTGGGCGGCTGCCGCGGGGCTGCAGGGGCTGCGGGCCACCGTGGTGCACGGCGCCGAGGACCCCCTCGTGCCGGTGGAGCACGGCCGGCGCCTGGCGACCGCGGCGCATGCCCGCCTCGTGGAGGTGCCCGGCGCGGGCCACGAGCTCACCCCGCCCGTGGTGGCGGCCATCATCGACACAGTGCCCCGGGGCTGAGTGCTCTGGACGAGCAGTTGCAAGGGGCCGGCGGCGCCACGCTGCCACCGCCCGAGGGGGCGGTCGGGGCGATCAGCGGGTGACCGAGGCGCGGTGTCCCCCGGCCCCGGAACCGCGCAGGATCCTGCACCCCCGCGGTGCAAGATCCTTCGCGGTTGCCACGGCCAGAGGCCCCGCCCCGCCACGGTGCACGAACCTTCGCGCCGACGGGCCCTCAGCCGGCAACCTTCGGCCAGAGCTGGTCGACCTGGGCGTCGAGGGCTGCGAGGTCGCCGCCGTTGTCGATCACCCAGTCGGCGACGGCCGCCCGCTCGCCGTCGCTGGCCTGGGCTCGGATTCGGGCGAGGGCGTCCTCGCGGCGCATCCCGCGCTGGGTCTCGAGGCGGTGCAGGCGCACCTCGAGCGGCGCCTCCACCACGAGCACCCGCTCGTAGCCGCCGCCCTCCCACCGACCGAGTTTCGGGTACTCGACGAGCACGGCCATGTCGAGCACGACCAGCGCGCCCGGCCCGGCCTCCGCCACCAGTTCGGCCATGACCCGGTTGGCCGCCGGGTGGCTCAGCGCGGTGAGCGCTCCCAGTGCCGCCGGGTCGGCGAAGACGATGGCGCCGAGCGCGGCACGGTCGAGCCGCCCGTCCACGACCAGCCCGGCGCCGAAGCGCTCGACCAGCGCATCGTGGGCCGCGCCGCCGGGTTCGATGACGCCCTTGGCCACCGCGTCCACGTCGATCACGTGGGCGCCCCGGGCCGCCAGCAAGCCGGCCACCGTCGACTTGCCCACGCCGATGCCTCCGGTGAGGCCGATGACGCTCACGGTGTCGCCCGCTCTCCGCCGCTCGGGCGGTTCGCTTCGCTCAGGTCGCCGGTCCGCTCTCCGCCGCTCGGGCGGTTCGCTTCGCTCATGAGACCCGCCGCTCGTGGCCACGCCAGAAGGGCTCGCGCAGCTCTGTCTTGAGGATCTTGCCCGACGGGTTGCGGGGCAGGGCTTCCACCCAGTCGACGGAGGTGGGGCACTTGTAGGCGGCGAGGTTCTCGCGGCAGTAGGCGATGAGGGCGGCTTCGGTGGCCTCACTGCCCGTGGCGCGCACCACGATGGCCTTCACCGTCTCCCCCCAGCGGTCGCTGGGCACGCCGATCACCGCGGCGTCCGCCACCTCGGCGTGCTTCATGAGGACGTTCTCGATCTCGGCCGGGTAGATGTTCTCGCCTCCCGAGATGACCATGTCCTTCACACGATCGTGGATGTAGACGTACCCGTCCCGCATGTAGCCGGCGTCACCGGTTCGGAACCAGCCGTCGGCGGGCTTGGCCTGCGCCGTGGCCTCGGGGTTGCGCCAGTAGCCCTTCATGATCTGGCGCCCGCGGGCCCAGATCTCACCGACCTCGCCCTCGGGGACGTCCTCGAAGGTGGCCGTGTCCACGATGCGCAGCTCGCAGCCCTCCCACGGTTTGCCGCACGAGCGCAGCAGGCCGGCGCGGGCTCCGCCTGGGTCGTGGTCGGCGGCGGGGAGCAGGGTGACGGCCCCCGTCGTCTCGGTCAGGCCGTACACCTGCACGAGGTCGGTCCCGAACGTCTTCATCGACCGCACCAGCACGTCCTCGGAGATGGGCGAGGCGCCGTACTGGATGGACCGCAGCGACGAGTAGTCGATGTCGTCCACGCCGGGCGTCATGAGCAGGAACTGCAGGACCGCGGGCACGAACAGCGTGTTGGTGATGCGGTACTCGGCGATGGCCCGGAGGATCTCCTGCGGGTCGACCTCCCGTTGGAGGATGTCCGTGCCGCCCGTGTAGAGGGCCACGAGGCCCCAGCCCGAGCCGGCGATGTGGAACAGGGGCATGCAGACCAGGGACACGGAGTCCTGGTCGAACTGCCAGGCGCTCGTCGCCACCGGCAGCATCGAGAAGAAGTTGTCGTTGGTGAGCTCGACGCCCTTGGGCAGCCCCGTCGTGCCCGAGGTGTAGAGCTGGTAGCACGTCTCGTCGGGCTTGCCCACGTAGCCGGGGTCGGTGGCCGGGAACCGGCCGGCCCAGCCCGCGAACATCTCGTGGCCGCTCGAGGCGGCGTCGCCGATGACGACGACCTTGGCCAGCTCGGGCACCGACATCTTCGCCAGGTGGCCGAGGAAGTCCTCGCCTATCACCAGCACCTTGGCCTCGGCGTTGCCGAGGATGTACTCCATCTCCGGCGGGGCGAGCCGCCAGTTCACGGCCACGCCCACCGCCCCGACCTTGGCCCCGCCCAGCAACAGCAGGAAGTACTCGGGGACGTTCTTGTCGAGGAAGGCCACCCGGTCACCTGGCCGCACCCCGGCGTCGACGAGCGCTCGGCCGACCCTGCTCGAGGCGGCGTCGAGCTCGGCGTAGGTCCACGAGCGCTCCTCGAAGACGAGCGCCAGCTTGTCGGGGGTCTCCTCCGCCCAATGGCGGGTGATCTCGGCGATGGACGAGATGGTCAAGTCAGCTCCTCGCAGAGGGGCCCCGTCGGATGTGACGGGGGCCACCAGCCTACTGGTGCCCCGCTGCCTCGTTCACGAGCGGGGTGGGCGCCCGGCCCGGTCGTCGGTGGGGCCTGGTTCGGTGGCTTGGCCCGTGCTGTCGTCAAGCTCGTCGAGCGCGCCGGCGGGCCTGTGCGCCTGCTCCGCCGCCGCGCCCTCCTCGTCGCGCCTCTCGGCCCGTAGCGAGGCCCAGACGGTGACCGTCAGCACGACGGCGATGACCGTCAGGCTCAACCACGTCGGGAAGTGGTACAGCTCGGTGATCATCATCTTGATGCCGACGAAGGCGAGGATGACGCCGAGGCCGAGGTTGAGGTAGCGGAAGCGCCCGGCCATGCCGGCGAGCAGGAAGTACAGCGCTCGCAGGCCCAGGATGGCGAAGGCGTTCGACGAGAAGACGATGAAGGGCTCGTGGGAGACGGCGAGGATGGCGGGGATGGAGTCCACGGCGAAGACCACGTCGGTCGTCTCCACGAGGATGAGCACGGCGAAGAGCGGTGTGGCCAGCCGCTTCCCGCTGATGCGGGTGAACATCTTCTGCCCGTCGTACTCGTTGGTGGAGGGCACCACCTTGCGCACGAGCTTGAGCACCGGGTTGTTCTCCGGGTGCACCTCGGCTTCCTTGTGCCGGGCCACCCGGAAGGCGGTGATCAGCAGGAACGCCCCGAAGACGTAGAGATCCAGTCCGAACGCCTCGAGCAGGGCCACGCCGGCGAAGATGAAGATTGCCCGCAGCACGAGCGCCCCGAAGATGCCCCAGAACAGCACTCTGAACTGGTATTTCTGCGGTACGCCGAAGTAGCTGAAGATCACCGCCCAGACGAACACGTTGTCGACCGACAGGCTCTTCTCGATGAGGTAGCCCGACAGGTACTCGCCTGCGGCCTGCCCACCGTGCCAGCCGAACATCACGCCGGTGAAGGCGAGCCCGATCGAGATCCACACCGCGGACTCGATGGCGGCTTCCTTGAAGTGGATCTCGTGCGGCGTACGGTGCACGAGCAACAGGTCGGCGATGAGCAGGGCGGCGATCACGCCGACCAGCGCCGCCCACGCCCAGATGGGCACGTCGAAGCTGGCGAACTTCTCGCCGGTCGACTCGGTGGCGGCCAACAGCCTGGCCGCGAGGTCAGTGCTCACGTTCGTACTCCCCGGCGCGGCTCTGCCCGCGCCATCTGTCGGTCGGTACACACATCATGCGGCACGGGGCCGGGCCAGCCGCGCCTCGGTCCTCGGGGCTGGGGGCGGGACATCAGTTGTCGGCGCTCCTCGGCGAGTGGCGTCCTGGAGTGGTGGCGTCGTCGGCCCCGCCCGGCTCGGGCTCCGGGCGGCTGCCGTTGGGCGCCGAGGCCCCCTCGACGCGGCGGAGGTGCACGAGGGTGATCGAGCGGCGCTCGGTGCCCGTCACCTCGAGGCGCCACCCGTCGACGACGACGACGTCTCCGGGCGCCTCGGGGATGCGGCCGAGCCGCTCGAGCATGAGGCCGGCGATGGTGGCATAGGGGCCTTCGGGCAGTTCGACACCCACGTCGCCCAGGTCGTGGAAGGGGAACCGCCCCGACAGGGTGAGCGAGCCGTCCCGGTTGTGGATGGCGGAGAGCACGTCGCGGTCGGTCTCGTCGTAGATCTCGCCGACGACCTCCTCCACGAGGTCCTCGACGGTCACGATCCCCTCGATGCCGCCGTGCTCGTTGGCGACGATGGCCATCTGCTGGCGGCGGGCCTGCAGGTGGCGCAGGGCGTCGAGCACGCCGGCGGACTCGGGGAGCACGGGGACCTCGACGACGAGGTCGCGCACGAGCACGTCCCCGCCGTCGAGCAACTGGCGGAGGTGCACCACCCCGACGACCTCGTCGAGGTTGCGGGCGCGGGCGACGGGGGCACGGGAGTGGCCCGAGTCCACGAGTTGGCGCAGCGCCTCGGGGCACGCCTGGTCGGCGTCGAGCACGAAGACCTCTCCACGGGGCAGCAGCACCTCCTGCAGCGACCGGTCCGCCACCTCGAAGGCGCCGTCGATGATGGCTCGCTGCTCGGGGGTGAAGGTCCGTTGGGTGGCCACCATGTCCCGCAGCTCCTCCTCGGTGACCTCCTCGCGGTGGCGGGCGGGGTCGCCGCCGAGGAGGCGCACGGCGACGTCGGTCGACTTCGACAGCAGCCACACGGCGGGGCGGGTGACGCGGGCCATGAAGGCGAGGGGGCGGGCGGCCAACAGGCCCCACCGCTCGGCTCGTTGCATGGCCACCCGCTTGGGGGCCAGTTCGCCGAAGACGAGGGTCACGTAGGCGAGCACGATCGTGATCGCCACGATCGCCGCGGGCTCGGCGGCACCGCCGAGGAAGCTGAGCGGCTCGACGAGGGGCTCGGCGAGGGACACGGCAGCGGCGGCGGAGGCGAGGAACCCGGCGAGGGTGATGCCGATCTGGATGGTGGCCATGAACTGGTTCGGCGCCCGGGCCAGCCGGGCGAGGACGGCGCCCGTCGAGGACCGCTGCTCGAGGCGCTGGAGTTGGCCCTCGCGCAGGGAGACGAGAGCCAGCTCGCTCCCGGCGAAGGCGGCGTTC
>WHTX01000277.1:0-2515 GCA_009377505.1 Acidimicrobiia bacterium
ACCACGTCCATGTCCTGCATCGACAGCCCCGTATCGGCGAAGAGCTTGCGGGTCGCGGGGATGGGGCCCTCGAGCATGAGCACCGGGTCGCACCCGACGAGCGCCGTCGACGCCACCCGCGCCACGGGCTGCACCCCGGCCGCTGCGGCGGCCTCGGCGGACATGAGCAGCACCGCGCTCGCCCCGTCGGCGATCTGGGAGGACGAGCCCGCCGTGTGGACGCCGTCCTCGCGGGCCACTGGCTTGAGCTGGGCGAGCTTCTCGAGGGACGTCTCCCGGGGGATCTCGTCGCGCTGCACGGCGCGCCGTTCGCCCGTCCGGGCACCGCTCTCGTCCAACACGTCGACCTCGAGGGGGACGACCTGGGTCTCGAAGCGGCCCTCGGCGATGGCCTGGGCCGCCCGGAGCTGGGACTCGAGGCCGAGGGCGTCCGTGTCGGCACGGGAGATCCCGTACTTGGTGGCGATGCGCTCGGCGCCCTCGAACTGGCTGGTGAACTCGAAGTTGCCGAAGTACGAGCGCGACACCGGCTTGCCGTAGCCGGCCTGGGCACCGGCGTTGGCGTCGGACCCGATGGGCAGGCGGCTCATGTTCTCGACGCCGCACGCCATGACGACGTCCTCGACGCCCGAGGCGATGAGGCTGTGGGCGAGGTTGACCGCGTACTGGGAGGAGCCGCACTGGGAGTCGACCGTGGTGCACGCCACCTCGGCGGGGCCGCCGTAGGAGAGCCAGGCCGTGCGGGTGACGTTCATCGCCTGCGCCCCGACCTTGTTGATGCAGCCGCCGACGACCTGCCCGACGACGTCGGGGGCGACCCCGGCCCGGCGGAGCACCTCCATCTGCACGGGGCCGAGGACGTCTGCCGGGTGCGTGGTGGACAGCGCGCCCCCTCGCTTGCCGATCGGCGACCGCCCGGCCTCGACGATGACGACGTCACGCATGTTGTCCCCCGTTCCTCATGGCCCTCATCGACGGCCCTATCGCCACGCGCACCGCCAAGAGGCGGCCAGGTTGGCGCCGACCCTACTGCAGCCCGAGCTGTCCCTGTCCGGGCGGGCAGCCCCGATCAGCTGCGCCTCGCTCGCCGCCTCAGGGTGATGACCCGGTCCTTCACCCGCCAGCCGTCGGGCGTCTTCACCACGTCGTCGTAGTAGGAGGCGGTGCCGACGTTCCGCTCCTTGAGCAGGGCGACGATGCGGAAGTACAGCTTCGCGCCGTAGGGCGTCTCGTCCGCGTAGATGTTCGTCATCATGTGGGTCAGCGGGTGCTGGGCGTCCTCGTCCATGTACCGCTGGATCTCGGCGAGGCCGCTCAGCTTGGGCCCGCCGAGGTCGGTGAGGTCGAAGGTGGCGTCCTCGGTGAAGACCAAGGCCAGCCGCCCCCAGTCACGGTCGTCGATGGCGTCGCCGTAGCGGCCCGGCAGCTCGTGGAGCTCGACGCGGTCTGCGATGTCCATGCGGGCGGATCCTACGCGCCCGTCATCGTCGGCGGCCGAGCCGGGGAGGGCGACGCGCTACGGTCCGTCACGGCGCGACGCCGGCGCCACCGACCGGCCACGGCACGCCGCCCACAGGGGGATCTCACATGGACCTGGGACTGTTCGCTCCGTTGCGCTCGCCGGTGGCGACGCCGGAGTTCCTCGCCGAGCTCGGCCGCGAGTGCGACGAACGGGGCATCCACTCGATCTGGCTCGGCGAGCACGTGGTGATGTTCCCCGAGTACGAGTCGACCTACCCGGGGTCGAGGGATGGCAAGTTCCGCTTCCCCGCCGGCAGCGGGCTGCTCGACATGGTGTCCGCGCTCAGCTTCCTCGCCGCCTGCACGCAGCACGTGCGCCTCGGCACCGGCATCTGCATCCTGCCCCAGAACAACCCCGTCTACGCGGCCAAGGAGTACGCCACGGTCGACTTCCTCTCGAAGGGGAGGCTCGACTTCGGCGTCGGCGTGGGCTGGAGCTGGGAGGAGTTCGAGGCCTGCGGGGTGCCCTTCGAGCACCGGGGGGCGCGCTGCGACGAGTACCTCGAGCTCATCCGGCGCCTGTGGTGCGACGAGGTCAGCTCGTTCGAGGGCCGCTTCTACACGCTGCGGGACTGCCTGCTGTACCCCAAGCCCGTACAGCAGCCGATGGTTCCGGTCACCGTGGGCGGGCACAGCGAGGCCGCGCTGCGCCGTGCCGCCCGGGTGGGCGCGGGCTGGTACGGCGTCAACCTCTCCCCCGCCGAGACCGCCACCATCGTCGAGCGCCTCGGCGGCCACCTCGAGGCGCAGGGGCGGCCCCGGGACGACCTGCGCATCGTCGTCGGCGCCGTGAGCGACAGCATCGACCCGAACCAGCTCGGCGAGTACGCCGAGGCCGGCGTCGACGAGGTACTGGTCCCCTTCCTGCGCCAGGGCAGCAAGCACCTGGCGGCGAACCTCGACAAGCTCAGCGCCCACCGGGAGGCAGCGGCGGCGCTCTGACCTCGCCCGGGCCGGCCAAGCCCGCTCGCCGGGCGGCGCGTCGCCCGGGAGC
>WHTX01000277.1:2525-7311 GCA_009377505.1 Acidimicrobiia bacterium
CGGGAGCGACCCCGAGGGGTACGGTCCGGCGATGGCCGAGCTCGACTTCGCGCTCCTCGCCCACTCGGCCCGCCAAGAGCCGGCCGGCGGGCTCCTGTCCGTCCTCGGTGCCGGCATCAACCGGCTCGCCGCGCAGGAAGCCCCCTTCGAGATCACCCTCACCTTCGCCAGCCGGCTCCAGTGGGACGAGGGCGAGCTCGGCCAGGACCACGCCTGGGAGCTGATCGTGAGCCACGCCGACGGCGAGCGGCTCGCCGTCATCGGCGGCAGCGCGAAGCCCGAGCGAGAAGACCACCACCTTCCCTGGCCGATCACGACCTCGATCCTCCGCCCGGTACCCCTCCTGTTCCGCCGGCCGGGGACCTACACGTTCACCCTACGGGTCGACGGCGAACCCCTCGCGCTGTTGCCGCTCCTCGTCGACCTGCCCCTCTGAGGGCTCCCGGCTGGCGAGCTCCCGGCTGGCCGCTTGGCCGGCCTGGCCGGGCCGGGGCGCAACTCGTCGGCCGCCGCCACGACGACCACCTGCTGCTGGCCCTCGGCCAGCAGCTCGCCTGAGCGGTTCAGCGGTCCCGGGCCGGGCCGCCGCCGGCCGTCGACCCGCTCTCGCCGGCCGGGGCGGGACGGTGGGCGAGGCCGTGCACGATCTGGACGAGCATCGCCCTGATGAGCGTCGCCCGGTCGGGCCGGCGCTCGGGCTCGTCGAACAGCCACTGGTCGAAGAACGTGAGCCCCAGGTTCATGGCGAAGCACAGCCGGGCAGTCGTGTAGGCGTCGATGTTGGCGAACCCGTACAGGTCGACATCGGCGTCGAGGAGGGCCTCGAGGTTGCGGACGATCGGCGCGAGCGGGGACTCCGTCGACGAGTCGACCACCTCGGACTCGAAGACCTCGGCGGACAGCACGGCCATGAGCAGCTCCCGGTTCCGGTCGAGCAGCTCGAAGAGCCCTTCTTGGAACCCCTGCGCCGGCAGGCGAGGGTCGAACCGGGACACGTACTCGGCCGTCTGCATGGCGAAGGGCGTCACCATCGCCTCGTTGAACAGCTGCTTCTTGGTGCCGAAGTACCGGAACAGCAAGCCCTCGGAGACGTCGGCCTCTTCAGCGATGTCCCGTGTCGACGTGTTGCCGTACCCCTGGCTCTTGAAGCACCGCTGGGCGGCATCCACGAGGAGGCGCCGCGCCTCGCCCGGCGGGCGACGCTTGCGCCGGGGCGAACCGAGGTCGTCGGCTGCATCGGTGGCCATGAGGATCCCAGCGAACCAGAGCGCCTACCGGCCGGACAACCCGGTCCGCAGGGGCCGGCGACCGGCGGTCACGGCTCGGAGCCGTGCAGGGCGCGGGCCAGGGCGGCGCGCTCGTCAGCGGCCCACCGTCGGGACAGCGCCGAGCGCGAGACGAAGTTGTTCGAGCCGTGGAAGGCGCCGGGGTAGACGTGAAGCTCGGTCGGCACGCCCGCCTTGACCAGCGCCTGCGCGTAGGCGATGTCCTCGTCGAGGAAGAGGTCGAGCTCGCCCACGTTGATGTACGTCGGGGGCAGGCCGGCCAGGTCGGTCGCCCGTGCGGGCGCCGCGTAGGGCGACACGTCCGCCTCGCCGGCACGGCCCGAGAGGTAGGCGCCCCAGCCGAGCTGGTTCGCCGTGCGGTTCCACAGGCGGGGGTCGGTGACGGCGTGGCTGCTCGGCGTGGCGTTGCGGTCGTCGAGCATGGGATAGACGAGGAGCTGGAAGCAGATCGCCGGCCCGCCCCGGTCCCGGGCCAGCAGGGCGAGCCCGGCGGCGAGGCCGCCGCCGGCGCTGCCCCCGCCGATGGCGACGCGGCCGGGGTCGACGCCGAGGGTCGCGGCGTTCGCCGCCAGCCACGCCCAGCCCGTGTAGCAGTCCTCGACCGGCGCGGGGAACGGGTGCTCAGGGGCCAGGCGGTACTCGACCGAGGCGACGACGATCTGCAGCGAATCGGCCAGCCCGGCGCACTGGTCCTCGTCCATGGCCACGCTGCCCAGCACCATCCCGCCGCCGTGCACCCAGTACAGCGCAGGCGCTGGCGCCGCCAGCCCGGCCGGGCGGTAGAGCCGGACCGAGACGTCGGGCCCACCGTCGCGCCCCGGGGCGAGGTGGTCCTCCGCGCCCAGCCCGTCCGGCCACTGGGGGCGAGGCCTCTGCGCCATCACCTGGTCGAAGCGCACGCGGGTGGCGGCGATGTCGGTGAGGTCGAGGAACTCCTCGGGGATGGCCCGCAGCACCGACTGGTGCGCCGGGTCCAGGCGGTCGATCAGCTCCATCTCGCTCCCCCAGCTCTCGTTGCCCGGCACTCGCCGCCTTAGAGTAGCGAGCGCTCGCTCACCGCGACGGCTGAAGCCGTGTCGAGATTGCCGCCGCCGACGGCGGGTGCAGGGTTGACCCCAATCTTTCATTCGAGCTCGCTCGAGCTGGCCAGCCTGTTGCCCACACGGCTCGCCCGACCAGCTGCCGTCCTGGTCAGGGGCCTGGCCGCGAGCCTCATGAAAGATCAGGGTTAAGGTCGCCGCGTGGCAGCCGAGACGGAGCTGGCCGGGCGACTCCTGCACCCGGCGGGAGAGGGCGTCGTCTTCGGGCCGGGGGCGATGCGCCGGCAGCTCCCCGGGCTCCTCGCCCGTCTCGAGGCAACACGCCCGTTCCTCGTCACCACCCCCTCGGTCGCCCGCGCCGGGCTGGCCGACGAGGTGGCGAAGGCGGTCGGGCCCGGCCTCGCCGGCACCTTCGAGGGCTCCAAGGAGCACACCCCTGCCCCGGTCGTGCTCGACGCCGCGGCCGCAGCGGGAGCTGTCGACGCCGACTGCCTGGTGAGCCTGGGCGGCAGCTCCGTGGTGGACCTGGCCAAAGGAGTCGCCCTCGTACTGGCCGAGGGGAAGGACCTCGACCAGCACCGGGCCCACTTCCGGCCTGGTGAGGGGAGTCATCGGCCGCCGCTCAGGGCGCCGAAGCTCCCCCACGTGGCCGTGCCGACCACGTTGTCGGGGGCCGAGTTCACCGGGGGCGTGGGCATCACGGACCCGGTGGCCGGCGAGAAGCGCATCTACGCCGACCTCAAGCTCACACCGCGCTGGGTGGTGCTCGACCCCGAGCTGGCGCGGGCGACGCCGCCGGCCCTGTGGGCCGCGACAGGCATGAAGGCGCTCGCCGACACGATCGAGGTGCTCTGCTCGCCCCGGGCCACGCCTCTGACCGACGCCGTCGCCGTCGGCGCCCTCACCCTGCTCGTCGAGCACCTCAGCCCCTCGACGGCGGACGACACCGACCTGGCCGCCCGGGGCCGCTGCCAGTTCGCCGTGGCCATGGCGCTCCCCCAGCTCGCGTCGGCGGGCGTCGGCCTCGTCGCCGCGCTCCGCCACCAGCTCGGCGGCGGGCTCGGCGTCGCCCACGGCGTGGCGTCGACGATCGTGCTGCCCCACGTGCTGCGCTGGAACGCCCCCGCCTGTGGCGAGGCGCTGGGCCGGGCGGCCTCGGCGATGGGCCTGCACGGCCCGGCTTCGCTCATCGGGCGGGTCGAGGCCCTCACCGCCGAGCTGGGCCTGCCCCGTGCATTGAGCGAGGTCGGCGTGCACCGCGGGGACCTGCCGGCGGTGGCCGACCACGTGCTGCACGACCCGTCGATCGCCACCAACCCCCGCCCGGTGGAGAGCACCGATGCCGTGCTCGGGATCCTCGACGCCGCCTGGTGAACCGCCGAGGGTGATCTTCGGGGGTCAGGGAGATGAGGGGAGCGAGCGGGTAGGGCGCCGCCTCGACCTGTAGGACTCGGACGAGCAAGGCCGATCAGGCTCGGCTCGCCCCCACGGCGTGGCAGGTCTGCGAGGCGAGCCAGCCCTCGATGGCGTCGACCTCGACGGTGGCCGGGAGGTAGCCCCACTCGGCGGCCAGGCCGACGAATGCATCGACGAGCTCGGGCTGGAAGTGCGAGCCCCTCCCGGCGGCGATGTGGGCCAGGGCGAGCTGGGGGGCCATGCCCTCCCGGTAGGCCCGGTCCGAGGTCAAGGCGTCCCACACGTCGGCCACGGCCACGACCCGGGCGACCAGGGGGATGTCGCCGCCCGCCAGGCCGCGGGGGTAGCCGGTCCCGTCCCAGCGCTCGTGGTGGTGCAGCACCGTGGGCAGGGCCTCGCGCAGGTCGGGCAGCGGCACGACGAGCTCATAGCCCACGCTCGGGTGGGTCTCGATGACCGCCCGCTCTTCGGGGGTGAGCCGGTCCGGCTTGTTGAGGATGTGGTCGGGGATGGTGATCTTGCCCACGTCGTGGAGGTAGCCGCCGCGGGCGATGGCCCGGAGCGTGTCCTCGTCGAGCCGCAACCGCTGCCCGAGCTGCACGGCGATCCGGGCCGTCCGTTCCGAGTGCCCGTGGGTGTAGGCGTCCTTCACCTCGACCGCCCGGACCAGCGTCCGCAGCGCTTCGGGGTACCCGCTGACGATGTGGGCCATCGGGTCGTGCTCGAACGTCGCCGCCAGCACGTCGTCCACGGCCCGGGTCTGGCGGAAACGGGCCCAGACGGCGTACACGGCACCACCGAAGCCGGCGAGGAGGTAGCCGTGGTAGTCCCACCAGGACAGGCGCCAGGTCTCGCCGAGGCGCAGGGACAGCAGCGCCGCCATGGACATGGCCGCCGCGAGCATCAGGGCGAACTGCACGAGGTCGTGGCCGAGGCGCCAGCGCCGCCAGTGCAGTACGGCGACCGCCGTCAGCAGGGCACAGTCGAGGCCGGCGAGCACCCACCGCAGCCGCTCCTCGTAGGGCAGGGGCGACCCGCCAGCGA
>WHTX01000278.1 GCA_009377505.1 Acidimicrobiia bacterium
CTGGGAGGGGCCCACGGGCGCGGCGGCCGCCGCGGCCGGCGGTGGCGGCACGGAGCGCAGGCCCCGGCGCCGTCGACCCAATGATGCTGGAGATCGAGCACGGGAGGGCAAGGCAACTGATGCGGAGTCGAACCAGGAGGTCGATGACGTGAGCTTGGCCAGAGAAGTCGAGGCCGCAGACGAGTTCCTCGTCGGCTTGGTCGGGGCCTTCGGCTTCGATGCGACCGTGCGACAGGGTGACATCGACGACGAGATCCAGGAGCTGGCCGTGAGCGGCGATGACCTGGGCCTCCTGATCGGCCCGAAGGGCTCGACGCTCGAGGCGGTGCAGGAGCTGACCCGGCTCGCGGCTCGCCGCCAGGTCGAGGGCCGGGCGGAGGCCCGTATCCGCGTCGACGTGAGCGGCTACCGGGAGCGACGGCGGGCGGCGTTGGAGCGCTTCGTCCGGAGCCTCGCCGAAGAGGTTCGCGCCTCGGGTTCCCAGAAGGCGCTCGAGCCGATGACCTCGCCCGACCGCAAGGTGGTCCACGACACGGTCGCCGAGCTCGACGGCGTGGCCACCCTGTCCGAGGGTGAGGAGCCCAACCGACGGGTCGTGATCATCCCCGAGGCGTAGCCGAGCCTGGTGGGCCGCCAGCACGGGCGGTCGATGGTGGCCGCTCGTGATAGGAGCCCCTCCCCGTGACGACGTCACCGGGTGAGGGGCTCCTCGCCGTGCTGTACCGGAGCCGGGCGCTCGGCTTGCTCGGCCCCGGCCCCGTCGAACGCCACGTCGAGCACGCCGAGGCCCTGGGCGACGTCTCCGGGCGGCCCACGGGCACCGCCCTGGACCTGGGTTCGGGCGGTGGGGTACCGGGCCTCGTACTCGCGCTCCGGTGGCCGGGAACAGCCTGGGTCCTCCTCGACGCCGCCGAGCGCCGGGTCGCCTTTCTCGAGGACGCCCTCCGCCACCTCGGGCTGACGGACCGGGTACGGGCGGTCTGTGCCCGGGCCGAGGAGGTGACCGTCCGGGGTCTCGTCGCTCGGGAGAGCGTGGAGCTTGTCGTCGCCCGCGGCTTCGGTCCTCCTGCCGTCACCGCAGAATGCGCGGCCCCCCTCCTCGCCCTGTCGGGCCGGCTGGTGGTCAGCGAGCCGCCAGCCCCCGAGGCCGGCCGGTGGCCCCCAGAGCCGCTGCGCGAGCTCGGATTCGTCGCCCGGGCCGCCGCCGCCGCCGGGCTGTCCTTCGCCGTCCTCGACAAGGTCGCGGCCTGTCCGCCCCGGTTGCCGCGCCGGGCGGGCCGGGCCGCCCGCCAGCCGCTGTTCTGAGGCGGTGCGGCGCCGCGGCTGGGCCCTGTTCCACGTGAAACCGGACGCTGGTGTTCGCCGGAGCTAAGCTCCACTTCCAGTCGAGGGTGAAGCGGGGCGAGCATGCCAGCCACAGATGGGCCGCGGGTGTTCTCCGTGGCCAACCAGAAGGGCGGTGTGGGCAAGACCACCACCGCCGTGAACCTCGGGGCCTGCCTGGCCGAGCTCGGTCACCGGACCTTGATCGTCGATCTCGATCCGCAGGGGAACGCCACCACCGGGCTGGGCTTGAACCAGTGGTCGGTGGCGACGTCGATGTACGACGTGCTGTTGCGCGACGTGCCTCTCGAGGACTGCGTGGAGCCGACTTCGGTGCGGAACCTGTTCGCCGCCCCGGCCAATCTCGATCTGGCCGGGGCCGAGATCGAGCTGGTGCCGGCGTTCAGTCGCGAGCTCCGGCTTCGTCGGGCGCTCGAGCCCGTCTCGGGCGATTACGACTACGTGCTCATCGACTGCCCGCCGTCTCTCGGGCTCCTGACGGTGAACGGCCTGGCAGCGTCGAGTGAGGTCATGGTGCCCATCCAGTGCGAGTACTACGCCCTGGAGGGCCTCGGCCAGCTCCTGCGAAACGTCGAGCTGGTGAAGAAGAACCTGAACCCCACGCTCGAGGTCACGTCGCTGGTGCTCGTCATGTTCGACGCCCGCACGAAGCTGGCCGAGCAGGTCTCGAACGAGGTGCGCAGCCACTTCGGCGACCGTGTCTGCCGCTCGGTCATCCCGAGGACGGTGCGCCTGTCCGAGGCGCCGTCCTTCGGTCAGCCCATCAACGTGTTCGACCCTTCTTCCCGTGGCGCCATCGCCTACCGGGACCTGGCCCGGGAGGTGAGCGGTGTCACGGCGCAGCGGACTCGGTAGGGGCCTCGGCGCGTTGATCCCCCCCGAGCTCATGCGGGAGGCGGACGGCGAGCTCCGCGAGCTGCCGGTGGGCAGCATCGACGCGAACCGCTACCAGCCCAGGGAGCACTTCGACGAGGAGACCCTCGTCGCCCTGGCCGAGTCGATCCGCGTGCTCGGCGTGCTCCAGCCCGTCCTGGTACGGCCCAACGATGACGACCGCTACGAGCTGATCGCCGGTGAGCGCCGCTGGCGCGCCGCCCGTCGGGCCGGGCTCACCACGATCCCCGCCATCGTGCGCACGGTGACCGACACCGTCTCCCTCGAGCAGGCCCTCGTCGAGAACCTCCACCGGGACGACCTGAACCCCCTCGAGGAAGCGGCCGCCTACCAGCAGCTCGTCGAGGACTTCCGGCTCACCCAGGAGGAGGTGGCCAGTCGGGTGGGGCGCAGTCGGTCGGCGGTGGCCAACACCCTGCGCCTCCTCCACCTGCCACCGACGATCCAGCGCCTCGTCGGCGAGCGCCGGCTCTCCGCCGGCCACGCCCGGACCCTGCTCGGTACCCCCGATCGTTCATTCCAGGAGGGGCTGGCGCAGCGGATCGTCAGCGAGGGCCTCTCCGTGCGCCAGACCGAGGAGGCGGTGCGCCGCCGGTCCGAGCTTGCCGGCACCCTGGCCCCCCTGCCGTCGGCCAGCGCGAGGACGGGCGAGGAGCTCGACGGGCCGGTCGTGTCGTCGTCGTCCCCGGCGGCGGTGGCCGCGGCACCCTCGGCGCAGGGCCCGCCGACCGGCCGGTCGCCGTCCTCCGGCCCATCGGGGGCCACCGCCGCAGCGTCGTCGGCTGCCGGGCCGCCGGCCCTGCTCGAGCTCGAGCAGCTGCTGGTGGACTACCTCGACACGTCGGTGAGCGTCACCCTCACCCGGAACCGCGGCAAGCTCGTCGTCGACTTCGCAGACCTCGATGACCTCGAGCGCATCTATCGGTTGATCGCGGATAGTTGAGGCGTTGACCTGGTCCTTCACTGTTGTCCACAGCTTGTGGGGAAAACTGTGCACAACCGTGAATCAACAGCAGATGTGGAGTGCCGGGATTGCCGAGCTCACCGTCACCCCGACCTGGATGGGGTCGAGGGTGCGTGCGGCGACGCAGCGCGTGGGCCGGGCAGGACATCGGCGCCGGCCACGCCCCTGGGGGCATCGCCCTCGAGCGCCTCCGCCGTCCAGCGCCTGACGGCTCGGGCGAGCGCCTCGGCCACCTCGGCCGTCCGTTGGACGAGCTGCGACGGGGGGCCCAGGGACACGAGCACGGCGGGCATCCGCGTCTCGCGCAGGACGGGTAGGCGCATGCCCGTCACGACCCCGCGGCAACCGAGGACCTCGTCGAGCTCGACGGTGGCGAGCTCGGCCAGCAGCCGCCCGCCGGCGGAGGCGAAACCGGGGATAGCGAAATAGGCCGCGTCTGCCCCGGCGCCGGCCTGGAGCCTGAGGCCGAGGTACACGTCGGCCTCGAGCGTGTTCGCGTCGCGGGCCTGTTGGGACCAATCGGGGTGGTCGACCGTCATGGCCACGCTGCCGGCATCTCGCAGGAGCCGGGTGAGGACGGCGGCGAGCGCGCCCAGGCCCCCTGGTTCCCCGACGACGACGCGGCGTGCCGTGAGCTCGCCCGTGCCGTTGCGGAGCAGCTCCCGCTCGCGCACGCTGGCCACGCCCAGTGCGCCCACCCGCGCCCGGCCGAGCCGTTGGAGGGCGGCGAGGCTCTCGGGGCCGAAGATGCCGTCGCTGGGCAGGACGCAGTTGCGCTGGAACTCGGCGAGGGAGGCGGCGGTGTCGGGGCCGAAGATGCCGTCGACCCGGCGGTCGTGGAAGCCGAGGGCGCTGAGCGAGCGCTGGAGCTCGACGATGTCGTCGCCCCGCATCATCGGTGAGCGGAGGTAGATCTGCCGGTCGCCGAGCTGGTAGCCGGCCTCGACGAGGGCGTGCCACGTCACCGTGTCGCAACGCCCGTCGACGTCGAGGCCCGCGCTGCGCTGGAAGGCGGTGACGGCGGCCTCGGTGGCCGGGCCGTACTCGCCTGCCTCGCCGTCGCCACCTCCCTGTCCCAGGGCGTTCAACCGGCGCTGGAGATCGCGCACCGCCTCGCCGCGTGCACCACGGCCGAGGGGCAGGTCCGTCACGCGGTCCAGTTCAGGTGGAGGTCGGCGTCGGCCATGGGCAGAGCCTACCCATGGCCGTCGAGGGGGCCGGGGCGCGCCACGGGCCGGGGCGAGCCCCGGCCCGTGCTACTGCGTGATCGTCGAGATCAGAGGTACTCGGCCAGGTCAGACAGCAGCTGACCCTTGCCGCGGGCGCCGACGAGGCGCTTGGCCGGTGCACCGTCCTTGAACACGATGAGCGTGGGGATGCTCATCACCTCGTACCTGCGGGCGAGGCCGGGGTGCTCGTCCACGTTGACCTTGGCCACGGCGACCTTGCCCGACTGCTCGGTGGCGACCTCGGCGAGGATGGGGGCGATCATCTTGCAGGGCCCGCACCACTCGGCCCAGAAGTCCACGATCACCGGTTCGGCCGAGGCGCCGACCGTTTCGTCGAACGTGGACTCGCTGAGGTGGGTGACGTTCTCGGCCATCGCTGGTCCTTCCGTTTCGACATCGGCTCCAGGAGCGGGCCGGTCGTTGCGTTCCCTAGCTCAGAACGTGGTGAGCGCCCTGGTCATTCCATCTGCGCCCCCGGCGCGGATGCCCGTCAGCTCGCGCTGTGGTGGAGGGCTTCGAGGTAGCGCTCGGCGTCGATGGCCGCCATGCAGCCCGATCCCGCGGCCGTGATCGCCTGGCGGTAGGTCGAGTCCTGCACGTCGCCACAGGCGAACACCCCCACGACGTCGGTGCGTGCTGAGCCGGGCTCGGTGACGAGGTACCCGGCGTCGTCCATCTGGAGCTGTCCCTTGAACAGCTCGGTGGCGGGACGGTGCCCGATGGCGACGAAGAGCCCGGTGACGGGCAGCGTCGAGCGCTCGTCGGTGAGCACGTCGCGCACGACCAGGCTCGACAACGAGTCCTCGCCCTCGACGCTGTCCACGACGTGGTTCCAGAGGAAGCGGATCTTGTCGTTGGCCAAGGCCCGGTCCTGCATGATCTTCGAGGCGCGCAGGCTGTCGCGGCGGTGCACGACGGTGACGGTCTCGGCGAACTTGGTGAGGAAGATGGCCTCCTCGAGGGCGGAGTCGCCGCCACCGACCACGGCGATGTCCTGGCCCCGGAAGAAGAAGCCGTCACAGGTGGCGCACGTCGACACGCCGTGGCCGATGAGCCGCTGCTCGTGAGCCAGGCCCAGGAGCAGCGACTGGGCGCCGGTGGAGATGATCAACGCCTGCGCCTGGTAGGTGGGCTCGGCCGTTGTCGGGTCGCCCACCCAGATGCCGTAGGGCCGAGTGCTGAGGTCGACCCGGGTGGCGCGTTCCATGCGTACATCGGCGCCGAAGCGGACGGCCTGTTCGCGCATGCGCCCCATGAGCTCGGGGCCCATGACGCCTTCGGGGAAACCGGGGAAGTTCTCGACATCGGTGGTGAGCATCAGCTGGCCACCGGGTTGGTCGCTGGTGGAGGAGGGCTCGCCCTCGAGCACCAGGGGTGCGAGGTTGGCCCGGGCGGTGTAGACGGCTGCGGTCAGGCCAGCGGGCCCCGAGCCGAGGATCACGACGTCATGCACGCTGGTGCTCAACAGCCCGCCTCACCCAGTCGTTCCCGGCGCCCGCTTGCGCCACAGGAGGGCACCGCCGAGGGCGAACACGAGCCCCAGGACCAGGTACACGATCCACACGTCGCCGGGGATGGCCACGTCGAGGCCTCGCACTGCGGTGATGATGAGCAGGACCAGGGCGGCGAGGCCCAGGAAGGCGGCGACGACGCCGTAGACGATCCAGCGTGAGGCGACGATGGCCGGGCCGGTGGTCTTCGAGCGGGCCTGGTCGACCAGGCGCTCGATGGTGTCGGTGGCCCGGACGGGCCAGTCACCTTCGAGGAGCCCGTCGCCCGGCCTCGCGTCGCGGTCGGCTTCGCCCGTGGGCGTTGGCGCCGGGGGCTTCGGGGTGGTCATGGCGGCGATGCTAACCGCTGGGCCCGCCGCGCTTCCGGACCAGCTCACCGCCACCGGCAGGGCGTCCGGTCAGGGCGCGGTGCTCGACGTCGTCGGCCCGGTCTCGGCGACCAGCTCGCAGTCCGGGCTGAAGGCGGCGAGGCTGCCGTCGGGGCGCTCGAGGACCTGCACTGGTCGGCCGTCGAGCTGGGCCGAGCCCAGGCGCCTCCCGGCCCCACAGGGCGCCGGCGCGGTGAGCGCTTCGGGGGCGGTATCGGGACCAGCCGGCGCCTGTGCGCTCGGCGCGGGAGCTGCGGCCGTGGTGGTACTCGGCGCGGTGGTCGTGGGCGGCGGGGCGGCCATGGTGGCCGGGCCGGGCTGGCTGCGGGCGACGCCGTCGCGCAGCTCCTCCAAGGTGGCGAAGGAGCCGAGGTCGGCGCCGCTCGGGTCACCGGTGGCCCCTGCCGCGGCGCTGTCCGGCGCGGCCAGCGGCCCGGCGACGCCCTCATCGGCCTGGTCGACGCCTTCGGCGGCGAAGGTCCTGGCCTCGTTCCCGCCGGGGACGGTCCCCGTGGTACGCGCCTCGAGCGTCCCCGTCTCGGCGGCGGCGGGAGCTTCGGAGGCCGCGTCGCCGCCGCGTCCGTCGTCCCGGTTGGCCAGTGCGGCAACGCCCAGGAGGGCGGCGACGGTGGCCGCCGCCCCGAGGGGGGCGAGCCACCGGGCCCGGCGTGCTCGTCGGGCGCGAAGGGGCGTGACGGTGGCGGGCGGGACGGGGGCGAGGTCGCGCTGGTGGTCGTCGTAGGCGGCGAGGGCCGCGGCGACGGCCCCCTCCAGCGCGTCGGGCGGCGGCGAGGGCACGTCGGCGAGGGAGGAGCGGAGCTGGTCGAAGGCGGCGACGCGGGCGGCGAGCGCGGGGTCCCGGTCGGCGGGCGGGACGGTGGGGCTGTCGCCGCCGTGCCCGTCGAGCCAGGCCGAGGCGCGAGCATCGAGCTCGTCAGCCGCCTCGTCGTGTTCGTGTTCGTGTTCGTGGTCGC
>WHTX01000279.1 GCA_009377505.1 Acidimicrobiia bacterium
TGTCGCGCAGCTTCCGGCGCGGCCGCGAGCGAGTCCGGGCCCTGGTCGGCGTCGACCTCCACGTGGCCGCCGGCGAGTTCGTCGCCGTGATCGGGCCGTCGGGCTGCGGGAAGTCCACGCTCTTGCGCCTGGTGGGCGGCCTGCTCGCCCCCGACGAGGGCACCGTGCGGGTGGGCGGCCTCAGCGCCGAGGCGGCGAGGCGGGCCAAGCGCTTCGGCCTCGTCCCCCAGTCGCCCGCGCTCCTCCCCTGGCGGACGGCCGAGGCCAACATCAACCTGCTGCGCGAGGTGAACCGTCGCCACGACCGCGGCCTGGCCCCGGTCGAGGCCAAGGGCCTGGTGGACCTCGTCGGCCTGCGCGGCTTCGAGCGGGCCCGCCCGGCCGAGCTGTCCGGGGGGATGCAACAGCGCGTCGCCCTGGCCCGCGCCTTCGCCCTCGGCGCGCCGATCCTGCTCATGGACGAGCCCTTCGCCGCCCTCGACGAGATGACCCGGGAGGACATGCGCTTCCTGTTGGCTCGCACCTGGGCGGGGACGAGCGACCAGCCCTTCGGCCAGCGCACGGTCCTCTTCGTCACCCACTCCATCGAGGAGGCCGTCATCCTCGCCGACCGGGTCGTGGTGCTCAGCCCCCGGCCCGGTCATGTCGTGGCCGACGAAGCCATCACCCTGGCCCGGCCCCGCGCCCACTTCCTCGAGGACAGCCGAGCCTTCCTCGACCACGTCCGTCGGGTGCGGGCCGCGCTGCGCGCTGGGCAGCCCGGGGCCGGGGCGGCCGGCCCGTGAACCGCTCCCGACGCGTCGCCGGCCGGTTCCTGCCCACGATGCTGGCCTTCGGCCTCCTGTTCGGGCTCTGGGAAGCGGCGGTGGCCGTCTGGGAGGTCAAACGGCTGGTGCTGCCCCCGCCCTCGGCCGTCGTCGCCGACATCTGGCGCAACCCGTCCTACTGGCGGCACCACGCCTGGGTGACCGGCCAGGAGGCGCTCGCCGGCTTCGTCCTCGCCCTCACCGTGGCGCTGCTGCTCGCCGTGGCCATCGTGCACTCGCGCCACGCCGAGCGGGCGCTGCTGCCCGTGCTCACCATGGTGCAGGTGACCCCGATCATCGCCCTCGCCGTGCCCTTGTTCATCCTGTTCCGCAGCTTCGGCCTCGGCCCCAAGATCGTCATGTCGGCGCTGGTCACGTTCATCCCCTTCACCGTGAACGCCATCGCCGGGCTTCGGGCCATCGACGCCGACACGCTCGAGGTGCTGCGCTCGGTGGACGCCTCGCCCCGAGAGGTGCTCGTCCGCCTGCGACTGCCGCACGCCCTGCCGTACCTCTTCGCCGCGGCGCGCGTCTGCGTGGGCCTCGCCCTCATCGGCGCCCTCGTGGCCGAGTGGTCGGGCTCGAGCGAGGGCCTCGGCTACGTCATGGTGACGGGCCAGCGGCAGTTCGCCACGACGGCGGTGTGGGCGGCGGTGTTCGTGCTCACCGCCATGGGGCTCGTCGGCACCGCGCTCGTCGGCTTCGCCGAGCGGAGGTTGCTGCGCTGGCACCCGACCTCGGCGCCACGATAGAGAACGGCGACGACGGGCGACGCCCGGGGACCGAGGAGGCTGCATGCGCTCGACGAGGCGGTTGACGGGGGTGGCCCTGTGCCTGGCGCTGCTGGCCGGCGCATGTGGCGACGACGGCGGGGGCGCCGAGGACGCCGAGGACGGTCCCACCACGTCCGGCGCCGCCACAACCGGGTTCCCCGACGACCGTTGCCAGGCGAACCGGGACGCCGGCCAGCTCGTGTTCGTCACCAGCTTCGACTACTCGGCGGCCGCCTCCATCATCGACGTGGTGGTCGCCGAGGAGCAGGGCTTCTTCGAGGACGTCTGCCTGGACGTGGCCCTGCAGGCGGGCTTCTCCACCGCCAACGTCCCCCTGCTCGCCGCGGGCCAGGCCCAGGTCACCTCGCTCGGGAGCTTCAGCGAGGTGGCGGTGGCCAACGCCGCCGGCGCCGACATCGTGGCCATCGCCGTCGAGGGCAAGACCTCGATCGAGGAGCTGCTGGTGGAGGACGGGAGGGGCATCACCGAGCTCGCCGACCTCACCGGGCACCGCGTCGGGATCAAGGGCGCCATCCCCTACTCGGTGCGGGCCATGCTCGCGGCCGCCGGTGTCGACGAGTCGACGCTGCAACAGACCGAGGTGGGCTTCAACCCCGTCGTGCTGTTCGAGACGGACATCGACGCCCTCCCCGTCTACAAGTCGAACGAGCCCGCCCAGCTCGACGCAGCCGGCTACGCCGGCCGCTACACGGTCTTCGACCCCCGCGACGACGAGGTGCCCGCGAGCTTCGCCGTCTACGCCACCAGCCGAGACTTCGCCGAGGAGCACCCGAGTGCCGTGGCCGACTTCCTGCGGGCCGCGCTGCACGGCTTCGCCTGGGCGGTGGAGCACCCCGAAGAGGCTGTCGCCGCCACCCTCGAGCGCAGCGACCCCCAGCTGTTCTTCCAACCCGAGGGCGAGGCGTTCCGCTGGGCGACCGAGTCGGCCCTCGTGCTCGACACCACGCCCGACGGCGAGCCTGTGGGCGCCGTCGACCTCGAGCTGCTCGAGGCCGAGGTGGCCTACCTCGTGGAGCTCGGCGTCATCGAGGAGGGCTCGGTGGACGTGGCGAGCTCGGCCGACCCCGCCTTCGTCGAGGAGGTCACCGAGGAGGGCAAGGTCGCTTGGCTGGGCTGAGCGGGGACGGGCAGCCGAGCGCCGGCGCCTCGCTCCGCTCAGCGCGTGCGGTTGGCGGCGCGCACCCCGAGGGTCGTGGCCACGACCATGCCCATGGTCTCGACGGCGATGACGCCGAGGGTCACGCCGAGCAGTGTCCCCTGGGGCCGCAACAGGAACATCAGGCCGCCGAGCACGCCGGCCGCACCAGCTGCCTTGAAGAAGGGGGCAGCCGCGTAGTGGGCGGCGAACCAGGTGTTCTCGTTGCGGAACGTGGACCGGGTGCGGATGCCCACCCACCGGTTCATCGGCAGCTTGTAGCGGCCGCCCCGCCGGCCGATCTGCCAGGCCATGACGCCGGTGCCGACGAAGACGAGGCAGAGGATGATCGCCGCCGGCCAGGGCAGCTCCGCCGCGGTGGCGGTCGTGGTGTCCTCGAGGGCCAACATCGCCGGGGCACCATAGCGGGCGGCTGGCCCAGGACCAGCGGCGCGGCGGACGGGCGAGAGGGCAGCACCACCCGGCGCGACTACCCTGCGCGCGTGCCCGCGGAGCCCATTCCGACCGACCACCTGACCATCCTCGGCCAGAGGCGCCAGGACCCCGTCGCCCACGTCGAGTGCTTCGCTGCCCCTGCCGGTGTGACCACCGTGCGCTTCTCGACGGACGAGCTGGCCTCGATGTGCCCCGTCACCCGCCAACCGGACCTCTCACGCCTGGTCATCGAGTACGGGCCCGACCGCCGTTGCGTCGAGTCCAAGTCGCTCAAGCTCTACCTGTGGTCCTTCCGCGACCGAGCGGTGTTCGCCGAGGCACTCGCCGCCGAGATCGCCGAGGAGATACACGCGACAGCGGCCCCCCTCTGGGTGCGGGTGAAGCTCACTCAGCACCCTCGGGGGGGCATCACGGTCGAGGCCGTCGCCGAAGCAGGCGCGCCAGTGGTTGGTTGAGCGTCGCTCAGCTGGGCTTCTGGTAGACGATGGGGGCGCGCCCGCGGCCCGTCCAATCGGTGGCGGCGCCGAGCTCCTCGAGCTGGCCGTCCTTGATCATCTCGGCGAGCGCCTTGCGCACCGTGGCCGGCGAGCCGCCCGAGAGCTCTTCGAGCTGGCGAACGGTGAACCTGCCTTCGGGGACCTTGGTCTTGATGGTCTCCACGGGCACGGCCTTGGCCCGCTGGCGGACGGTGCCATCCTCGACACGGCGCCGGCTTCGCCCGCGCCGCGTGCCCCGGCCGCCGGGCAGCAGCCCGGCGTCGGCGAGCACGTCATCGGGCACGCCCAGGCGGCTGAAGGCCACCACGGGCACGCCTTCCTGCGTGGCCCACCCCTTGGCGTGGGCCACGAAATCGGCGCGGTAGGCGGCGCCGTCGACGCTGCGGGCCTTCTCGAGCGCGCCGATGGCACGGAGCTTCGCAAGGGGGTCGCCGGCGGCGGCGGCCTCCTTCTCCAGACGGGTGATCTCCGCGGGGTCCACGAGCTTGTCGGGATCCTCTACGAATGTCAGGTATTGCCGGACTGCCAGTTCTGCATCGACCATGTCGCTCATCGTTACCTTGTAGCTGCCTTCGATCGTTTCGGGTCCTGGGCCACCGACTGGGGGTGCTCGATGGCATCTCCTTCTGACTCTAGTCCACCCGCGCTGGCGTCATGGCGAACACGCTGGACGCCGGAGAGGTAACCACAGCGCGATGCCGCTAAACCAGGAGCGCGATGATTCGTGCACCACGCGGCAGCGAAGTGGTGCGCGGGCCTTTCCGTCAGGCCCCGCACCAAGGCGGTGCCCGAGGGCCGCCCTTCATGGCCGCCACACAAGTCGACAAAGCGCGCGTACCCAGCCACTCGACGGATGCGCCGCTCTCCGATGGGAGAACCACCACTGCCTGTACCGCGCCCACCTACTGTGATGCGGAGCAGCGAGCTGCCTGGATGCGGAGCAGCGAGGTGCGCAGTCCGTGGGCGCTACAGGACTCGAACCTGTGGCCTCAGCCGTGTGAAGGCTGCGCTCTAACCAACTGAGCTAAGCGCCCCTCGGAAGATCGAGATGCTAGCGAGCGCCACCGCGACATGCGACTCAGAGCCGGATGCAGGCGTACAGCCCCTCGTCGGGCAGGTACCGGGATGTGGTGCCGGAGGGACAGGGGCGGCCATTGGGCACCTTCTCGATGATCTCGCCCTCGTTCGGCGATGAGCAGTCCACGAGGGCGAGGCGTGTTGCCGAGCGGAAGCGCACGCAATCACCGACCGAGGCGGTGGGCAGCACGTACTGGTCCGTGGTGGCGCCGCGGTCGTCGCTACGACCGGCGGCGAACGCGGTGAAGACGAAGATGGCGCCGAGCACGACGATGACCACGGCCCACGGCAGCGCCCGGATCATCGCCGTCCAGAGCCCGTCGCCCGGGGCCACCTCGACGTGGGCGTGCGGGCCCGGTGCGGAGGTGGACGGCGGCCAGCGCGCGGCGTTCGAGACCGGGGGGCCGGGCCGGGGCCGCGGCCCGGTGGGGACGCGGGCCGCGCTGGCCCGGGCGAGGGCGAGCTCGAGGTCGTAGCGCTGCTTGGCCCCGGTGTCCGAGAGCACCTCCCAGGCGGCGTTCACCTCGCGCATCTCGCGCTCGGCACGGGCCGCCTCCTCCGGCGGGGAGGCGAGGTGGCGGTCAGGGTGCAGCCGGCGGGCCTGGGCACGGTAGGCCCGCCGGATCTCGTCCGCCGAGGCACTCGCGGGGACGCCCAGCGTGGCGTAGTGGTTCGCCGCCTGGTTCGCCCCTGGTCTCGACACGCTAGCCATGATCGTTCACCTGGTCGTGGGGGAGCTCAGCGTTGTCCCAACGCGGCGGCGAGGGCCTCGAGGCCGGCGACCCGGCTGGCCTTGACGAGGACGGCGTCGTCGGGCCCGAGGCCCAGGCCGTCGAGCACCTCGAGGGCAGCGCCGAGGTCGGCCGCGGGCGTCTCGCCGTAGAGGTCGCAGGCCACGGCGACCACGGTGATACCGAGCGAGCGGGCCAGCGCGGCCACCCCGGCGTGGGCCGCGGCCGAGGACTCCCCCAGCTCGGCCATGGGCCCGAGCACGGCGATGCGGCGTCGCGCCGGAAGGGCGGCCATGGACTCGAGGGCGGCGCGCATCGAGACGGGGTTGGCGTTGTAGGCGTCGTTCACCACGGTGAGCCCGGACCGGTTGCGCCACACCTCCATGCGCCAGGGCGACAGGCGTGCTGCCCCGAGCCCGGCAGCCACGGCGTCCGGCCCGAGGCCCAGGGCGAAGCCGGCGCCGGCGGCGGCGAGGGCGTTGGCCACCATGTGCCGGCCCCGCACCTCGAGCGCCACCTCGGCGGAGCCCCAGGGCGAGCGCAGGGTGAAGCGGGGGCGGAGCCCGGCGTCGAGCACGACGCCCTCGGCCACGACGTCGGCTCGGGCGCTCCCCGTGGCGTAGCGGAGCACGGCCGCGGTGGTGCGCCCCGCCATGGCGGCGACGCGCTCGTCGTCGGCGTTGAGCACGGCGGTGCCGGTAGGAGGCAGCGCCTCGACGAGCTCGCCCTTGCCCCGGGCGACGTCCTCGAGGGAGCCGAAGAGCTCGAGGTGGGCGGCGCCGACCGTGGTCACCACGCCCACGGTGGGCTCGGCGATCGCGCACAGCTCGGCCACGTGGCCGAGGCCGCGCGCCCCGAGCTCGACCACGACGGCTTCAGTGCCCTCGGGCGCCTCGAGCAAGGTGAGGGGCACACCGAGCTCGTTGTTGAAGGAGCGCACCGCAGCCGAGGTCCGCAGCGTCGTGCCGAGCACGGAGGCGGCGAGGTCCTTGACCGAGGTCTTGCCGACCGAGCCCGTCACGGCCACGACCGCCCCACCGAGGCGGCGCCGGGCGAGCCGGCCGAGGTCGGCGAGGGCGGCCACGGTGTCGCCCACCTCGATGGCCGTCGCGCCGCCGGCCACGCCGACACCGGCGAGCTCGGCCACCGGGCGCGACGTGAGGAAGGCGGGAGCGCCGCCGTCGACGGCCGCGGCGATGAAGTCGTGCCCGTCGCGCTCGCCCACGACGGGCACGAAGAGCTGGCCGGCGACAACGGCGCGCGAGTCCACCGTGGCGCCGCACACCAGGACCGTCGGGCCCTGGCGGCGGCCCCCGGCGGCCAGGGCGAGCTCGTCGGCGGTGAAGCGCACTGCCGTCATCCTCGCGCGTGCCGGCGAGGGCGACGGGGTCCCCCGGGCAGGTCGGGGCCCGGGGATAGGGTCTGGTCCGTGGACAGCGGCAGGACGAAGCTGATGGTGCTGTTCGGGGGCCGCTCCGCCGAGCACGACGTCTCCCGGGTCACCGCCGCCCATGTGCTGCGGGTCATCGACCCGGCCCGCTACGAGGTGACGGTCGTGGCCATCGACCGTGACGGGCGCTGGCTGTTGGCCGAGGAGGCCATGGCCGCGCTGGGCGCTGGGCCGGAGGCGCTGCCCGACGCCCTCCACGCCCGGGGGCCGGCGCTCGACGCGCTTGGGGGCGACCTGGCCCATCCCGCGATCGGCCTGGGGGTGTTGCTCGTGATCCAGGGGCTCAACGTCTACAAGCCACGAGGCGTGACCC
>WHTX01000280.1 GCA_009377505.1 Acidimicrobiia bacterium
CCGTGGCCCCTTCGACCACCGTGGCCCGCTCCCCGTCCATGGGCAGGCCGTCGACGAGCTCGCGCAGCCAGTCGAGCCCGAGGCCTCCGGCCAGCACGCCCCGGCCCTCGCCGGGGGCGACGGTGGGCACGGCCAGCACGATGGCCTCGCCGGAGAAGGCAGGGTCCTCCTCGACCACGGCGACCACGGGCTCGCCCCGTTCCAGCACCTGGCGCAACCAGGGCCGCTCGGCGGCGGCGGCCGGGGAGCCCGGCGGGAGAGGCCCGGCCGCCGTCACCACGTCGCCCTCGGGGTCGGACCACACGACCCCGCCGCGGAAGGCGATCTCCTCGGTGGGCAGGCTGGCCAGGTCGGCGGCGATGGCCGCCAGGTCGCCGCGCCGGAACGAGGTGTCCGAGGCCAGCGCGTCGAGCAGCCGCGCCCGGTCGGTGAGGAAGCGCGAGGCTTCCGACGCGCCGCTGCGGGCCTGGGTGACCAGCTCGTTGCGCTCGGCGGCCAGGCTGTTGCGGTACTTGCCCCAGGCGAGGGTGGCGCCGGCCACGTAGAAGAGCAGGGCGAGCACGGCGGCGATGGCCACCAGCCGGCGCCCGGGCCGGGCTCGCTCGGTCCAGCTCTGCCGCGGCATGCGGCAGGTCATACCACCCAGAGGCGGTCCCTCGTGGAGCGACGCGTTCGGAAGCGGCGTGCCAGCCCTGATCTTTCATGAGGCTCGTGGCCATGCCGCTGACCTGGACCGCACCTGGTCGGTCGAGTGATGCGGCCCACTGGCTGCCCAGCTCGAACGAGCTCGAATGCAAGATCGGGGCCAGTGGGTGGGTGCCGGGCCCCGGTGAGGACCGGGTGCGCTCCGTCCCGCGGACCGGGCACCGGCGCACCCGGGCCTGGCACGAGCGGGCACGGCGCTCGGGCCGGGCGTGGCTACGGTGACGCGCCATGAGCGCGCCGACGCCGCACCTCGAGGCCCGCGAGGGCGAGATCGCCGACGCCGTCCTGCTGCCCGGAGACCCACTTCGGGCGCAGTTCATCGCCGAGGAGCTGCTCGAGGGGGCCAGCTGCTACAACCGGGTCCGCAACGCCCTCGGCTTCACGGGCACCTGGCAGGGCCGGCGGGTGTCGGTGCAGGGCACGGGCATGGGCATGCCCTCGATCGGCATCTACGCCACCGAGCTGTTCCGCTTCTACGGGGTGGGCACGGCGATCCGGGTCGGGTCCTGCGGGTCGATCCAGCCTCGCGTCGGCCTGCGCGACGTCGTGATCGCCCTCAGCGCCCACACCAACTCCTCCATGAACGAGCGGCGCTTCCGGGGCGTCGACTTCGCGCCGACGGCCTCCTTCGACCTGGTGGCGACGGCGGCCCGGCTGGCCGGGGAGCGGGGGCTCGCCGCCCACGTGGGGACGATCTTCTCCTCCGACCTGTTCTACGACGACGACACCGACGTGTTCGACCTGCTCGCCCGGCACGGCACCCTGGCCGTGGAGATG
Organism: Acidimicrobiia bacterium; assembly: GCA_009377505.1. Taxonomy (GTDB): domain Bacteria; phylum Actinomycetota; class Acidimicrobiia; order Acidimicrobiales; family CAIXPF01; genus WHTX01. The sequence continues at coordinate 1,483 of WHTX01000280.1, forward strand.
GAGGCGGCGGCGCTGTACACGATCGCCGCCGCCCACGGTGGCAAGGCGCTGTGCATCGCCACCGTCAGCGACCACATCCCGACGGGCGAGCTGCTCAGCAGCGAGGAACGCCAGAACGGCTTCGCGGCCATGGCGGCCCTGGCTCTGGACACGGTCGTCGCCGCGGGATGACCTCGGCACGATGGCATTCCCAACCCCGTGACGTTGGGGCTCACAACGGCGTGCCGTCCGGGGCGAGGTAGTCGCGGGAGAGGTGACCGTCCTCCTCGAGCGCCCGGTACTCGGCCTCGTCGAGCCCGAGCGCGCCCGGTGGCGGTTGCCCATCCGCTCGTGGCGGGCGCCCGTCACCGCCGCCTCCACGAAGAGCTCGCCGATGTGGTTCATCATGTTCTCGGTCTGGGGCAGTTCCACCAGCTCGCCCACCCCCGTCCGGCGTGCCCGGCGCAGCGCGGCGAGGGTGGCGAACGCCCCGCCCGCGCCCGACGCCGCGTCCATGTGGAAGACAGGCTCGTTCTCGGACAGGTCGACGTCCTCGTAGCCGCGGATGGCCCCGAGGCCGCAGAGGGCCTCGAAGTTCACCCCGAAGCCCAGGTAGTCCCGGTACGGCCCGGCCGCCCGGCCGGCGGCGACGCTCACGCCACGGCGTCACCCGCGCACGAGCAGGGCCACGGGGAAGCGGCCGAGGAGCACGTCGAGCGCCACCGGCCCGCCGTCGTGCTCGGTGCCGGTCAGCTCGTCGCGCCAGTGGCCCCGGGGCAGGTCGAGCGTGGTGTCGGCCCAGTCCCCGGCCAGGCTGAGGACGAGCCGGGGGACGACGGCGACCACCCCGGCGACCTCGACGGGGGAGGCGGCGGTGTTGCCCGAGGGCGAGCGGGCGAGGGCGACGACGTGGCCCGCCCGGCTCCCCACCCCCGCCAGGCCCTCGTAGCCCGCGCCCGGCACGAAGCACTCCGGGCGGTCCCGGCGTACGGCGAGGGCGTGGCGCACCACCCACAGCTTGGGCAGCCCCTCCTCGGCCCGGGCCAACACCGCCTCGGGGGTGACGGGCGAGGTGGCGGTCACGGGCCTGTCGGTCGCGCTGGGCGCGGCGGCGGCGGCGGCGGGGCGGTCGAGCTCGGCGAGCAGTGCCCGGCGGGCGGCGAAGTCGACGGGGCGCCGGTTGTCGGGGTCGACGAGGCTGTCGTCCCACAGCTCGGTGCCCTGGTAGAGGTCGGGGACCCCGGGGCTCATCAGTTTGAGCAGGAGCTGGGCCAGGCTGTTCACCCGGCCCGGCGCCACGAGGGGCTCGACGAAGGCGTGGAGGTCGGCGAGGAAGCGCTCGTCGGCCAGGACCGCCTCGACGAAGCGCTCCAGCGCGGCCTCGTACTCGGCGTCGGCGGCCAGCCAGGAGGTGTGGGCCTTGGCCTCCCGGGCCGCCTTGGCCAGGTAGGCGACGGCCCGGTCCCGGGGCAGGGGGTGGGCGCCGACGAGGGTCTGGTAGAGGAGGTGCTCGATGCTGCGGTCGGGCTCCTGGTCGCCCCACTTCGGGGCGTTGTGCACCACCCAGTTGCGCACGGCCTCGGTCCAGCGCGCCGGGATCTCCGACAGCAGGGCCAGGCGCGCCCGGACGTCCTCGGAGCGCTTGGTGTCGTGCGTGGACGTCGTGGTCATCGTCGCGGGCCAGCGCTCGGCGACCCGGTGGTTGTGGGCGTGGAAGCGCTCGGGCGCGACGCCGAGGTGGCGGGGCTCGCCCCCGACCTCGTTGACGGCGACGAAGCGGGTGTAGCGGTAGAAGGTGGTGTCCTCCACCCCCTTGGCCATCACCGACCCGGAGAGCTGCTGGAAGCGGGCCGACAGCTCGACCGCCTCGGGGTCGGGCAGGTCCAACAGCAACGCCGCCTGGAGCAGGTCGAACAGCTCGGGGTCGACCTCGGGGTGGTCGGCCTTGGCCCGTTCGGTGGCGCCGGCGAGCACGGCTCGGTCGGCGTCGCTGGCCTCCACCCCGCCCTCGGGCCGGGGGCGCACGTAGGTGCGGTAGACGGGGAAGGCGACGAGTAGGGCGGCGAGGGCGGCGCGCAGCTCGCCCCGGGCGTAGTCACCGTAACGGCGGCCCTCACCGCAGAGGGCGGCGAAGCGCTCGGTGAGGCGTTGCAGGTCGGCGCCGAGCACCTGTTCGAGCACGAGGCGCTTGCAGCGGGCCACGAGCCCGTCGTAGTCGTCCTCCTCGCCGGTGAGCTCTTCGTGGAGGCGGCCGAAGGGGTCGGCCGCGGCCGGGTCGACGAACAGGCCGAGGACGAGGTTGAGGAACTCGTAGCCGGTGGTCCCCGCCACCGGCCAGGGGGCGAGCACCTCTTCGCCGACGAGGACCTTCTCCACGGTGACCCAGGCGCCGTTGGCCGCGTCGGTGAGGCGCTCGAGGTACCCGGCGGGGTCGCGCAGCCCGTCGGGGTGGTCGACGCGCAGGCCCTCGAGGCGTCCCTCGCGGTGCCAGGCGAGCACGAGCCGGTGCGTGTCGGCGAAGACGCGCTCGTCCTCGGTTCGCAGCCCGGCCAGGGTGGACACGTCGAAGAAGCGCCGGTAGTCGAGCTCCTGGCCGGCCGTGCGCCAGTGGGCGAGGCGGTAGTTCTGGCGCCCGAGCAGCTGGTCGAGGGCCTCGGGGTCGGCGTTGAGCTCGGCGACGACGCCGTCGATGGCCTCGCCAGTGCGAGGGTTGGTGGCGAGGAGGTGGTCGAGCAGGGACCGCAGCACCTCCTTGTCGCGGTGGCGGCGGGCGTGACCGCCCCCGTCGGTGCCCCCAGCGGCGGGGAGCGCGCCGTGGGCGCCGGCGAGGAAGGCCAGCTCGTCCGAGTCGCAGCTCTCGGCCGCCGCGTCGAGCAGCACGTCGAGGGCACGGGGGGAGACGGGGAAGCGGTGGTCGTAGTAGCGGACGGTGAACGCCCCGCCCTCCCTGGCCACATGTAGCTCACCGGCGGCGAGGACCCGCACGTAGTGGTCGCCGAGGACGGGAAGCAGGATGCGGTCACCGCTCTCGGGCGGCCCCCACTCCACGTCGAAGACGTCGGAGAACCGGCTGGCCTGGCCGTTCTCGAGCACGTCCCACCACCAGCGGTTCTCCGGGCCGGTGATGGCCATGTGGTTGGGCACGATGTCCACGATGTGCCCGAGGCCGGCGGCGGCGAGGGCCGCGGTCATCTCCCGGTGGGCGTCGGGGCCGCCGAGCACGGCCGAGGGGTGGCTGTGGTCGACCACGTCGTAGCCGTGCGTGCTACCCGGCGCCGCCTGGAGCTGCGGGGAGCTGTAGAGGTGGGTGGCCCCGAGGGCGGCGAGGTAGTCGGCCAGCTCGGCCACCTCGCGGAAGCCGAAGCCCGGGGTGAGCTGCACCCGGTAGGTGGCGAGGAGAGGTGGCGGGCTCACGCCTGGGGCGCGCCGCCGAGGGCGGTGGCGGGGCAGCTGGGGTGGGGCATGAACGGTTGCGTACCCCCAGGTCGGGCGCGGGACTCGGCAGCGTAGTGGTTGAAACAGCGCGGATAGGGTTGCGCGATGTCTGGGACGAGTGGCGAGAGGACGGCTCCCGCGGCCCTCGCCCCGAACCCTGCGGGGCTGCTGGGGCTGTTGGCCTGCCCCCGGGACGGAGGCTCCCTCGAGGAGCGGTCGGGCGTCGTGCGCTGCGCGGCCTGCGGGCACGAGTATCCCTACCGCGACGGCGTGGTCAGCTTCCTTCCCCGCACCGGGCTCGACGAGGTCACCGAGCGGGAACAGGCCAGCCGCGACCGCGAGGCCGACTGGTATGCGTCGATCTTCCCCGAGGTCACCGACGTCGTGGAGGTCCCGGCCACCCTCGAGCGCGTCGGGCGGCCGGACGGGCCGGTGCTCGACCTGGGCGCGGGGACGGGACGGCTGACGGATCACCTGGCCCGCGCCACGGGCCAGCCCGTCGTGGCGGTGGACTACAGCGAGGCATCGCTGCGCCTGCTGGTGCGGCGCTGCGCGGGACTGCCCGTCCTTGCGGTGCACGCCGACGCCCGGAGCCTGCCGCTGCGCACCGGGTCGATGGCCGGCGCGGCATCGGCGGAGCTGTACCCGGTGCTGCGGCCGGCGTCGCGAGCCGAGCTGGGAGCCGAGCTGCGCCGGGTGCTGCGCCCGGGGGCGGTGGCCGCGCTGTCCACGCTGAACTACAGCCTGGTGTTCCGGCTGTGGGGCGTGATGGGCAACGAGGGGGCGCGGGAGGGCGAGCACCTCTTCGGCGGGGACAGCGACTGTTACTACGTGCGCCAGACCAGGGCCGAGTTGCGGGAGGAGCTGGCCCGGAGCTTCGTGGTGGAGGAGGTGGCAGGCATCCGCAACATCCCGGCCCGGAGCATCGCCAACGGCTTGGGCCGGGTCGCGGGCGCCAAGGCGAGCGGGGCGTTCGAGCGCTTCATGATCACCCGAGGCCACCGCCTCGATCGGCTGATGGAGCGCCTGCCCGTCTCCCCGGCCACTGGCTTCCTACTGCTGGCCAAGGTCCGCGCCTCCGACTGAGCCCCGGGCCGCTGGGCCAGCTCTGCCTTCAAAGACGACGATGATCTCCCACACCTCCTCGTCCGTGCTCAATGGGCGCTGGTCAGCGTGTAGAGCTGGTGGTCCCGGCTGGAATTGCGGCGGTGAGGGGGGCTGGGTGATCGGGTTCCCGGTCTTGGGCATTGTTCCGGTGATGAAACGCCCGCTGCGGGGAGGGCGTGCCTGGCGGGGGCGCGGCCTGGGACGGGCCGGTCCCAGCGCACGCCGCGGTCCAGCGCGCTCCGGGCTGGCCCGTGTCAGCCCGCGTCGCGGGTGGTAGGGGAGAACGCAGGCCGCCGCCTCCTCGGCTGCCCCCGCCCTTAGCCAGAGGCGGCGTCGGCGGCGCGGGCGGGACCTGCCCCCGGCGAGCCTGGCCCGGGGACACCACCTGCCCAGCCCCGCCAGGCATTCCGTCACCGGAGCAACGCCCAAGGACAGCGCGAGGTCCCGGGGTCCTGTGCGAGGCGGCGGGCCGTCGAGGCGAGCGACACCGCTCAACTTGCACCGCTGTAGTTCCAGGCAGGTCCACTAGCCCCACTAGCCCGGGCTAGCCGGTCGCGTGCGCTTCCGCTTCCACTTCGTGCTGCGCGACCTCGACGGGGGAGCCGAAGTGCAGGAACCGGCCGCCGAAGGCGATCGAGCACAGGGCGAACCAACCCCAGCCCAGGGCCAGGCCCGCGACCACGTCGGTCACCCAGTGCACCCCGAGCAGCACCCGGCTGGCAGCCACGGCGACCGCGCCGCCCGTGGCCATCCCGGCCAGTACCGCCTTGGCCGGCAGAGGTCGGCCTCGTCCCATCACCAGGGCGAAGGCGGCGAGCGCCGCGGCCGCCGCGGCCGAGTGGCCGGATGGGAACGAGTGCCCTGCGGCCCCGGCGAGCTGGCCGAGGTCGGGCCTCGCCCGCTCGACCAGCTCCTTGATCAGGTTGGTGATGGCCACCTGGCCGCCCAGGACGAGCACGAGGAACCCGATGATCGCCCGGTTGGCCATCCGGCGGTACTCGACGAGGGCTACCACCAGTCCCAGCGCGACGACGACGGGCGTGTCGCCCAACTCGGTCAGCCGCCGCAGCACCCCCGTGGACAGCTCGCTGGCGTGCCTGGCGCCGAACCGCGCCGCCGACAGGTCGAGATCGGCCAGGCCCTCGCTGGCCCGCACCATGGCGAGCACCACCCCGACCGTCGTGGCCCCGACGACCACGGCGGCGACGGCCGCGCTGAGCAGGAGCCCCGTCGCCTCCGCCGGGTGCAGC